>JBDSDL010000028.1:0-5717 GCA_039920585.1 Nitrospiraceae bacterium | reverse complement strand
TGCCAACAACCACGGCAGAAATTTATCAGTTTGTCGGGCGCGACGGCTCGATCTCCCTCACCAACGTCCCGTCAGACTCGCGCTATCGAAAAATTGAGGTCGAATCCAGCCGATTCCACGCCACCTTGTCTGAGCGGGAACTCGAACCAGTCATTCGTCGGCACTCTTCACAGCACCGGCTCCATCCTGCGTTGATCCGAGCCGTCATCAAAGCTGAATCGAATTTCGATCCACAGGCGGTTTCTCGCGCTGGTGCTATCGGCCTGATGCAACTGATGCCGCAGACCGCCGTGCGCCTGGATGTGCGGGATATGTATGATCCGGATGATAATGTGGGCGGAGGGACTAAGTACTTACGCCAGCTGCTCGACCGCTTCCATGGGAATTTACCGCTAGCCTTGGCTGCCTACAATGCCGGAGAGAATGCGGTCGACCGCTATCAGTCACTTCCCCCGTACGATGAGACCAGGCAATACGTCCGGAAAGTCCTCCGATATTACCGCACGTTCCTAGTCCGCGATGGCGTCATCATGGAGCGACCAGTCACCCGATACGACCCCGCGGAGACAACAGCAACCCCCGCGATTTCTTCTGAACCGTCTTCCCGCTGACAACTTCCCCGCTCGTTAGGCGACTGTGCTGTTGCCACCCAGCCCGCTTGGCCTCCGGAAAATCAGACCTGTAATGGGCCCCGACGCTGTTCTCTCGCCACAGCGCCGCTTCCGCAACGCATTGGGCCACCTGTACCATATTCTTCACTTCCAGCGCGGCTCGGCTCGCAAACGGCTGAGTCACGAGTTGAGCCCACCGTGACAATTGAGCACAGGCCCGAATAAGCGACTCCCCCGATCGAATGACACCAACCTGTCCCCACATCGTTCGTCTGAGTGAGCTTCGCAACTTTTCCGCATCTTCCAGTGTGCCGAATTGGCCCGCTCGGAGCGTGGCCTCCTGAGACGAAGGTGTCGGAGGCTCCTGTCTGTCGGAAAACGCCACGGCTGCCGATGCCGCGCGCGCACCAAATACCAATCCTTCGAGCAAGGAATTGCTCGCCAGACGATTCGCTCCGTGTACACCGCTACAGGCCACCTCCCCAGCGGCAAAAAGCCCTGGAACCGTAGTCGCACCGTTCAGATCAGTCCAGACCCCGCCCATCATATAATGCGCGCTGGGAGACACAGGGATCCATTCTTCCGTGATATCGATGTCATAGCGAAGGCACGTCGCATAAATGGTTGGGAACCGCCGCTTCACAAACTCTGCCCCCAAGTGTGTGACGTCAAGATAGACATGACGCGCTTTCGTCGCCGCCATCTCCGCCAAAATTGCCCGTGACACGATATCTCTCGGCGCTAATGCGCCCATGGGGTGGTATTGCTGCATGAACAGCGCCCCTTTATTATTGCGTAGCTGCGCACCCTCGCCTCGCATCGCTTCCGACAACAAGAACGGCGGGCTCGACGGCAAGTAGAGTGCCGTGGGATGGAATTGAACGAACTCCATATCTTGAAGCACCGCGCCCGCACGCAGCGCCATGGCCATTCCATCACCCGTGGCATTCGGGGGATTGGTCGTCCGCGCATAGATATGCCCAGCCCCTCCGGTGGTCAGCACGACCGCGCGAGCCGGCAACACGAACTGGCGACCGGAACCTTCATCCAACACAACGGCCCCGCAGCAACGTCCATCATCAACGACGAGATCCACGGTAAAGTGATGATCCAATCGCCGAATACGCTCCTGCCGATTCGCCTCGGCAATCAACACTCGCACCATCTCGTTCCCTGTCGCATCCCCCCGCGCGCGCAGAATGCGGCTTCGGCTATGGGCAGCCTCCCGAGCAAACGCGAACTTGCCGCCGATTTTGTCGAACTTGGCCCCCCACCCGATCAATTCTTGAATCCGATCAGGCCCTTCTTCCACAAGGACCCGCACGGCTTCTTTCCGGCAAAGCCCATGCCCCGCTTTGAGCGTGTCGGTTAGATGGATGGCCACATCGTCTTCTTCACTCATTGCCACCGCCACCCCACCCTGTGCATGGATCGAACTGCTCTGAAGTGGATGCCCCTTTGTCAGCACTATGACACGGCCGGCATGGCTCAATTCCAACGCCGCGCGAAGACCGGCTACACCGCTCCCGATGACCAGGAAATCGGCCTGTGCCGGAGCGCGAGATTGACGAGATGGCATGGACTACTTCTTTATAGGGGAACGTGGGGGGTCAATGGTGGCCTGCCGAGCTTTCATACCGAAGGGAACATCGCCCTGGACCCCGCGCAATAGAATCGACTGTGTGCCGGCCCACTGCAATTTCGTATGGCCTCGCTGACGGAGCCCCGGATCGTCCGCATCTTTTTTCCATAGCCCCTGCCAATGTACAAACACATCGATGTCGTCTCCTTCGATCATAATGCGCTCGACCGCGAAATCCAACGTGATGGCACTAAATGTCTCGAAATCGCCCTGAGCCTCTTCCCGCAATCTGTCAAGCTGTTCAGCCGGCATCATAAGCGAGGCCAGGTCCGACAAATTTTTCTTCACATACGCTTGGCGAAGTGAGTCCACCGCCCGATCGATACGGAGATACCGTTCGTGATCTTCGGGATATTGAATCTTCTTGCCCCCACAGCCGACGCCGATCAAAGATATCGAGCCGAGCAGGAGTAAGACGGGAATAAGTGAAAATTTGTATGGGCGCATGATGCCGGCAGTATATAGGAACGAGTATCAGGCAGGTCAAGCGGCGCGTGAGCGGATCCTCACCGCTCGCAGGTCCACAACACGTTCAATCGCGTCCCAATCATGATCAACTTCATACACCGCTGCGCTTGCATTTTACAGCGAAAACTTCTACACTCCGCCCCTTGCAGGAGAGATAACGCATGTCCAGTGTGCTGAAAAAACGCCGGAAAAAGATGCGCAAGCACAAGTACAAGAAGCTGCGCCGGCGTCAAAAGTTCGAACGTCGTAAAAGCTAGGCTTCGCCCGAGAAGGGGGAGGAGGGGGACGTGCCCGAAGGCAAAAAGGTTCGCATCCGCGTCCGAACTGTGAACTGCGTCTACGTTGGCGACTTTCTCATTCCTCCCATGAGAAATCGTGTGTCCGATGCAATCAACGAAGAGCCACGCCTCTTTATCAGCCTTACCGACGTGGTGATCAATGATAAGGATCGCTCGGATTTCGTGGCCATCAACAAGAACCTGATCGAGTCCATCGCACAGCTGTAACTGCCACAACGCCTCCAGCTTGAATCTCCCCTTCGCTGTTCTCCCTTGGTTTTCCGTAGCCACCTCCTCTAAGATTAGCGCTTCATCATGTCCACCTTCTCACGATTTCTCCCATTCCTGAAGCCCTATCTGCCCCGCATGGTATTGGCAGGCCTATTGGTCATGGGGGTCGCCGCCATCAATCTAGCCCTGCTAAGGTTGGCAGGCACCTTGTGGGACATCATTACCGTGCAGCACGACCAGTCCAGAATGACGGACATGATCACCGTCTTTCTCGGGCTCGTCGTCTTACAGGGGCTCTGCTCGATGGGCCACAGCTATCTGACCGCCTGGATTTCTCAGCGCATCATCGCCGACTTTCGCCGCCATCTCTTTGCGCATCTGCATACCCTATCGGTGAGCTTCTTTGCTCGCCGACGAACGGGCGAGCTCCTCTCACGGCTCATGAACGATGTGACAGTCATCCAATCAGTCGTCACCGAAACGCCGATCGATGGTGCGAAGCAACTCGTAACCTTTGTCGGAGGAATTACGTTCTTGCTGATGATGAATTGGCGGCTCTGCCTCTTGATCCTGGTTCTGCTTCCGTTGCTCGTTCTTGTGGCCAAGGTCTTTGGACGAAGACTGAAATCCCTCTCGACCTCGATTCAAGATCACACCGCTGCAATGAGTACCCTGATCGAGGAAGTGATCTCCGGCATCCGGATCGTGAAGTCCTTCGTCCAAACACAGCGGGAAGAGACTAGGTTTTCGGCGCAAGTCGAACAGACCCTAGCGTTGACGATGCGAAAGGCCGGTGTCATGGCGGTGTTTATTCCCGTCATCAGCCTCCTTACCTTCTCTGCTGCGGCGGCGGTGTTGTGGTATGGAGGACGCCAGGTCATCGACGGAAGTGTGTCGCCGGGCGATCTCTTTGCCTTTGTCCTTTTTGCCGGAATTCTGATCGGCCCATTCAGTTCCGCTGCCCGCGTGTTCGCGCAGGTCAGGGAGGCACAGGGCGCTACCCAACGTGTGTTCGAAATTCTCGACACAGGCTCCGAGGTGAGCGACTCACCAACGGCCACGACGCTGTCCCCCGTCTCAGGACATATCCGAGCGGAGCGTGTCGGCTTTGCCTATGATCCACGCCAACCGGTGTTGATGGATGTGTCGTTCGAAGCGAAGCCAGGCGAACTGGTCGCCATCGTCGGTCCCACGGGGGCCGGAAAAACGACCGTGATGAACTTGCTCCACCGTTTCTACGATCCGACTGAGGGGCACATCACCATCGACGGGCACGATCTCCGTCAAGTCACCATGGACAGTTGGTATCGGCAGATCGCACTGGTTCCGCAAGAGACGATCTTATTCGGCGGGACGATTCTCGACAATATCCGCTACGGAGACGAAAAGGCCAGTCAGGAAGAGGTGGTGGCAGCGAGCCGTGCGGCGCATGCCCACGACTTCATCATGAGTTTTCCGGACCAGTATCAGACTATTGTGGGGGAAAAGGGAATCAACGTGTCCGGTGGACAGCGACAGCGCATCGCCATTGCCAGAGCCATCGTGAAAAATCCACGGATACTGTTGTTGGATGAAGCCACCTCTGCCCTCGACAGTGAGTCAGAACGACTCGTCCAGGAGGCACTGGAACAACTCATGAAAGGGCGAACCACTTTTGTGATCGCCCACCGCTTGACGACCATCCAACGAGCCGATCGCATCCTCGTCCTCAACAAAGGACACCTCGTGGAGACCGGCACCCACGCCGAACTGATGGACCATAAAGGGCTCTACCAGTATCTTTATACTTTACGGCTGATCGAACTCCCCACATAAACTTCGAAGATTTTCCACCGTTTTTTCCGCAGCCCTGTTTAGCTTCCACCTGAGTGCTTCAAAGCGTTTAGCCTACATCCCGATCGCTTCGATTACCTGCATGTCTCCGGCGGTGAGGGTGAGCTGTTCGGCTTGAAGATCTTCTTTCATATGCTGTGGGTTCGTGGTGCCGGTCAACGGGAGCATCCCGACCTGCATGGCAAACCGAAAGACGACTTGTGCAAGTCCGGTCCCTAACCGTTGGGCAATGGCCCGAATGCCTGGCTCGGCAAAGATTCCTTGATTTGCAGTCAACAGCGAAAAGCCTTGATAGATGATCTCATGGGCTCGGCAGATCTCCCGCACCTCGGTGTCCCATCCAAGTGCGGCATAACAGCGGTTTTGCACCATCATGGGTTTCACCGCCGCCCTGGTACACAGTTGGGTGAGTTGCTCAGCCGTAACATTGCTGATGCCGATCATCTTCGTTTTCCCCGACCGATAGAGCCCTTCGATGGCGGCCCACACCTCCCAGTCCGCGGTACCCAATCCCTGCCGCTGATAGGGCCCGTGCAAGACATAGGAGTCAAGATAGTCGGTGTGCAGGTGGGCCAACGAGCTGTCAAAAGACTGAGTCACTTGAGTGGTGAGATTGGCCGATGCATCGTAGGGGGTGCGATGGTCCTGGCCATT
>JBDSDL010000027.1:0-4071 GCA_039920585.1 Nitrospiraceae bacterium | reverse complement strand
CGCCGGTTCACAAACAATTCCTGCGGCATTTTCGAGGACCGCGCGTGGATAGGATCGACCATCACGCCACGGATCGACAATCCCCCTGTCCTGCCTCGTACCTCAATGGTCCGATCGAGAAACGCCTGGCGAAATACTTGGAGGATTCGATCGCGATCCGTTGTCACGGCAGGGAAGTTGAGCACCTCATGGCCGTTATGAGTCAGGCAAAAATGCACGGATGGCCAGGCGAGGCCTGCGAGTTGCACAACATGGCTGATATGGGAGAACTCGGTCGTGGTCGATTTGAGAAATTTCTTTCTAGCCGGTTGATTGAAAAATAGATTGGAGACATCGATCCGGGTGCCAGGCACGGGGGGCGCGTCCACGATCTCACTGCCGGCCCCTGCGACCAGGGTGAACTGCGACCCCACCGTATCCTGCCTGGTCGCGGTCGTCACCAGCACATGGGAGACGGAAGCAATACTCGGTAACGCCTCGCCACGAAAACCCATTGTCGTCACCGAGGCGAGATCCCGATCGGACCGGAGCTTGCTGGTGGCGTGCCGCTCGAAGGCAAGGGGAAGATCCGCACGGCTGATCCCCTCTCCATCATCCGCGACTCGAATGAGGGCCAGTCCACCATCTTTCACATCGATCGTGATATGGAGGGCCCCTGCGTCGAGACTGTTGTCCAGTAGTTCTTTAACGACGGCGGCAGGACGCTCGACAACCTCGCCGGCTGCGATACGGCTAACGACGTCGCCTGGGAGGATATGGATCTTAGCGGGGCAACTGGCGGCGGGCATGAAGCTAGACTCCGGGGAACGCCAGAAACAAGGGAGCCACCACGAACCGTCTCGATGGACGTCCGATCATCGGATTTCAGCCAGCTTATTCTTGGCCAGCTTCGCCTCGTCCGACATGGGAAACTCTTCGATGACCCGTTTGAGATTCTTCTTCGACTTGGCAAGATCTCCGGTTTCTCCAGCCGCGAGCCCCGATTTGAAGAGCGCCGCCGGCACCTTCTCATTTCCCGGGTACTCCGCCGAGAGATACTCAAACGATTGCATTGCGCGCACATAATCTTTTTGCTGATAGGAGGACTCACCTAACCAATAGTAGGCATTGGGCGTCAACGACGTGCCAGGGAAATCTTTCACAAATCGCTGAAAACCCGTTACGGCAAGATCGTATTTCCCGTTGAGATAGTCGTTGTACGCCAAATTGAACGCCGATGTCGGGGTAATCGTGGGAACGCCTGGCATCATCGTCGGCACATCTGCCGCAGAAACCGGCTTCTGTGATTTAGAGTGGCGAGCAGGTTCAACTTGAGATGGTTCTACCTTGGGTAGAACCTGAATATCGGATGCCTCATCGAATTTTGCCAACCGGTTCTCTAGCTTTTGAACCCGTGCAGACAATTCTTCGAACTTCGGATCGGGCTTCTGTCGAGCGGACTCACCATCCTTCACCCGCTCCAGCGATTCCAAACGTCGTTGCAACGCATCCAGCCTCTTTTGATCTTGATCTTGAGACTTCGACACCGTCGCCACATGGTCGCGCATTTCCACAAAATCCGCGTGGCTAGCACATCCGACGAGCCACAGCATCGTCCCGGCCATGAGAACGACCGACCCCCTTGAACCTGTTTGCTTGCGCATCACGGTTATCGCGGCTCCTTCAACTGGGTGAGTTTATCGGATGCTTTCCCTGCCTCGGGAGTCCGTGGATACAACGTCACCACCTGTCTGAACGCCGAAGCCGCGCGCTTCGTATCTTTCATCGCCAGGTACGCGTACCCTTTCTTCAAAATCGCCGACGGTACTTTCTCGCTCAGCGGGAAATCCTGTTCGACGCGGTCGTACGAATCGATCGCCTGTCTATAATCTTTCTTGCCATAGTGCGACTCACCGAGCCAATAGCGCGCGTTGGGAGACAGATTCGAGTGCTGATAGTCGCGCAAAAATGCGGCGAACCCCTGCCGGGCTCCATCCAAATCTCCATCGCGAAACAGCGCCAGTAGGCGTTCGTACTCGGCTCTGTCTGAACGCTCCCTACTCTGGCTAACTTGCGGGCGCGGCGACACCTCGGTCTCAACTGCCGATGTCACCGCTTCAGCTTGCGCAGAGAGCGTAGCCGAAGGCAGTTCCTGCTCAGCATTTGAGGTGTCAGACGAAGGCGCCGTTCCCGATCGGTGGGCCGGCTTCGTCGTTGACTGTCGTGTCCCTCCCTTGTTCCCCCGTACATGCGCATCCTGATCAACGGCTTTGGAGATGGCATCAAGACGACGATCCTGCTCATCGAAGCGGGCAGCAAACTTTTGGGCGACAGATGCAACACTCTTGTTGACATCGCCTAAGTGATCGGTCACCGCCTTGTTCATCTCATTGATGTGGGTTGTCGACGCTTTGCTCGCCTGCTCTTCTTGGCTCATCCGCTCGCTCAATCCTGTCAGCGAATCCCTGAATGCCGTTAACGACTGACTAAATTGTGCGAACTTTGCCGACAACTGTTCGGTCCAAGCGTGGTTATCCACCAGCGCCTTATGATGCACTTGCAGACGTTCGTCGAGACTCTTGGCAAGTCCGCTGTTCGTCTTCTGCACGACCTCGATGATTTCTTTTCGCACCGCCTCCATCTGTCGGTTCACATCGTCAAGGCGAGTGTTCACGTCCATACGGAGCTGATCGCGATCCTGCTTATTTTTGACATCTTGAGCGTTGAGGCTCTCGCGCACCTGGTTGAAGCGAGTTGTGCTATCCGCCTCCAGCTTGCCGGCCAACTGTTCAAGACGCTTGGTTTGCTGTTCAAGTTGCGCCGAGCGCTGCTTAAGGTCTTCCTGTTTACCCTGGAGTTCCTGAGCTTGGTGCAAGGCCCGCTCCAGTTCGCCACGTAATTGCGGCAACTCCTGTTCCCGAAGCACCGAAATCTCCTGACTCTGCCGCGCACGGGTCTGTGCCGACTCATCGCTCGACTGCTTGATGCGCTGCTGAAGACTCTTCTCCGTCTGTTTAAGGTCGGCTTGTTGGGCTATGCAGCCAGTCGACAACAGGGCACAGATCGTAAAGATCGTCGTCCAGGCTCCCTTAGTATCCAAATGGTTCCACATTGTTCCACCCATTATATAAAGGAACCCCCCTGTTCTCTCCTCCCAGACAACGGAGTCACAACCGCCGCGATACAGAGCGCACCGCCTACTTCCCGGTCTTCACCGCAAGATGTCCTCGCCGGTTCTGCTGATAGCACGGCTCTGCATGTTCGTTGCAAGCCGGCCGCTCTTTCCCATACGATATCACGGACAGACGATTGGCACTGACACCAAGTTCGACCAGATAGTTCCGGGCGGCCTTCGCCCGTTTTTCACCGAGGACGAGGTTGTAGGCAGCGGTCCCGCGCTCGTCACAGTGCCCTTCGACCTTGACCAGCGCGCTCGGGTTGGACTTCATCCACTCGGCATCGCGAGCCAACGATTGACGTCCATCCTCGGAAATCACCCAGCTGTCATAGCCGAAGAACACATCTCGCAAGCCCGCTGCGGCTGAAGCGGCCTGCTCGGCCCTGACCTCAGCCATTTGTCGTTCGGCACTGCTGGAGGGATCCACCTTCGCCAGCATCGTACCACCGCCCACTCGTTCTTCCGAAGGGTTCTTGTCGAGACCCCGAAGCCCACCGCCACCCGACTGAACACCGGTGTCCGGAAAGCTGCCGACACCGGACTTAGAACTATCTGCCCCTCCCTTCGCCATCCCTTGAGCGGACTGGGAGTCGCCACCGGACTGTACGGATTTTTTAGAGCAGCCAGACATACCAATCACTGCCAGGCTCATCACCAGGACCGTCCCATATACATAGACTGTCTTGTTCATACCTCTATCTCCTTTATCCCAGGTTAGTATCTTCGATCTTATCCCTTGATTCATCCGGCACGGTCAATCTCTCAGGCTCACGATGCTGGAGACCAAGAGGGCGCACTATTGTGCGTGCCCTGGAAGGTAAGCCGTTCTATGTCCTTACCATCGGCATCGATCATATAGATCTGGCTCTTTCCATCGGACGTCGAACTGAACACCAAATGCCGGCCATCCGGCG
>JBDSDL010000026.1:0-3374 GCA_039920585.1 Nitrospiraceae bacterium | reverse complement strand
CTTGAACACATGTTATGCGTCGCAGTATTGCGGGAGTTAACACGGTTGTAACATTCGCGTAATGCCCTGGTAACAGGGCACGGCCATCCTTATTACGGATAATGAGATAATGAAAGGAGTTTCAATGAAAAAATCAGCTGCCAGATCCAGTCTATGGTGCGTCGCCCTCCTAGGGGCTCTTGCTTCCGGCCTCCCATCGGCCTATGCCGACGACGCGATCGTGCTCGACCCTGCCTTGAAGGGCTATATCAAAGTCAGCGGGGTGTCCGGCAATGTCAACAGCATCGGGTCGGATACGCTCAACAATCTCATGACCCTCTGGGCTGAAGGATTTCGCAAGCAATATCCCAACGTCAAAATCCAGATCGAAGGCAAAGGTTCGAGTACGGCTCCTCCGGCCTTGATCGAAGGTACGGCGCAGCTTGGACCGATGTCCCGCACGATGAAAAATACCGAGATCGATGCCTTCGAGAGAAAGTTCAGATATAAGCCCACCGCATTCCCCGTCGCCATCGACGCGCTTGCCGTCTACGTTAACAAGGACAACCCGGTCAAAGGACTTACGATGGCGCAAGTCGATGCGATCTTTTCGAAGAGCCGACGCTGGGGCCACAATGAGAGCATTCAATTGTGGAAGCAGGCTGGTTTGGCTGACGGCTTGGGCAACGATCCCATCAGTATCTATGGACGGAACTCGGCTTCCGGCACCTATGGATTTTTCAAGGAACATGCCCTCAAGAACGGAGATTTCAAGGACGAAGTCAAAGAACAGCCAGGGTCAGCCTCCGTGGTCCAAAGCGTGAGCGAAGATCAATCCGGCATCGGCTACAGCGGCATTGGGTACCTCACATCGAATGTGCGCGCCGTTCCGCTGGCTGAGAAAGAGGGCACACCGTATAAAGAGGCCAGCCAACACAACGCGGACGATGGATCGTATCCGGTCTGGCGCCATCTCTATCTCTATGTGAACAAGGCGCCCGATAAACCGCTGGATCCGATCGTCGGGGAATTCATCAAATTTATTTATAGCAAAGAAGGGCAAAAAGTGGTGGCCAAAGATGGATTCTTCCCGCTGAAAGCCGACGCGATCGAGAAGGAACTCAAAAAGCTTGACTAGCGACAGCGATCCCGCTTTAGTCCCCTCTCCTCCCGCTGCAGGGGCGTATAGCCATACGCCCCTGCAAACAACATCCCACCACTCAGCCAGCATGATGCGTCGTCGTATCTTCGATCAGCTTGCTCAAGTCGTCATCACTATGGGCGGGATAGCCGTCATCCTGAGCATTATCGGTATCTTTATTTTCTTGGTGAAAGAAATCGCTCCTTTGTTTTTCCCTTCACAAGGGAGCCAGACCGGTCACTTTCCCGGTGCGCCTTCACCGCAAGCCCTCCCTCAATCCAGTCTTGTTGGAATGGACGAATATCAAGAGATTCTCTATCAACTCACGGCAGGATCCGATCGCCAGATTCGCTTCTTCAATGCGCAATCCGGCGCATCCCTACCGTATGACCTACCTTCAGATTTAGCCGATGTCCACATCACCTCCATTGCTCGATCGGTAGGGAGCGGCAATCGATTTGCCTTTGGCACGGACGACGGACACATTATTCCTGTCACGCTTGAGTTCACAGCCGGTTACGAAGCGGGAACACGCCACATCGTTCCCACAGTCACCGTAGGCTCTCCGGTGCAATTGACTCCCTCCAAAGAACAGATTATTCGTTTAGCATATCAGCCGACGGATCGAGGCACCCTTGCCGCAGCCCTGACAAATCAAGGGCGGCTGTGGTACGCCGCTGTATCATTGGACACTGCCCCTGTTACACTGGACAATCTCGGCGCAGAACCCGTAACGGCCTTGATCTTCGACAGCCGTGGCGAAACACTGTCGATTGGAACGGCCGGCGGGAATCTCTACCACTATGACGTGCGAGAGGGCGGCCAGGCGAGTCTGATCGAAACCACTTCCGTGGCTCCGGCTGGCACTTCGGTCACCGCTCTGTCCTACTTGATTGGAGATCGTTCACTGGCCGTCGGCACCAGCGCCGGCGATGTCTCAGTCTGGATGCCGGTGCGTCAGGCTCAAGAAAGCTCGACGACTCGTTTTCGCCTGATTCATCAATTCGACGCGCACCCTTCTCCTGTCACCGGAATCTCTCCATCGCTCCGCGACAAGGGATTCATCACTGGCGATACGCAGGGCAATCTTTTTGTCCATTACTCCACCTCCGCACAGACTCTGCTGAAGATTTCAGGAAACCACCAGGCGATTCGCACTTTGACATTTTCGCCCAAAGCCGATGGCGCCGTGGCCCTCACCGACAAGGGAGAATTGCTCACCTATGCCATTCACAACCCCCATCCAGAAGCAACACTCGCAACCCTGTTCACGCCCGTCTGGTATGAGGGCTATGAGGGACCGGAGCATGTGTGGCAGTCCTCCAGTGGCGCCGATGACTTTGAAGCGAAGTTCGGCCTCCTTCCGCTGATCTTTGGCACGCTAAAGGGAACCCTGTACGCCATGCTGATCGCAGTGCCACTGGCTCTCTTGGGCGCCATCTATACCTCGATGTTCATGCACCCCGATCTTCGAGCCAAGATTAAACCGACCATCGAGATCATGGCGGCGCTTCCAACTGTTATCCTTGGCTTCCTCGCCGGCTTGTGGCTCGCGCCTCTGCTCGAACGAATTTTTCCTGCGCTGGTCGCCATGACTGTGGTCGTACCCGTCAGTGTCGCCGTGACAGCAATTCTTTGGCAATATCTCCCCTCCGCACTCATTCGCCGCTTTCGTCCTGGGATGGAATCGTTTATCCTGATTCCTATCATCATCGGCGCCGTGTGGGTCTGTCTGGGCCTGAACCAGCCGATCGAAGCATTCCTGTTCGGAACCGACTATAAAACTTGGTTCGCCACCCATTGGGGACTCAGGTACGACCAGCGGAATGCTCTTGTAGTCGGGTTTGCGATGGGCTTTGCCATCGTTCCGATTATCTTTAGTATTTCCGAGGAATCCCTGTCCAATGTCCCACGGCATTTGATCGCCGGGTCTCTCGCGCTAGGAGCCACCCGCTGGCAGACCCTGGTCAAGCTGATGCTGGTCTCGGCAAGCCCTGGAATCTTTTCTGCGTTGATGATCGGTTTTGGCCGGGCTATTGGAGAAACCATGATCGTCCTCATGGCCACTGGGAACACCCCCATTATGGATTGGAGCCTGTTCAATGGCTTCCGCACGTTATCGGCCAATATTGCCGTGGAAATTCCAGAGGCCCCTCATGGAGCCACACTCTATCGCATCTTATTTTTGGCGGCCGTGCTGTTATTTGTCTTTACGTTTTTAATCAACACCGTGGCCGAAGTCGTCAGACAACGG
>JBDSDL010000025.1:0-6037 GCA_039920585.1 Nitrospiraceae bacterium | reverse complement strand
TCATAGCCGAGATATTCGGTTGCAATCGCCGGCTCATCTTTTACGCTTTTCTCGAGATCAAGTGTATCGATGAAATAGAACCGCATCCCATAGCGAATCAGCGTATCGTCTTCGTCCCATGGAATTTCATATCCCAATACGAAAAAACGTACGTTGCGCATCCTACCGGTTCGTACCTCCTTGACCCTCAGGAGGAGCCGATCGATCAGATCTTCCGTATCACCATCATCCTGATACCGGTGTAAATCCTTCTGATTTATATAAGACAGGGCCTTGTTCAATGGCCTCGACTTGGTCGAGCACGTGCGCTCGTCTGTGGTTTCAGGGTTCCCGAACCATTGTGAACGGCGATCGCAAAGACCTTCGCTGACAATAAGCCCTTCGACCTCCCCCACCCGCTCATCCGCAACAACCGGTACCTGTCGGATCAGTTCTCGCGCGAGCTTCCGGGAGTTCAGAAACTCCTCAAAACGCCGCAGTTCCTGGTCCGGGTCCGTCGTCTCATAGGCATAGGACGCAAGCCATTTGACCGACCCCTTGCTCAAGGGAGTCTTCTTATCCGGGGAACAAGCCAACCCCTTCACCGTTTGATGAAGTTGGCGTTCAAGTGCGATTTGGAAATCACGAATCGTCGAGGCACTGCTTCCCAGTGGGCCACTGTTCCCATTCAGTGTATCGTCCACCACAGACTTCAACATGACGGTGCATTCAGGCTTCTGAGTGGAAGGATCGGATTCGAGCGCAAGATGATATTGCAAGTCGGAAGACCCGACAACGCAACCCTGCAACAAAAAAAAGAGTCCCAGAACCGAAGAACTGACCCACTGCATCCTTACGATCGTCATTCGATCCTCCAGGTTAAGTCACGCCAGCGTGCATCCTCACGCATATTCGATGAAAATTTAGCTCATCATCGCGTTCGTCATGAAATGACCCTGCAAGATCTTCCCTTAAACGGCTTTCCCCTTCATTAATGCAATCACGCTTGCCATCGTGACCTGGTCGTCGTCGAATCCCCCATGCGTCGTGCTTTTCGATTCCCTGCCTGGCGCGGCCCACGTATGGATGTTTGGCAAGTTCTTCGATCTAATCCCGTCGTTGAAGTACTTCTCCATGCCGAGTATCGGCGTCGATCGTCCATGTTCGAGCGACTGCGACACCAGGTAGAGCAGCGAGCGGCTGTAGCCAAGAATCGGTTTACACGTCGGATCTTTCTGTTCCATATCATCGGATAGATGGAACTGATTGAAGCGCTTGACCTTGCCGCTTGTGATGGCAGGGACGACGGTCATTTTGAAGAGATCGACACGTACAGCCGGCGCCATGAAATTCACGCTTTCGAAATTCCAGCCCCGTCCTCCCAGGCGATCGACGACATGACTGTGCAGAATCGCCCCGGCCGAATGACCGACTAGATGCAGGCGCACCTTGGTCAGATCGGCAAAGTACGGCGATTGTTGGCATGCCTTGTAGAGCTTCATTCCTCCACTCTCTGCCGTATTAGAAATCGCGTCAGCGTTCTGTTTCATTTCGCTCCAAATCGCCGTCCCTGGCTTGGCCAGTAGTTTTTCAAGCCGTGCGTTCCACCAATCCATGACTCTATCGAAGAAGCCGCCGGTCGGACGCGGCTGGCCCTCTAAAACATCCTGAAGCCGCCCCTTGAGGGTGGACCAGAGGTCTGTTTCCCACATCAGGAAGATAGGAAATATCTTGTGTTCATACAACGCTGGAATCCACTTCGCTGCCGTTTCCCCCGCAGTATCCTCGGAGGTGAGGCCGCCATGCGCGTAGATGGCAATATCCACAGGATCGTTCTTGCCCAAGCCCCATGCTGTCCGTGCCTTACCTAGATGGTGTGTGACAAGAGCCGTGATGTCGGACTCCTGCGTGCGGAAATCACCGGTGTTACTGAGCCGGCCGTTGTTCTCCATGTTGATGATGAATGGGCTGATCTCCCGTGCCCGTAACGAAGATTCGCTGGCGAGTTGCACTTTGCCGGCCTCCAGTCGCAGCGTCGGCGACTGCGCGATCGTCAGATGCAGTTCGGTCACCACACCCAGCTGTGCGAGCCAACAGTCCATCGCATGGTCGAGCCAGTCTTCATACTGTAATACTGCGCGGCCTTTCGTACCCCAGCCTGGCCCCCACGAGTTCTGCACGATGAACCCCACTTGGTTATAGCCGACAATCGCAAAAGCATGGCCACCGTCGCTCAGGCTTGCCTTCCGGCGAGGGATCATCCAATACCTGCCTTTGGTCTGCGATCTTTTAGAGAATCCATCATCCCAACCGGAGTGGCAGACCGCGCTGGCGTAGAGAATGCCGATCTCGTTAAGCGCAACATGCATGTCGGTGATAGACCGTGTATCAATACGGTAATAGGCCCCGAGCGGGCGCTGAACGGCATCGAGCCACCAGTCGTCTGCTGATTTCTTCACTGGGCCTGTCGGCATCTGTTCCGAGGTCCACAGCCTGTCCGAACACACGCCGTGCTTGTACCAGCCTTTCATTGCGCCGCGGAGACTCGACCCCGTATCGACGTCTGGGTCGCCGGGAAATTCGTCATACCGCCGCGCCATCGAATACAACATGAATGGGGCCACGCAACAATCCGGATGCTTGCGTTTCGCGGTGTATTGCAAGTGATGCACGACACTTGCCAAGGCAAATCCTGTGCAGGCATTGGTCTGTTTCTGATTGAGCACAGGAATATTCGTCTTTGGAGCAAGTGTCAGACCTGGCACCACTGCCACCGGTGGCATATAGACCCTGTCGCGCAGATCGAGGCGATCGGGAATCACATTGCGTATGGGAGAAGCCCGAGCGTCAAACTTCTTCTCTCTTCCGGCTCTGATCTTGTTCCTCGCCATGAGATACTCCTTTTAGGATGTGGACGGATACCGATAGGAAACCTACTCGTTGATATTCACATCGGAGAAAACACATCTTGCATTTTCAGCCGATTCACTCACTCCGTCAAGCTTCGACATGCCGAATCGACTTGTATATACCAGTATTTCGAGAAACTGAAGACGAGTGTCAATAAATTCCTACGGAGTCGTGATTCAAGCTGTAGGAACGCATGCCGATGCAAGTAGATTTAGACTGTCAGGCTGTTCAGCAGCGGTTGACTTCGCTTCCCCCCAATCCTAATATCGGGTCATCTAGTTGGTTTGCTCGGTCGAGAAAGACGAAACAAACCAGACCGACCGACACGAAGGAGGCAACATCTTGGCAAAAGAGCGAAAGTACAAAGGCGAGGTTCCCCTGCATGACAACTATGGTCCGGAGGCCAAATACGCTGTCGAAGCGGAAGCGCTGCTGCCGACCACGAAGCATGGGGAAGAAATAGCCCGTGGTCTTGAAATAGGTCTGCCCGGTGCCGATTCCATTAAGGATCGACGGATTCCCACATTCAGCCGGGGAGAACTCCCTCACTTTGCCGGAATCAACACATTTGTCAAGGCGCCATACATCGAAGACGTGCGCAAGTGCGGCCAGTACGACGTGGCCATTATCGGAGCGCCCTTTGATGGCGGCACGACGTATCGATCCGGCACGCGATTTGGCCCTCAAGGCATTCGCAAGATCTCGGCATTGTATGGGTCCTATAGCTTCGAGCTTGGCGTGGATCTTCGGGAGTCCATTTCCATATGCGATCTCGGCGACGTCTTTACCATTCCCGGCAATATCGAAAAGACGTTCGATCAGGTGAGCAAGGGCGTCTCGCACGTCTACGCCAGTGGGGCGTTTCCCGTAGTGCTTGGTGGCGACCATTCCCTTGGCTTCGCGACTGTACGGGGGGTCGCCGAGAATCTTAAGGGGGGCAAGCTCGGCATCATTCACTTCGACCGGCATGTGGACACACAAGAGACCGATCTTGACGAACGCATGCACACGACACCCTGGTTTCACGCGACGAACATTCCCAATGTGCCGGCAAAAAATCTCGTGCAGATCGGGATCGGCGGCTGGCAGGCGCCGAGGCCCGGTGTGAAGTCCGGACGTGAACGTCACACTACCATTATGACCGTCACCGATTGCGTGGAGATGGGGATTGAGACTGCGGCAAAACGAGCGCTCGAAGTGGCCTGGGACGGTGTCGACGCGGTCTGGCTGAGCTTCGACGTAGATTGTCTGGACGCCGCCTTCGTGCCTGGAACCGGCTGGCCTGAGCCAGGCGGGTTCTTGCCGCGCGAAGTGCTGAAGTTTCTTCAAGTCATCGCGGACAGCAAGCCCATAGCCGGAATTGAGATTGTAGAATGCTCTCCGCCCTACGACGCAGCCGAGATCACCGCCCTGATCTCCACTCGCGTGATCATGGATGTATTGGCCTGCCAAGTACGCTCCGGCCATCTGCCGAACCGGAGAAAGCCCTAATCAGCATTATTCATGAACATGACTACTGCAATCGTCGGTGTTCAGGCGAGAGGCGCGGGGGTAGAGGCTAGGGTGTGACGATTTCCGCAGGATGCTCAAAAAGGCCGTCCAGCAAGGCCGCAGCGAGGGAAGAAACGAGGCGTACGCTTCGGTACGTTGAGCCTCTGAGTGAAGCGAGAACGATGCTGGCGGAATTTTTCAGCGTCCTGCTAGCGAGTTAACGACATGTCATGATCACTCAATGTCAAGATATCCTGAAAATCTAAGCCACTTCTGACTTCACCAAGTTCTTTTCCCAGTTTCCTTCCTGACTCAAACTCAACCTCAAGCTTGTACTGTGAATCTGACCTCACTTTGTATTGAATGGCCTTCGTTTTCCCCTGCTCAATTTCTCCAAATAAGAATTTCTGACCGCACACTTCAAGTTGGCCATTTCTTATCGGCTCAGTGGCAGCGTTGAGGATCAGCACTTGGCCATCATCGCCAAGCACAATCGATGTAAAATTCCAGGACGCCAGAAGGAAGCAACTTATTCCCAGAACCGCGGCTTGCGAGTATCTCATCGCCATTCTCTCCAATTAGGTCCGGCGAGTTTTGCTGATCAGAATATACAGCGTGGTGACACCCAAGATACTGCCCAAGACCAGCGGCACAGCCCATAGCTGCCACCAGGGCGCATTGAGCGACACAGCATAGGCGCGCGGCCAGGCGATGTTGACGAATTCAAACAGTGACCAGAGAAAGGCTGCCACATTAATCGCCAACCCCCAGCCTCCCAGCTTCAACTCACCCAGCGCTGGGTTCCAACGGCCCGTAAGGCGGGTATAGAGACCGACCCCGGTGGTCATGGCGAACATGGCGTACAACCCGCCTGTGCCAAACGCGATCACCGTGGCCACTGCCCCATCATTCAGCCCGAACAGCAAGCCGAGCCCCGCCAGCAACACGACGCAGATCACCGCATTGCCCGGAATCTTGGAGCCCGTTACCAGGCTGAACACCATAGGCATGTTGCCCTCGCGGGCCATGGAGTACACAATGCGCGACGTGTATTGCACCATGGAGGCTCCGCAAGCCAGGAACGCAACCATGACGATCGCCAGAAAAGGTGCTTCAGCCCAGGCTCCAAAGCTACTGGCTATCACAGGTGTGACGGGATCGGACGTGGCACTGGCAGTCAGCAGTGTGTCACGATCGAAGCTCAACGTCAGGGCGGCGGAGTTGAAGAGCACCACCCCTCCCACCATGCAGAGGGACAAAAAGATCGCGCGTGGGACCATCCGCTTGGGGTTATGGGTTTCTTCGGCAATGGTGGAGCAGGCATCGAAACCAATGAAGGCCCAACCAGAAATGGCGAGCGCCGCCAGAAATGCAGCCGTCTGGCTGGGCGCAGTCCCCGTGCCTAGATGCAGGAACAGTTCGGAAAATGAATGCTGTCTGAAAAAGAAAAACAGCAGCAGCGCCACGCCGAACGAACCGACGATTTCCGCATACACACCCAGAGTAATAACTAGCTTAAATACATTCACATGAGCCAGGTTGAGAAGCGTACAGAGCAACAAAAATACGACGCCCCATATCACTAAGGTGAACCCTCCTCCACTCTCAAATCCAAAAAAAAGCGCAAGCCAGACACCCCCGGTGTATGCAGTTGTCG
>JBDSDL010000024.1:0-21382 GCA_039920585.1 Nitrospiraceae bacterium | reverse complement strand
ACGAGAGTTTTTCGGATGTTCGGAAGCACTGGGGGGCTTATCCGTTCGCCAAGATCCATTCTAGGGGCGAACGGCCACACGAAGTGCGGTACGTACCTCCTCGCCTCTTCGCTCGCTGCGGCCTTGCTGGACAGCCTTTTTGAGCATCCTGCGACGTGTGTTCCAATTGTCCAATACGTACAGACCATTAAAGTTAGGCGTGCCCATAGAGATTTTTAGAAGACGGCTAGAAAGGGAAGTAAATCTCAAATCCTCCATAGCTGCCGCTGTGGAAGGTCGTGTTGTGTTGGTAGCCACCCCTGACGAGCACAAACACGTTACCGACCTGAACTTCGCCGACGGGCCCAGTCATGACCCCTCGGAAATCGGCATTACCCATTGCGGTTACGCTCCAGCCGACATACGTTGCGCAACAGCTCCTCTCGGATTTACAGACCAGAGCCTTTCCTCGTAACCGGCTCCAGAAGAAATTATCGAGGTCAGCGTATGACCCCATGGCGAGGAGGTTCCATTTCTCATGCCAGTAGAACGCTTCAAGTTGGCCATACACGCCGGCCTGGTAGGCGATCGTGTTATTCGCGTTCAGCCGCTGTTCTTCGATTCGGCGTAGCTTAGCTGTAGCCAAGCCCCGCAGTCATGACCTGAACAAACAAACCTGGCTCTCCTGAAGTCCGCAAGATCGGAGTCCGGACACCAAGGTAGGTAAAGTACTGGTTCTTATTGTCGATCTGAAATCCCGTGAAGACATCTCCCGCCTCGCTCACGAGAGGCAGGCATGTCAGAACCCATGTCGCCACTAGGAGTTGCGTCAGTCTCGCCATGGTTGTTTTCCCTCGTGAGGCTCGAGCTGAAGATCCGCCTGAGGTCAGCTCAGTTGTGCGCTGGCCTCGACATTCACAATCTGGAAATGTGCGAACGTGTATCAAGGAGCGACAAGTATGGGAGCAAGTGACTGGGTATCTGCTCCCTCAAGATAGGGGATATAGGGGATGCGAGAGGCCTTCCGAAGAGAAAGGTCATTTAGCCTGTGGGCTCGTCCGGGAGTCGTTGGAACCGTGGGCGTGGAAGACCCTCGACCATCACGGTTTCCAGAAATATGGCCATTGGTCTGATCCACAGCCCTCGTTCGCCGTAGAGTGCGCGATAGACGACAAACTCCTCTTCCGTTTCCGAATGCCGAGCCATCCCGAGCACCTCGTACTCGTGGCCCTTCTTGTAGTGCCGATAGCGGCCAGGCTGCACCATCGTGTCTCCGTTTCCGTTCCGTACTATACGAGAACAACCTCTGAAATTACAGAGCTGCAAGGTCCGGCCTTTCGGCTGAAGCCCTTGACTCGAATGAGCCATAAAGAGGACGGGCCTAGCGTCCTGTTAGGGCTTGCAACGTGGGTGCGCGGGAAACTCAAGAGTTTGTGGAAGGTAATCAGAGCGTTGAAACATTGGTTATGTCCGGAGATCGAGTGGGCTTCGGTGGACGATGGCCCGGAGAATATCGCTGGTTGTCAGAATGCCGACCGGGTGACGGGAGCTGTCGAGGATCATAATCGCACTGATCTGTTCATCGAGCATGACATGGACGATCTCGCGGATCTCCGTCGCCGGGGTAGCGGATAAGACCCGGCTGCTCATCACATGGGCGAGCTTGTGCCCGACGGACGGTCCCGGAGAATTGACAGGTTCCAGCTCATGCGCATGGGGCAGCAAGTCGTAGTTCGATATCATTCTGACCAACGTGTCATTAACCGACATTACAGGAAGATGTTGAACCTCTTTGTGTTTCATGAGGCTCCATGCCTCCAGCAGCGTACTGTCGGACGGCAATCATGTGACGGGCGAGGTCATGATGTCCGGTGCGAGGAGGGCTGGCTTCGATGCAGGGTTTGCTCGCGGCGCCTCAGACCGGTGAGATTCTTGACGCGCAGATCGTTGGCCCGGAAGCAGGTGAACTGATTCACGAACTGATTGCGGTGATGTATTACCATGGGACAGCGGCCGATCTCTTGCGTATGCCGCACTATCATCCCACGCTGGCGGAAATTGTGACCTATCCGGCGGAATCCATTGTCGAACGGTTGGGCGCACAACGAAGAGATTCGGTGTGCTCGCGCTTCGAGGCTGACCGTCGTTTCAGGCATCACGGTTCCCGAAGAGGCGGCGGGCCTTGCTAATGCCCTGTTGAACCGGCTGCGCCATCCAGTGTAGCGTACCCCTGCTATGGCGATGCACAATCATCCGGCTTCCAGTAATTTGCGCACGAAAGGGATGATCGCGCGATTTGTGGGGATCGTGGCGATCGCGCTCGGGTTCGTCGTCGGGATCTATGGACTGGAAGACACGGGAGCGCAGTGGATGAAGACGGCATTGGGCCTGCTGGTCACCGGCATGTTGGCTCAAGGCTATGCGCTGTATTGTTCCGTGAAGCGCATGCAAGAGATCAAGGGTCAGCCTAAGTCATGAGACAAGTGCGTCAGTACCTGTTCACCGTCGGGATGCTTCTCCTCGCAGGGGTGATGCTCGCCTGCGGAGGTCCGTGGCGCGACAGCTATTTCAAGAGGGGCGTGGATCGACTCACTCAAGATGAGGTAACGGAAAAGTTCGGGCCGCCCCATACGGCGAAGGCTCCTGTCCTCGGAGGGGATTCGGTCTGGACCTATCGCGTTCCGATCAGCGACAAGGAATTGGCCATGGTGAGCTTTTCTGCCGTGGCCGACACGGCGCAACAAGCGGCCGCAATAATGGGGAAATCTATCACGGACGGTCCTAAGGCCATGTTGTATTGCTACCGCTACACCCTGTTCTTCAACGAACAGAAAATCCTGAAACAATGGAAACGTGAAGAATGCGTGCCGGGAACCCACGATACGCTCAACGCCAATTAAAGTTCTGAGACGGCTCGGTTGCCATACATCGATAATTCAGCCGCGCTTGATGGGCCCACCACACTGCTACTGCTCTTCCTCCTCATCCTGCGGGTCATCCAAGGAATCGAAACGAGGCGTATCCAACTGATGCTGCGATTTCCAGCACCGGATCGCGGGAGTTCACGAATCGAGCAAACCATACTCTACGCTGATATCTCACTACGGCTGCTCCAGCCACCAACACGTTGGTTCCCAGACTAATTCTTGACAGGTTTGAAAAGGGAGCGCAGGCTGTCTTTTCCTTGCGAAGAAAACCATCACTATTATCTATTCCAGGAGGTGTCTCATGCAGAAATTGATCGTCGTTGCGGTTGCAGCTCTTTGCCTGATCGGAACCAGCTCGCTGGCTTTGGCTGACGATGCGATGAAAGCCGAGATGGGAAATATGAAAGATGAGATGAAGGCTGAAATGAACGCCGAGAAAGATGCGATGAAAGGCGATATGAAAGCGAAGAAGGAAGAAATGAAGGGCAAGATGAAAGCCCACAGAAGTGAGATGAAGGCGAAGCGCCATGAAATGAAGAACAAGATGAAGGCGCATAAAGGCGCGGCAAAATCCAAAGTCGGAGAAGCCAAGGGCGACGCTCAGTCGATGGGGCAAGACATGAAGACCGCAGTTCCGGCAGCCCCTGCTCTTACTCCCGCGCCATAAATTCTTGCCATCGCGTCAGTCGATAGCACGGCCCTCTGGAGGAAAGGCTTCCTGAGGGCCGTGCTATTCGTGAACCTCTGATCGCGACCGGGCGTGTAAGATTTCTTCGGAGGCGCAACTTCCCTGCCACCCCATCATTGACCATATCACTCGCCTTGTTCCCCCGTGGGCCTTTTGCTAGGATGCGGCGGCTGGAACGTCTGTGGGACCCCCATGAAAATCGCCACATTCAACGTCAATTCTCTCCGTAAGCGTTTGCCGATCGTGCTCGACTGGCTGGCCCAGCAGAAACCGGATGTGCTCTGTCTTCAAGAAACCAAAGTCCAGGACAGCGAGTTTCCACTGCTGGCATTGGCGGAATCCGGGTACGAAATCACCCATAGAGGAATGAAGTCGTACAACGGCGTCGCGATCTTGAGCCGAGAGAAGCCGGAGGCGGTAGCCTACGGATTTGACGATGGGGGCGATTCGGAGGACGCTCGGCTCTTGCGCGTGGTGATCAAGGGGATTCCCATCGTGAATACCTATGTGCCGCAGGGCTTCGAGATCGACTCACCCAAGTATCAATACAAGCTTGGCTGGTACGCTCGGCTCCGCAAGTATTTCGAGACGCATTTGTCGCCGAACAAACCGGCGATCTGGTGCGGTGACATGAATGTCGCTCCGAGGCCGATGGACGTGCACAGCCCTGAAAAACATCTCAAGCATGTCTGCTATCACGAAGATGCGCGACGGGTGTATGAACGCACGTTGGCGTGGGGATTTCAGGATGTGTTCGTGAAACTCTATCCAGACCGGCAGCAGTATACGTTCTGGGATTACCGAGCGCCGGGCTCGCTGGAAGCGAATAGAGGCTGGCGCATCGACCATATTCTAGCGACGGCCTCGTTGGCAGGGCACTGTGTCAGGGTAGAGGTGGACGTCGAGCCGCGGCGAGCGAAAGACCCCTCAGATCACACATTCTTATGGGCGGAGTTTTCGGTCTAACCACGAGCGCCACGTCCACACCTGCCTCATTCGGTCGATTCGATAAATCGTCCGCACCGACCGAACGGGCTCATAAGCTCGAATGAACCATTACGCTGCATTCAGGATCCGCTCCTTCGCGCGCAACGGGATGACACGATTCTGTTCAATCAACGGATCAAGGACCAATCCGCAATTGATACAACGAAGCACCGAGGCCTCCTGCGAAAAATCCGGTCGCCACTCTTTTACCATCAGCCCTTTGCATTTTTGACAGGTCATCGTACTCACCTCCTGCTTTCATGTGTTCCAGCGCCGATACGTCGGCCTTTCACGAGATGGAATCTAACATTGCAAGATTAATAAGGTATTAACGGGCAGTTAAAATTCTCTAATGTCCATACATGACGACATGCATGATGTTGCGGTGGTCGGTGCAGGCGCCGCCGGGCTTACAGCCTCGATTTTTGCAGCTGAGGCTGCCGCGAAGGGCGATCGCACGCAGAGGATCGTGCTGCTCGATGGCGTGAAAACGATCGGCGCAAAGATTCTGGTGTCCGGTGGCGGGCGCTGTAATGTCACTCACGATGTTATATTGCCCACCGATTTCTTCGGCAACCGCAATGTCATCAAGAATGTGTTGGCCGCGTTCTCTGTCGAGCAAACTGTGAAGTGGTTTGCTTCGTTAGGGGTCGAGCTCAAACGCGAAGAGACCGGCAAGCTCTTTCCTGTGACCGATAAAGCCCGGACTATCCTCAATGCTCTGGTTGACCGCTGCTGTGAACTGGGTGTCAGCATTCGATCTGACCATCGCGTGACAGGCATCCAGAAGTGCGCCGAGACGGGGTTTGTTCTGCAACACAGCCAGGGAGTCCTGCACGCGAAGAAGGTCATTCTGGCCACTGGTGGCCGATCGATCCCAAAATCGGGAAGCGACGGGTTTGGGTATAGCCTCGCCCGCCGACTCGGGCACTCCGTGACCGCCACCGTTCCGGGGCTCGTGCCGCTCGTTCTTGAGGACACGATGTTCTCTGCGCATCTCTCCGGCCTTTCGCAGCAGGTCGAGATCACGACAATAGTGAAGGGCCGCAAGGTCGACTGCCGAACAGGAAGTGTGCTCTGGACGCATTTCGGGATGAGTGGCCCAGTTGTGATGGATGCAAGCCGCTTTTGGACCATCGGGCATGAGCAGGGAGAAACCGTCGAGGTCTATGGAAACTTCTTGATTGGTCAAACGCAAGAGCAGGCGAAGTCCTGGTTGATGGGGCAAGCGACGGACAATCCTCGGCGATCATTGCTGAAGACATGGGCGCAACAGATACCGGAACGGTTTGCCGAGGCGCTCTGTTCCCACGTCGAATGTGATTCCAAGACAGCGGTCGCGCAACTGCCGAGAAAAGGCCGAGATCGTCTGCTTGCGGCGCTGACCAAGTTCAAATTCCCAATCAAACACGATCGAGGCTGGAACTATGCCGAGGTCACAGCCGGTGGCGTACCACTCGAGGAGATCGATTTCAGGACGATGGAATCCAAGCTGATGCCTGGCCTCTACCTAATCGGAGAGATCCTCGACTGCGACGGCCGGATTGGCGGGTTCAACTTTCAATGGGCTTGGGCGACGGGCTCTCTGGCTGGCCGGGCGGTTTCCACAAGTGTGCGTGTTGATGGCGAGACTCACCGATGAACGTTCCGTTTCTTTCAACATGACTTCCGCACGAAACCTTCGATTTCTTGACAGAGAGAAAGGGATCATTTATTCGTGATCAAGAGAGAGCCGACCTGTCGGCAAGTCTGAGCACGTGGATTAGAGGAACAGATGATATGAGCCACACCCTGAGCTGTCCACGGTGCCAGAGGGACGGCCTCTTACGGTCTCACCCGCAATCGCCACGCGAGCACCTCGCCTCCTTCCTCTTTGTGGCGCCATTCCGCTGTCCCTCGTGCAGTCACCGCTTTCTTGCGTCCCGTCTTTGGCTGGACCACCCCACGCAGCCGATCGATCGCCGCGAACACCTCAGGATACCCGTGCGACTCTACCTCTCGTTCTCCGGGAGCAAGGTTCGTGGTGAGGGAACAGTGCTTGATCTCTCGATGGGCGGCTGTATCATCAAGAGTGAAACACAGGTTCACACGAACGACATCTTCTATCTGCAGCTATCCCTTGACAACACCGAACCCCCCCTTGAAGTGGCAGGCATGGTCCATTCTGTCAGCGCTCGCGGCATCGCCTTCAAGTTCCTTAGAGCTGCGCAAGAGAACAAGCGCCTGCGCACTTTTGTACAAGCCCAGATGCAGGATCAACCGGCCAAATCCTCTGGCAAAGTCGCTGTTGTTGCCTGAATAGGCCGGCGAATCCCATCCCCCGCCATGCCATCATTGCAGAATAGGACTGAACGCGATTAGCAGGCTAGAGCTGTGACCGTCCGCATCTGTAACACAATAGGCAAACGATCCCGCAGGATGCTGAAAAAGGCCGTTCAGCAAGGCCGCAGCGAGTGAAGACCCGAAGGCCTACCCCCGGGGTACGTTGAGGGTCTGAACGATGCGAGAACGAAGCATGGGAATAGGCGCGTCTTGGCGCGCCAGGGTTGGGCGGGTGAGAAGGGCGACTTTTTCAGCGTTCTGCTAGGTCGGAGTTTCCCAGGCAGAGGGAAGCGGATGGTTGTCGATCAGTTCCTCGTGTGCGGCAAGGTCATAGGGTTCAACGGTGAGGTCCTTCTCGTCAAGCGGTTCCGGGCAGGCAGGGGAACAGACGTAGGTGCGATAGGACTCGGCTTTCTCCTTCGTGGCAAATCGGCACAGCCCATATTCCGGCATTCCGGATGAGGGATACCAAAACGCCAGCTCGATCGCGCTGCCTTGGTAAATCCCAAGCGAGCGATGTCGGACTTGGAATCCACCAGGTAAGTTGGACGAGCGTTCAAGAGACATGAACACGATCTCCACACAGAGGGAGTGAGCAGGGCAGATCGTAGCATGGGCGATATCCACGGCGAAAGCCGATGCCCCGTCACTTCGACGCGCTGGGTTAGGCTTCTCCAGTGTCGCGCGATAGACTGCCCGGCATCGTTCCGCTAGAATCCCAATTCATGTCCGACCCTACCGCAGTACCCCCAGCTTCAACAAATGCGCAGGATGAGACTCGCTCGGTGGTCAAAGCGGCCGGTGTGATCGGTGTGGCCACTTTCTCTAGCCGCATTCTCGGGTTCGTCCGCGACATGGTGTTGGCGAGAATTTTTGGCGCGACGCCTGCGGCAGATGCGTTCTTCGTGGCCTATCGTGTCCCCAACTTGCTTCGAGAGTTATTTGCAGAAGGGTCGATGTCTTCCGCCTTCATTCCGGTTTTCACAGAATATCAGACGCTCAAGTCGAAACGAGACGTCTGGGAACTGGCAAGCGCCGTCTTTACCACGTTGCTCACAATCGTGACCGGCATCACGAGCCTGGGCATCATCTTCGCGTCAGGAATCGTCTGGCTCTTGGCGCCCGGATTTCATGACGATCCAGCGAAACTGGGCATGACAACGTTGCTCACGCAGATCATGTTCCCCTATCTGATCTTTATCAGCCTGGCTGCGCTGGCGATGGGCATCCTGAATTCCATGCGCGCCTTCGCAGCGCCGGCGTTCTCACCGGTGTTCTTTAACATTTTCATCATCGGCTGCGCGCTCTTTTTATCGCCAACGATGCCGGAGCCGATTCTCGGCGTGGCCATTGGGGTTGTGGCGGGAGGCGCGGCGCAATTTGCCATGCAGTTGCCCGGCTTGAGTCTGCGTGGGATGCTGTTCGGATTTCGGTTCACGTTACGCCATCCTGGCTTACGGCGGATCGGCGCGCTGATGGTGCCGTCGCTCCTCGGCCTCTCCGTGACACAGATCAACATAACCGTGAGCACGATCCTCGCCTCCTTCTTTGCGGGCGGGCCGACCTATCTCTTCTACGGTATGCGGTTGATCCAGTTTCCACTCGGGGTTTTTGGCGTGGCGCTGGCCACAGCCATTTTACCGACACTCTCGGCACAGGCCGCGCGCGGGGATTTGGATGAATTGCGAAAAACATTGGGGTTCGGTCTTCGCATGATCCTCTTTATCATCCTGCCGGCGATGCTGGGCCTGATCCTCTTACGTCAGCCGATCGTCCATCTGTTCTTCGAGCACGGGACCTTTACGGCACACGATACGGCTGAGACCGCATTGGCGGTGCTCTGCTATTCTGTCGGCCTCTGGGCCTTCGGAGGCGTCCGCATCATTGTCTCAGCCTTCTACTCGCTGCAAGACACACGCACGCCGGCTATTTCCGCTGCCATCGCCATCGCGGCCAACCTTGTCTTTTCGCTCCTGCTGATGTCGTCTCTTGGCGCGGCCGGCCTGGCCTTGGCCACAGCTTTGGCGGCGATGGTCAATGGAGGCATCTTGGTCGCGGTACTGCACCGTCGGTTGGGCGGCGTGGAGTGGTGCTCCGTGGGACGATCGTCGCTGCGCGTGCTGATCGCATCCGTGCCGTTGGTGATGATCTGTGCCTGGGTGGCAGCAGCGCAGGTCTGGACGCATCCCAGTGAATGGACGGAGAAATCGGTCATGCTCTTCGCGGCCGTTGGATTGAGTGTGGGAGGTTATCTGGGTGTCCACGCATTGTTGCGGTCAGAAGAACTCAATCTGGTATGGGGAATGGTAAAGCGAAAAATCAGGCGCGAGACGAAAGGCTAGAGGCTATGGAAGCCAAAAATGACAAGTCGCCTGGGGTCAGAGCCAGAGACAACAGGCGCGAAAGTTCTCCCTCTCGCCCCGTGCCCCGTGCCTCACGCTTGGGGTCTGTTGTTTTTCAGACGCCATGGGGCTGGATGAGTGTTTCCGAAACGACGAAGGGGATCAACGCTGTGGTGTTGCCGAAGGTGTCGCGTCAGGCCGTGCTGTCCGAGTTGCAGGCGGCTTCAGCCGCGCCGCTGGACGCCCGGGTCTCTCCACGATTGCGAGAGGCGCAGGCGCAATTGATTGGCTATCTGGCCGGAACGCGCAGGTCCTTCGATCTGCCGCTGGACCTCTCACGAGGGACAAGTTTTCAGCAGAAGGTCTGGCGGACACTTCGACGCATCTCTTTCGGCCAGCTTCGGTCCTATCAATGGGTGGCTGCCCGTGTTGGAGGTAGACAGTATGCCCGTGCCGTCGGCAATGCCGTGGGGGCGAATCCGATGCCGATCGTGATTCCGTGCCATCGTATTGTCGCGCAGGATATGTCGCTCGGAGGATTTTCATGCGGCTTGCCTACGAAACGAAAACTGCTCACTCTCGAAGGAACCCTGGCGGAGCTTCGATAAGGACAGTCGTAACCCATGAAGGCTGTGATTCAGCGGGTGACCAGAGCGTCGGTTCACGTTGAGGGCAAGACCGTGGGGCAAATCGAATCTGGTCTCCTGGTGTTGTTAGGCGTCGCAAAGGGCGATGGGAAGACCGACGGACATTATCTCGTTGAGAAGATCCGCTCGCTCAGGATCTTTTCCGATGAGCGGGGGAAGATGAACCGCTCGCTGGCGGACATCGGGGGATCGGTCTTGCTGGTTTCCCAGTTCACGCTCCTCGGGCGAACGGCGAATGGCCGTCGCCCGAGTTTTGACGAGGCGGCTACTCCTGACGAAGCCAAGCGTCTATATGAGGGAGTGGTGACCGACTTGCGGGTACAAGGGATTCCGGTTCAAACGGGCGTCTTCGCCGCCCACATGCAGATCGAGTTGCTGAACGACGGGCCGGTGACTTTTGTGCTCGACAGCCGCGAAGTGAGAAACCTGAGGCGTGAAAGGTGAAACGAAGGACTGCCCAGTGCGCTCGCTCCGAAACATTTCACGTTTGACGTTTCACGTCTCACGGATCGCCGTTGAGAGCAGCCTGCGGGTCTCCTAGTTCCGGCCCATGCTCAAGTCTGTTTCGTGAAGACCGATAGAAGGATCATAGGGCCGATATCGCCCCTCGGCCATCGTCTGCTATACTGAGTTCATATATTCTCGGAATGTGTGAGAGGTGCATATGGGAACGCAAGTTCCGCCACGGCATCCGCTCCGTCAGCTGTTCGGCGCCCTGACTGAGAAAAGCTTCACGGAACATCTCGGGTGGCCCGACCTCAACGTCACCAGCTACGTCACCAACCTGCTCGTTGACTTTACCCACAGCGACCAACTGTATAAAATCAGAAATCAGCAAGACCAACCGGTCGATACGGTGGTGGATCTCTTGTTTGAATCGGAAGTGTTGCTCGAAGCGCAGTCAATGGATCGTGAACGGGACGTGCATCAGCATATCGGCGATTTCACGCTCTTCATGGCGGGGCTATTTCCGGAATATCTGCGCCGCCTCAAGACGGCCGGATTGATCTACCACAAGGATTTTCTCGTGGACTATATGAAGACGGGAAAGCGCTCCTATGGGATTGTCGCGCGAATGGCTGACAGCCCATCAGGGAAAGAGCCTCCGCTGTTCAGGAAACTTTCCGACAACTTCGAGCTCTGTGTCACCGGCCTGGGATTTGTGCGATCCGATCTGGATCGCATGAAAGATCCGGCGTACCGGCAGGCTCGGAAGCTTCTCCTCAATTGATCAGTTCCCATCCTCTCATTCTTGCCCACGGAGGCGCCGGTTCCCGACGTGTGACGCCGACGCAGGCCACCTGTCTGGCCGATGCGCTCGCGGCCGGCTACGGCATCCTTGCGCAAGGAGGCTCTGCGCTGATCGCCGTCGAACGTACGATCGGTCTCCTGGAGCAATCGGGCTTGTTCAATGCGGGACGAGGAGCGAATCGTCAGCTGGATGGGGTACAGCGTATGGATGCCGCAATCATGGAAGGAGCCCAACTCAAAGCCGGATCTGTCGCTTCGATCGAAGGAATCGCGCATCCGATTACGGCGGCCAGATTGGTCATGGAAGAGACGGACCATGTTCTGTTAGTCGGACCGTTCGCCGGCAGATTTGCGCAGCATTTCAAACTCGACCGGCATCGTTCGACCGGCATGCCTCGCCGCCTCTCTTACGACCGGATTCTCGCGAAGCAGAAACGATCAATAACAGAACGGCACGGGACCGTCGGCGCCGTCGCCTTGGATCGGTCCGGGACGGTAGCGGCAGGGGCCTCCACCGGGGGCATCGATTCGATGTTGCCGGGGCGGGTCGGCGACACGCCCCTCATTGGCTGTGGAGTCTACGCGGACAATCAGAGCGGTGCTGTGTCGATGACAGGAATGGGCGAAGGCATCGTCCGTCTTGTAATCGCCAAGAGTATCTGCGATCGTCTGGCCATGGGAAAGAGCCCTATGGTCGCCGCTCGACAGGTGTTGCGGATGTTGGTGTCTCGGATCAATGGATCGGCTGGGGCCTTAGTCCTCTCACCGGACGGGCGATTTGCCATCAGGCATGTGACGCCCCATATGGCTGCAGGTTGGTGGAACGGGACTGGCCAACCGACTGTTCGAGGGCAATTTCCATGAAGGACGTGCTCTTTCATCTGGCTTTTCCCATCCACGATGTGGAGGCGGCGAAGCGCTTCTACGTTGAGGGACTCGGCTGCATCCTCGGGCGAGAGTCAGCAAAGGCCGTGACGCTCGGCCTAGCCGGCCATCAACTCGTCGGGCATCTGACGCCTGAACCGTCAGCTTCTCAGCAGGGAATCTATCCGCGCCATTTTGGGTTGGTCCTGCCTTCTCAAGAAGCGTGGCAGGCCTTGGCCGATCAGGCCAAAGCCAAGGGGCTGACGTTTTGCCAGCAGCCGCGCGTGCGTTTCCCCGGAACCCGCATCGAGCATCGCACATTTTTCCTTGAAGATCCCTTCCACAATCTGCTCGAATTCAAACACTACACGCATGAGTCGGCGATTTTCGGCGAGCGAGACTATCGTGAGGTCGGCGACTCGTTGTAGCCTTCCGCCTGCTCCTGGTCTTGGGGCTCTGTCGAATCTTGGTCTTGTCCTGGCTCCGGCTCCAGCTCTGGTTCTGGCTTTGGCGCTGGTTCTAGCTGGGGAACTTGGGGAGATCCCCGAGTAATCCATTTGAGGATTCGGTCGTGGCGGCGAGTAAGGAAGGTTGTTTTTCGTATCGGATCATATCGCCGTGGCGCAGGCAAGCTGGCGGCCAGCCAGGTGGCCTCGTCGGCTGTCAAGTCGCGCGAGGACTTCTTGAAGTGATGACGAGCCGCGGCTTCAGCGCCATAGATGCCATGTCCCCACTCGGCGATGTTGAGATACAGCTCAAGAATACGTTCCTTTGTGAGATGCTGTTCGAGGGAGCGTGTAATCAGAGCTTCCCGCACCTTTCGAAGCAAGGATCGTTCGGATGACAGGTAGAGATTTTTGGCCAGCTGCTGGGTAATGGTGCTCCCTCCCCGCTTGAGTTTGCCCGCTTCGAGGTTATACAGAGCCGCGGCCTTGATCCCTTCCCAGTCGAAACCTTCGTGGGTGAAGAACGAGGCGTCTTCTCCTGCCACAACCGCCTGGCGGAGGTAAGGGGAGATACGCGAGAGCGGCACCCACGTCCAATGGCGTTCGATAGTGTGGCCTTTGTCCTCTGCTTGAGTCTGTCGCGCCTTCATCAGGGCCGTCACGGTGGGATTGGTTGCGCGTAAGGCCGAGATGTCGGGCATCGCGAGTAACCAGAAGAGGAGGACCGCTCCGACCGGGAGGCAGAGGCCGATAATCAGGAAGGCTTTCACGCGGGATCTGGATCGTGCGGTTGACTTCCGCATTAGAGACTGCGTATCACAGAGGCGATAAGTGCCTGCGTCAATAACATGGCGAACGATGTGTGAGTGGCTGGGTGTCGCATGAGAATCCTTACGGCAGAGTTTATCAGAAGTTGTGCGGGGCCAGAGCAGTTTCTGAAAAGTGACCTTCCGGAAGTCGCCTTCATCGGACGGTCGAACGTCGGAAAGTCCTCTCTCATTAACTCTCTCCTGCAACGCAAGGGACTGGCCAAGGTGAGCCGGACGCCGGGAAAGACTCGCTTGGTCAATCTCTTTCGGATCACCAGCGACGATCCTGGGTTGGCGCGATTCGTGGTGGTGGACTTGCCTGGGTATGGATACGCGAAGGTGTCGAAAGCGCTGCGGGCTCAGTGGGCTCCATTGATCGAGCAGTATCTCGACGGCAGTGAACAGCTGCGCGCGGTGGTGGTGTTGGTGGAAAGCCGTGTGCTGAGCGAACAAGACAGTCAGACGATCGCATGGCTCTCGTCCGTTGGAAGGCCTCCCATCGTGGTGGCGACGAAAGTGGACAAGTTAAAAATGAGCGAGCGTGTCGGTGCGCTTCGCCTGCTGCAGGAAGGGTTGGGATTGGTCGAGCGCGATGAAATTATTCCTTACTCGTCGGTGACGGGCGAGGGGCGGGAGCGATTGTGGGTGGTCCTGAAAGAGCGGATTCGAATTTGATCTCGATGTAGGCCTTGTTTTTGAGGTCCGCCAGCCACGATTGGAAGACATCCTCGCTTTTCTGCTGAAACACGAGTCCCTGGATTTCATTGCGGACTTGCTCATACGGGCGGAACTGTTTTGGTTTCTTGTCCTCCAGGCGCACGATATGAAAACCCTCCGAGGTTTCGATCATATCCGAGATGCCGCCGGGCACCAAGGTGGCGATGGTGCGCTCGATCTCCGGCAAGAGCTCTCCCTGCCGGACTAAACCCAGGTGTCCTCCATGTGAGGCGTTCGGGCCGTCAGAAAATCGCAGCGCCAAATCTTCGAATGACTCCCCCTGCTTGAGCCGCACCATCACCTCACGAACTTTCTCTCTCGCGTCGGCCGTATCGTCCGGCGAGCGTGGCTTGATGAGAATCTGGCTGAGCGTGTATTCCTCCGAGAGCGCAAACCGGTCGCGGTGTTCCTGGAAGTATCGTTTCATGTCGGTGTCCGCGACCATCACTTTGCTCCGCACCTCACGGTCGACGACCCTGAACAGCGTCAGCTGCTCTTGGACGTTTTTCATGTCGGCAGGCTTCGCCTCGTCGATCGTTTTCCCCTGTTGCTTCATCTGCTGCGCCGCTTGTCGGACCTCCTGATCGGTGACCGTGACGCTTCGCGCCTTGGCTTCCTGGAGTTGCAACTTGCGTTCGATCATCGAGGTTAGCGCCATGTACTCTGCCGTCTTGAGGCGGCGCGCCAGGGCGTCGCCTCGGTGTTCTTTCTGAATCCGCTCCTGCTCCGGTGCGAGTTCTCGTTTGATCTCGGACAGCATGATGAGGTCCGAGTTGACGATCGCGACGATCCCATCTTCCACTTGCGCAGCTGAAAGCAGGGACGTCTGTACGACCAGACCCAGCGCGAAAAAGATCGTATGTCCCAGCCAGCCTGATGCCATTGTGATGAACGGACGGATCGGGATCATGGATAGAGGACTCACCACGCGCCGAGAGGGACTGCCAGTCGGCGAGGGTCCGAGGATTGTACACGAAATGGGAAGAACTTGAGAGAAGGCAATTTCGATCCGCGACGTCTCAGTGTGCGCCGACGTCGTCGGTGATATAGCGGGAGGCGTCGGCGAGGCGGATGACCGCCTTCGTTCGGATGTCGGCGATCACGCTGTCAAAACGTTTTCGGCGCTTCTCATTGAGCAGTTCCTGTCGGAGGCGTTCCCGAACGGCCACGTCCGCCTGAATAATTTCCTTGTCGAGAGGCGTCGTCATGACGAGGTAATAGCCGGCCTCCGTCTTGATCGGCGCACTGATGAATCCGGGCTTGAGGGTATGAATGACTTCGTCGACTTCCGGGACGACCAAGTCCTTGCGATAGGGGCCGAGATCGCCTCCGTTCGCTTTCGTTTTGCCGTCGATGGAATAGCGCTGCGCAAATTGGGAGAAATGTCCCCCCTGGTTGATCTGCTTTTCCAAATCTTTCGCAGCTGAAATATTGGGCAGCAGCATTTGTGACACTCGTACTTTCAATGGCGGGAGGAGTTCGTTGGCATGCTGCTCGTAGAAGGCGTCCAATTCCTCTTTCGAGAGTTCGACCTTGGCTTTGATCCGGTCCTTGAGGAGCTCATCGAGAATCAGTTGTTCCCGGTAGCGTTGCGCCCGATCGCGGATCGCATCGTTCTGGTCAAGTCCTAGCTTGCGCGCTTCCTGCATGAGCAGCTCTTTGGTGATGAGTTCGTCGAGAAAGAGGCGCTTTCCTCCTTCTTTCTGGTACCGCGCCTTGGTGGCTTCGGCCAGTTCTCCCCAACGGGCGTCGAATTCGGTCTGCGTGATCTGTCGGCCGTTGACGAGGGCGAGCACGCCCTCCTCGGGCGGTGGCGCGCAGTTGGTGAGTAATAGAAGAGTGCCGCAGATGGCGCAGGCAAGCAGGGAGACGAGGCGGCCAGCGACGGCATTCAGAGGTCTGTTCGACGGTCGAGTCATAGGCGTGCGTAGACCTTGTTAAGGAGATGATTGCGGAGGCATCGTGGTGTTGGTATCACAGCCTCCCAGGCTTTGCAAGGTTGCGGTGAGTTCTCGAAAGATGGAAGGCCAGTCCTGATGCGGCACCTGGAGTTCGAATGAAAGCGGAGACAGGAAGCACACCCGCTTTTTGTACCGGTCCATCATCCCATGAATCGCCTGGCTTGACACCCGGCTTTTGGCGCCGAGCGCGACAACGACGGAGTGAGTCTTGAGTTCGATCGAGTCCAACCGCAAGGCCTTGGCTTGGAGCCGCACCTGCATGACTTCGAACAGCCGCTCGACGGAATCCGGGGCCAACCCGTACCGGTCCTGCATTTCGCCATGAAGTAAGGCGAGGTCTCCGACTTGGGTGCAGGACGAAAGCCGTTTATAACAGGAGAGGCGCTGGTGGGGATCAGCGACGTAGTCATCCGGGATAAAGGCGGAGACGTTGAGCCGGAGGGTGGGGTCAGGTTCTTCTTCCACCACCTGGCCCTTGAGACGCTGGACAGCCTGTTCCACCATTTGCATGTAGAGATCGAGTCCGATGGCCGCAATATGCCCCGATTGCTGTTTCCCGAGGAGGTTGCCGGCTCCACGGATTTCCATATCTGCCGCGGCGATGCGGAAGCCGGCGCCCAGTTCGGTAAATTGCTGAATGGCGGTGAGGCGCTTCTGGGCGTCTTCGCTCAACTGCCCCTCATCGGGAACCAGGAAGTAGGCGTAGGCTTGGTCGCCGCTTCGTCCGACTCGCCCGCGCAATTGGTATAGCTGCGCGAGCCCGAACATGTCGGCGCGATTGACGAAAATCGTGTTGGCATGAGGCACATCGATTCCCGACTGGATAATGGCCGAGGCGATCAACACATCCGCCTCTCGGCGAAAGAATTTCAGCATCACGGCTTCAAGCGGCTTGGCGTTCATCTGCCCATGGGCCATCACGATGCGCGCATCAGGCACCAGTTGGCGGAGCCAGGCTCCCGTCTTCTCCATCGTTTCGACCCGATTATGGACGAAGTAGACCTGTCCGCCCCTCCCGAGTTCACGCAAGATCGCCTCTCGGATGAGTGTGTCGCTCGATCGGACGACCTGGGTACGAATGGCCAGCCGGCCAGCCGGGGGGGTTTCGATGATTGAGAGATCGCGCACGCTCGCCATGGCCATCTGCAAGGTGCGGGGGATGGGAGTGGCTGTGAGCGTCAAGACGTCGACCTGGGTACGGAGTTGCTTCAATCGTTCTTTGTGTTTGACGCCGAACCACTGTTCCTCATCGATGATGACGAGCCCTAAATCGCGGAACATCACATCCTTCTGGACCAGTCGGTGCGTGCCGATCACCACGTCGACGACGCCGGATGCCACGTCTTTGAGAATGGCTTTGGCCTCCTTCGGCGATTGGAATCGGGAGAGCAAAGCCACGCGAGCCGGGAACGGCGCGAACCGTTCCGAGAAGTTGTCGTAATGCTGGTGGGCCAACAGGGTCGTGGGGACGAGCACCGCCACCTGGCGATTGGCTTCCACCGCCTTGAAGGCCGCTCGCATCGCCACTTCTGTTTTTCCGTACCCGACGTCACCGCACACCAATCGGTCCATCGGTTTACTGGACTCCATGTCGTGCGTAATGTCTTCGATCGCTTTGAGTTGATCCGCCGTTTCTTCGTACTCGAATGCGGCTTCAAACTCGTGGTACATCGTGCTGTCGAATCCATAGGCATGGCGCGTCACGAGTTCACGGTTGGCATAGAGATCGACCAACTCGTGGGCCATCTCCTCGACATCTTGCTTCACCCGCGCGGTCGTTTTGGCCCAACTGGTTCCGCCCAAACGTTCCAGGCGCGGCGCATGGCCGTCCGCCCCGCTATATCGCTGCACATGGTTGAGCTTTTCCAGCGGGATGTAGAGCGTGTCGCCGGCGGCGAATTCCAGGATCAAATAATCGCTGTCGAAGTCTTGTACTGAGAGGCGTTTGAGGCCTTGGTATTTGGCGATGCCATGTTGGACATGAACGACATAGTCGCCCACGTTGAGATCTTCCAGCGACGAGAGAAAGGTCGCGGTTTTACTCTTGGCCTGCGGCTTATGGCGCGCGCCTTTGGCAAACAGTTCTTCTTCAGTCAGGATGGCCAGGCGCAAGTCCGGTGCGAGGAATCCCGCGGACAAATCGCCGTGCAAGACGTAAAACGGCGCTTTGGTTTTACTGGAAGCGGTCCAGGCTCCCACGGTCCATTCCGTTGCCGGCACATCGTGTTCGCGCAAGAGTGCCAGCAAGCGATCCACTTGGCCGCGACTTCTTGCGACGAGCACCACGCGGCACTCCTCTCGCAGGCGATCCATAATCGCGAGGGTTTGGCTGAAGGACATCCCACGAGCCCCGAGGCCTGCGCTGGACGGGGTCTGAGCGGGAAAGGCTTGGACCGGACTCCAGGACATATCGCTCGGAGTCAGGGGCTCGAGCGCGAGTGTGGGCCATCCGTTCGTGTGATCCATGAGTTCCGGCCAGGAGAGAAACAATCGTTCAGGTGAGGGGTAGGGCGCGATCGTTTCACGATCGGCGTGGCGGAGATAACCGTCGTCGATCTTGCCCCAGAGGTCCGCGCAGGCCCCTTCCAACGCAGCCGGCTGATCCAGGACGAATACAGGCTGTTCGGTGAAATAATCGAAGAGGGTATTCATGCCGGGGTAAAGATCTGGCGCGCGCCACTCGGCATCCACCGGAATGGGAGCGAGGGCATCCGGCGACGTCTCCGCACGCAGATATTCCCGCGCGGGAAGGACGACCGCGTGATCTAACTTCGCGGTGGATTTCTGCGTGGCGGTATCGAAGAGGCGGAGAGAATCGACAGTTTCGCCAAGAAATTCGACACGGAGCGGGTCGGCATAGGCCGTCGAGAAAATATCAACAATGCCGCCTCGAATACTGAACTCGCCAGGGATTTCCACCACCGAGACTCGGCGGTAGCCGAGACGTAGGAGCCCTCCGGTGAGGGCTTCTCGCTCGATCGTGCCGCGCAGCTTGAACTGCAAGATGGTGTGGGTGAAGGTCGTGACGGGCAGCAGTCGTTGCATCAGGGCCGCGATGGAGGTGACCAGGCAGGTCTGTGGCGCCGTTCGGATGTGATGCAGGGCATTCATTCTGCGCGCGATCAAACCGACATGGGGGGCGCTGCCCTCGTATGGCAAAGTTTCCCATCTCGGGAACAGGGCGAGGGGAGCGGTCGGAAGGCCGATGAGATCATGGAAAAAGTGCAGGTCATCAAAGAGGCGCTCAGCCGCCTCGTCCGACCCGGTTACGATTAACCACGACCGATTTCCCAGTTTTCCCAACTGAGGATGTAGGAGTGTGGTAAGGGCAAGCCCGGCGGTAGAGCTATGCAGGCCGGTGACCGAAGGACGGCCTATTCCGCTTCCTAGTGCCATAGCAACAGGAGCGAACCACTGGGATGCTGAATGGGTGTGGGTAGTATCGGCCACTGCGACTGCTTAGGCTGTGGTTGAGCGAATGCGTTGGATCAGCGATGTCGTGGAAATGCCTGGGACCAAGGGAATGGTGCGGACGACTCCGCCGCGCGCTTCGACGATCTCACGGCCGACGATCCGTTCCACCGCCCAATCTCCACCTTTGACGAGGACATCCGGTTGCACTGCAGCAATCAGGCTTTGGGGGTCCGGCTCGTTGAACAGAATCACATAATCGACAGAACTGAGCGCGGCGACCACTTCCGCCCGCTGAGTTTCTGACACGATCGGCCGATCCTGCGCCTTGTTCAAACTCTTCACGGACGCATCGCTGTTGACGGCAACGACCAGAAGGTCGCCCAGGTCTTTGGCAGCCTGGAGGTAGCGCGTATGGCCCATATGCATAAGATCGAAACAGCCGTTGGTAAAAACGATCCGTTTTTTCTGTACGCGGGCCTGTTGCAAGAGCGGAGCGAGTTGCTCCTTGGTCAGAACCTTCGTGGGCATGGCCTATCATACCGGCTGTGGGCCTGGATGGAAAGAGACAGATTCATTACTCGGTATCGTCGTGGCTCACGCCGCCTAACCCAATCACCGACGGCCCGTGTTTGGTAATCAGCGCGTCCATTGTCTCGATGGCTTTCATCCGTCGTTGGTCGAACAGCCCGGGTGGCGCAGGGGTCAAGGCGGAGAGTGCAAGCCCGGCCAAGCGGTACTCGGTGCCGGGGCGAAGGAGTTCTTGTAGCGCCTGTTGGACGGTCGGCCACATGTCGGGATCGTAATTCAGCGGGTGCGGAAAGCGATGTTGCTTGGCTGTGATGGCGAAACGGGCGTTTTTCAGTTTCACCGTGCAGGATCCGGCGGCCAATCCTTCTTGTCGGAGATCTCGCGCCAGGTCGCGGAGAAATCCGCGCAGGGTTCGCTCAAGAAATGGCCGATCATGTGTATCCTGTTCGAAGGTGGTCTCGTGGCTGAGGCTTTTGGATTCCCGATCGGCCACCACCGGATCGTGGTCGATCCCCCGCGCCAGTTCTCGAACCCAGTGCAATCGCGTGCCGAAGATATGACGCAAGGGTTGATCCCAGCGTGGGTCCAACAGCTCGCCGATGGTCTTGAGCCCAAGCGGTTCCAGGCGCGCGGCGGTCTTGGGACCGATCCCTGGCATTGCGCGCAGAGGCCTTGGGGCTAAGAATGCTTCTTCCGTACCGGGTGGGACCATCACCAATCCATCAGGCTTGTGACTATCCGCGGCAATTTTGGCGACGATTTTGCCGGTTGCGACGGCGATGGTGCAGCGCAATCCCGTGGCCTCGTACAGCGCATCCTTCACGAGCTGTCCGAGTGAGCGAGGATCGGGATAGCGGGTCTGGAGTTGTGTCGTGTCGGCATAGAATTCGTCGATGCTGCTCCATTCGGTGAGCGGGAATAATTGATTGGTGACGGCCTGCATCTGTTCATGCAGCCGGCGATAGAGCGGCCTGTCGGGGGGAATAAGAATAAGCTGGGGACAGAGACGTGTGGCTTCGCCTGTCGGCATGGCGGAATGGACGCCAAATGCGCGAGCCGCGTAACTCGCTGCCGCGATGATTCCTCGTGGGGATGATCCCCCGACGGCCACCGGTTTGCCTGCCAAGCTTGGGTCAGCCAGGACAGCCGCTGAGGCGAACATCGCATCGACATCCCCGAACAGGATCTGTCGCGACCAACGCATCGCGCGCTCCTGAATAGAGCCTAGTAGGCTGCGGAAGGACTAGTGTGACACAGTGGAACTTCGATGATCTACACGTCAGGGATACAAGGAGAACATTCCCCAGGATGCTCAAAAAGGCCAGCCTTCTCACCCTCCCAACCCTGGCGCGCCGAGACGCGTCTTATCCCCTGCAAGGCCGCAGCGAGCGAAGAGGCGAGGAGGTACGTACCGCACTTCGTGTGGCCGTTCGCCCCTAGAATGGATCTTGGCGAACGGATAAGCCCCCCAGTGCTTCCGAACATCCGAAAAACTCTCGT
>JBDSDL010000023.1:0-16583 GCA_039920585.1 Nitrospiraceae bacterium | reverse complement strand
TCGGAACATGGTCGCTCTTCGAGCACCATGCCACATCGACGGGCACGACCGACCGTCTCTTTCCCCTATACAAGTACGAGTCCACGCATGAAACCGGTGACACGGAGTTTTCGTTCTTGTGGCCGCTAGTGGATTACAAAAGCCGTCAGGGCGTCATCACATCGGCCAGTCTGCTGTGGTGGCTGGTCTCATACGAGCATCCGGATACGGACCATTCCAACTTCCATTTCCTTGGAGGCTCAAAGATGGCTCTGGTCCGTCGCATGACCTCGCCCAGAGAGTCGGTCTTTGAATTCAACCCGATCATCCCGCTGTATCGGTACCGACATGAGACGGAGAGGGGAACCTCCTGGGATATTTTTGGAGGGCTGGTGGGAATGGACAGGGCCAAGGAACAGACCCGTGTGAAACTATTCTGGCTGTCGTTGTGAAGACGAGTCGTTGGGCGATTCATACAAACTGCGGGGAAGGAAACATTTGCCTCAGACTCCAAACACTGGCACACTGCAGACCATACGAGGCCTTTCCTGGTGGACAGTCTCCAGCACAAACCTTCAGAAATCAGCCCTACTTTGCACCCCCTTCGCGGTCTGCTGATCGCGCAATTCTTCGGCGCGTTCAACGATAACGCCTGGAAGCTCATGGTGGCCTTACTGGCCATCCGGCAAGCGACCGCAGGGATGGCGCCAGGCCCTGAGCTGGAAACTGCAGCACAGACGCAAACCGCGCTCACCTTCATCATCTTCACTTTGCCGCTGGTGTTGCTATCGTTGATCGGTGGCACCTTGGCCGATCGCCTGAGCAAACGCACGGTTATCATCGCGATCAAAGTCGTTGAGGTGTTCCTCATGAGCGCCGGCACCGTTGCGCTCTGGTTGAACCCCACCGGCGGCATTTTGCCGTTGATCGTCTTATGCGGGATGGGTGCGCACAGCGCGCTCTTCGCCCCATCGAAATACGGCATTCTCCCCGAATTGATTCCGCATGAACGTCTCGCCGCCGGCAACGGCCTGTTGGAGGTCTGGACCTTTGCCGCCATCCTGGCGGGCACGGCAGCCGGAGGCTTTCTCTTGCAGAGCGCCGGCGACCAGCTCTGGATGGCGCCCCTCGCCTTAGCCGTCTTATCGGTGGTCGGACTTGTTGCAGCCTTCGCCGTCCCCCGCGTCTCGCCCGCCCGCACAGCTGGTGGCATAGGCGCGACGATCCGCGTCGCCTGGGCTGCCATTCAGACAGAACGCCTGCTGCGTCTTGCCATTCCCGGAGAAGTCTTTTTTTGGACGATCGCGAGCCTCTTCGCCCAAAATATCCTCGTCTATGCCAAAGCCGTTCTGCATCTCTCGGATGCGATGTCGGGGCTCCCGCTCACGCTGTTGTCCGTCGGCATCGGCATCGGCGCCATGCTGGTCGGACGGATTTCCAAGAGCCGGATTGAGTACGGACTGATTCCCTTGGGGGCCACGGGTGCGGCCATCGCACTATCCTTGCTCGGCGCACTGACCCCACCATTGGTCGGAACGTTTCTGATATTGGGACTCCTCGGAGTCTGCTGCTCCTTCATTTTCGTACCGTTGAACGCCATTCTCCAATGGAGATCGCCACCCGATCGGCGCGGCGCCGTCATCTCGTTCTCCAACACCTGCGTCTTCACCGGAATTCTGTTGGGCTCACTCGCCGGCGGCTTGCTAGCCAATATCGGGTTCTCGACGAGCAGCATTTTCCTCGTCACCGCCGGAGTGACCATAGGCGGCACGCTGTGGGCTCTCTGGCTGATGCCCGATGTGTTCTTGCGGCTCGTGCTCGTCATCTTGACGAACACGTTCTATCGCCTCCGCATTGTCGGCCAGCAGCATGTTCCCCAATCCGGCGGGGCACTGCTCGTCCCTAACCATATGTCGTTCGTCGATGGCTTTATGCTCATGGCCAGCGTTGATCGGCCCATACGGTTCGTGGTGGATGCCGCCTACGCCACACATCCGCTGTTTAAATGGCTGATGACTGCCATGAAGGTCATTCCGATTACGTCTGCAGGCGACACCCGCATGATCCTCCGGGCGCTGCGCAGCGCGGGGCAAGCCCTCGACGACGGAGAGATCGTCTGCATCTTCCCTGAAGGGCAGATCACCCGAACCGGCACGCTGCTGCCATTCCGTCGCGGCTTCGAACGAATTGTGAAGGGGCGGCAGGTGCCGGTCGTCCCCGTGCACTTGGATCGCCTGTGGGGCAGCATCTTCAGTTTTGAAGGCGGTCGTTTCCTCCGGAAATGGCCTGAGCGGATTCCCTACCCATTGACAGTATCCTTCGGCACGCCACTGCCGGCGGATACGCCTGCGCACAAGATCCGCGACGCGGTCTGCACACTCGGAGAGGAGGCCTGGCGCCTGCGCAAATCCTATCGCCGCCCGCTGCACCGTGAATTCATCCATGCCATGAGGCGGCATCCCTTCCGATTCGCCATGGCGGACCAGAACCGCCCACGTGTGACGTCACTCCAAGCCCTGATCGGGTCCATCGTACTCGCCAGAGTGCTTCGGCCATATTGGGAAGACCAGCGCCATGTCGGCATCCTACTCCCGCCGACCGTCGCCGGCGCATAGGTCAACGTGGCTGCGCCACTCTGCGGGAAAACCAGCGTGAATCTGAACTACACGGTCGGCAAGTCGGGTCTCGAAGCAGCCGTGCGACTCGCAGGCCTTCGCACGATCGTCACCAGCCGAGTCTTTGTCCAGAAGGCCAAGTTGGAGTTGCCGGACGGGCCATCGATCGTGTGGCTGGAGAACGTCGCCCCCACCATTGGCACAGGACAGAAACTCATTGCGAGTCTTCTCGCACTCTGCGCCCCTGCCCGACTGATCGAACGGGCCTGTGGACAGGACACCCCACTGACAATGGATGACCTGGCCACCATTATATTCAGCAGCGGCAGCACGGGAGAACCGAAGGGCGTGATGCTCTCTCACTTCAACATCGACGCCAATGCGCAGGGAGCCAACCAGGTTCTCCATCTCTACCGGGACGAACGAGTGCTTGGCATCCTTCCATTTTTCCATTCGTTCGGCTATCTCGTCTTCTGGCTGGCCATGTTCAAGAACGTGGGCATGGTCTTTCATCCCTCCCCGCTCGATGTCACTGCCATCGGCGAACTCGTGCTTCGCTACCGTGTCACGTTTCTTGTGACCACACCGACATTTCTGCAGCTGTATCTGCGCCGTTGTACTCCGGAACAATTCAGCTCGTTGCGTGTGGTCTTGACCGGCGCTGAGAAACTTCCACCCCGACTCGCGCAAGCCTTTGAAGATCGGTTCGGCATTGGACCGATCGAAGGCTACGGCGTCACCGAATGCGCTCCCGTCGTGGCCGTCAATTGCCCGGACTTCCGAGCCGCAGGATACTTCCAACCGGCCTCACGACGGGGGACTGTCGGCCAACCGCTGCCTGGTGTGTCTGTGCAAATCGTCGATCCCGACAGCTTCGCCCCATTGCCCCCCGAAACGCCGGGGATGTTGCTGGTCAAGGGCCCCAACGTCATGAAGGGGTACCTGGGGCGTAGTGATCTGACGGCCAACGCCCTGCGCGATGGCTGGTACATTACGGGCGACATCGCGAAGTTGGACGAAGACGGGTTCTTGACAATCACCGATCGGCTCTCGCGCTTCTCGAAAATCGGCGGTGAAATGGTCCCGCATGGCCGAGTAGAAGAGGCATTGCAGCAGGCCGCCGGCGCCGATACGCAAGTCTTCGCTGTCACAGGCATTCCGGACGAAAAGAAGGGCGAGCAGCTCGCAGTCCTTCATACCTTGGATGAGTCGAAGATTCCCGTCATCGTGAGCAAGCTGATAGCAAACGGCTTGCCGAACCTCTATGTTCCATCACGCGCGAATTTCATTAAAATCGATGCCCTGCCGATGCTGGGGACCGGGAAAATGGATCTGCGGATCCTCAAGCGCATTGCGATGGAGCATCTTTCAAAGGACGTGAGGGGTGAGGCGTAAGGGGTGGGAGAAGTGCTGAGGACTGTGTCATCTGGGAAGCTGAAAGCTGACTACCGAGAGCTGATCGCCCAAATGGCCATGGACCAATGACCGGAAAAACTCTGATTGACTGTCACGTCCACCTCGCCGCGTTGCCCGACGGCGACAACGGCTGCTACATCTCCCCGAAGATGCTGCGAAGCCCGCTGTTTCGCTTCCTTCTGTGGAAACACCAATTGTCTCCTTCGAACCCACGGGAGGCGAACCGGAAATACCTCGACGATCTACTCACCGAATTGCGCGCGTCACGTCATGTTCAACAAGCCGTACTTCTCGGCATGGATGGGGTCTACGACCAGAACGGCCGACTCAATCAGGCACACACGGATTTTCTGATCAGCAACGACTACGTGCTGAAGACTGCGAAGGCCTACCCGAATGAATTCCTCGCCGGTGTCTCGATCAATCCCCAGCGACGGGACGCAGTCGAAGAAGTCCATCGTTGCGCCGATGCCGGAGCCGAATTGGTGAAGGTCCTCCCAAACGCGCAGCAGTTCAACCCGGCTGATACTCACTACAAAGCGTTCTACCAAGCGCTCGCCGAACGGAAGCTCCCGCTCCTTAGCCATGTTGGGTATGAGTTTAGTCTGATCGGCAAGGACCAATCGGTGGGTGATCCCGATCGATTAAAACTGGCACTGGACGAGGGCGCAACGGTCATTGCGGCCCATGCCTGTAGCTATGGCTTGGTGCTGTATGAGAAATTCCTCCCAATGTTTCAGGATTTCGCAAAATGTTACCCACACTTCTACGCCGACATTTCCGCTCTGACGCTGCCTAACCGGCTCAAGATGTTGCTCCACCTCCGTCGACACCCCGAACTCTACGATCGGCTCCTGTTCGGCACCGACTATCCCTTGTCTGTCTTCCATCTGGCTGCCTGGGGTCGCGTCGGCTGGGGAGTTCTTCGCGAGATGATCCGCACCAAGAATCGATTCGACCGACAGGTGGAAGTGTGTCGGGGGTTGGGACTCGGGTTCCGGTCTCTCGGTGAGATCGTCGCGCAACCCAAGTCGTCACATCGGCCTTAACCCATCGGCCTTAACTCATGGATCGAGACCAGATACTCCCCAATCTCCGGGAAAGGATTCTCGCGTTCGCGACATTACGAGTATCGAGAGCACAAGCCGAGGATTTGACTCAAGAGGTGCTGGTGGTCCTCCACGAGAAATACCCCCACGTTGCGGATCTGGCCGAACTGATTCCTTTGGCCTTTCAAGTCCTGAGGTTCAAGATGCTGGACGCCCATCGCAAGTCGCTCAGACGAAGCGAGTATAACCAGGAGTCAGTTGACGACCTCCCGCTCGCCGATCCCGGCGACGACCCCATGATGCAACTCGACCAGAAACAGCGAGTCGACCGATTGCTGGCCGCCATGGCTCAACTTGGCGAACGCTGCCGCGAGCTGTTTAAGTGGAAGTTGGAAGGGAAAAGCTTTCCCGAGATTCAAATGATCATGGGTCAGAACTCGATCAATACGATTTACACCTGGGACCTACGCTGCCGCAAACAACTATTGAGCTTGATGGGAGGCTCTTGGGAATGAAGGTGGGAGCGACAGGCAGACTGGCCCTTTGCGCGCAGAACGCGCACGATAAGACTGTGCTCGTTCGATGCGCGCAGTAGGCCCAATCTGCCTGCCGCTCCTAGGTGGAATGGTGCAAACGAGAAAGAGCGATGTCTGAACACGATCTCGAAAAACTGCTGGGTGGATTCGCAGCCGATACGCTGACGCCGGAGGAGAAGCAGACGCTCTATCGCGCCGCACTACAAGACCAACAACTGTTCAATGCACTCGCTGATGAGCAGGCTTTCAAAGAGTTGCTCGCCGATCCAGACGTACGCCGCAGACTCCTTGCGTCATTGCAGCAGAAGAACGTCTCAGGCGCCGGCAGTTCTCCATCATGGCTGGATTGGTTCCGCCGTCCAACAGGCCTCGCACTCGCCGGCGGCCTGTCGGCAGCCGCCCTGGCAGTGGTGCTGGGCGTCAGAGTTTATCAGGACAGCCTGAGATATGCGGCAGAGTCGACCGCAACCGAAGAGGTAAAGCCGGCGACACCTCAAGCCGTTGAGCCCCAGGCGAAAGCGAAGGAGAACCTCGCTCCAGCGATCGACCGCCAGAAGAAGGACACGTTGATCGACACACCGGCCAAGCGAGAACGGTCCATGCCGCCTCCTTCAAAGAAGGAACGAGATTCCGATGTTGCTCGAGACAGTCTGAAACAGCGAAGCCAGCAAGACAAAGTCCGCAGCCAAGCCGAAGCTCCTGTGGGTGCGCGCAACAAATCTGCGGAGGAATTGACCTCGCCGGCAGATAAGAAACTCGCAGCAAGGTCTGCACAACCAGCCGCCGCGCCGGAGCCCAAACAGATGCAACCGCAGGCCGGCGGACAAATCGCTGGCACCGTCACGCCGGCACTCAGCGCACGTGCCCTGTTCTATGGAGAAGCGCCAACCCGATCCGATACGCGCTCGATGGCCAAAGAGCATGAGCAGGCCATGAAGCCCCTGGCCGAGTCGGCACCGCAAGCGAACCGGCCTGAGCGACCACTGGAAGGGCTTTCACAACTGGGCAAAATAGCGGGCACAGCCGCCCAACTCAGGCCTCTAGGACTCCGCTATAGCTTTGCAGTTCGGGGAACAGATGGGCAGGAGCGAGAAGTAGATGCGGCGACGGCGTCGAAGAGTACTCAGCCGGTATTTCTCACCGTGGAAGTCAATCAGGACGCCTATCTGCAGGTATGGGAAATGGCTGGCTCCTCAACGCCGCAACTGCTATGGCCAAAAAAAGAAATCGGTCAGATCTCTCTGAAGATGACCGCCGGTCAGCGAGAACAGATTCCTCTGCTGATGAAGAACACGCTCATCACCCTAACGGCACGTCTCTCCCGAGTCCTGCCCGAACCAATCGCGAGACACGAATCCGCCATGTACGACCAACTCTCTCCCAACCAACTCCAAGAATTTATCACGCCAAGCGGATCAGCCGGTTCACAAGAACGCGCCACCTACATCGTCAACCAAGATCCATTCACCGCTCAAATCGCCGTCGAGATGATCCTCGACCGGTAGCCGCAATGGTTTCTTTGGTCTCTTTAGTTTGCTTGGTTGAACTAGACTACCCAGATGAACTCGATCAACACCCCGCCAGTCTCGCTCAGCCATCCTGCGGAGTGTTCTCAGAAAGGCGGGCCATCGAGGCTCTGCTGTGCCGAAATGATTTTTTCGCAGCCTTGTTTAGACTTACTTAGCCTGGTAGCTTTGCCGCCAGAACATCGACCTTCTCGATGGACGGCGGTTTGGCCAACAACTCACTGGCCTTTGCCATGAGCGCCGCTGCGACCAGGCCCGTCAGATGGGCCTGACGGCCTGCCTCATCCGGGAAGGCGTCGAAGATACCGAAGGTGGATGGCCCCAAGCGGATTCCAAACCAGGCCGTGGTGGCCGGCTCTGCCTGCACGATTGGAAGACCGGACAAGAGAAAACTCTCGACCTCTTCCTCTTTCCCGGGCTTTGCTTCCAGACGAACGAACAACGCGACCTTGACCATGAGGTGCCTCCCCTTCGCGCGGGACGTGTGAGACGTACGAGAAAAGCGTGACGGGTCGGAAGTTTCATCCTCGCGAGTCACGCCTGTCTCGCTCATGAATACTGTGGGCTGGGCTTCCCTATTTCTGCTCGCAATTTACTCCCCACAGGATTTTACCTTCCGATCCTCTAAAGCCGCGAGAGAATCCTTTCGAATTTTTATATCCGCCGCTTTCTCACCTTCAGGAGCGCGCACGTCTGTATCGAGTGCTTCTGCATATAAACGGGCTGCCTCAACACATGCCGCACTAGGAGGCGCTTTCGAATCGCATGCCGCAATAAGGATTGTGCAAGCGAGCGCAGCGGTAACAGGTATGACAAAACGTGTGGTCATTGTGTACATCCTCCAAATATTAGGCGCCCAACCACTGCGTATACCGACCGCCATAGTACGCAAAGTAGGGCAAAAAATTCCACTGTGATTGTCATGCCGACTCAAAGACTCCTCAACACTAACCACACAGCCGGTTTGGCGTACAATACGGATCGGTAGGCCGCTTTAAATTGGGGGTTATTCTGAATTCGCGTCGCCAGTCAGAACCCTCACGACCGCCATCTGCACTGCGTTATCGATCTTGGATCCGTCCAATTTTACTTTCGATCGCCCGTTGTAGTTTGTCTGCGGCTTCAGTCACGGCGATCTCGATGGTCGCTGCCTCATGGCTCACCGCGAAAGGCTGGAGACCGGCCAGTCTGGCTTCGAGCAAACACCGTTTGTCATCACCCTTCGATTTGTGACTGTTTGTGTCACTGAGGTGAGCCTCCACGCGGGTAATCCGGTCGCCAAACCGGCCCACAGCCCCCTCTACAGTAGACTGAACGAGGCTCACGACATCTTCACGTCCTGTGATGTTGTTGTCTGTATGAACCTGAATCTGCATGAATCCACCCTCCTCGTAACGACCATTCACTCAACAGATCGGACCCTAACGACAAGCCCGAGAAATGTCAATTGGATGAATCTAACCCGGACTATTCATGATTGCTTCGTCCGATCCTCTCGCCCGGCAGGGCTTTTCTCGTTCGGCTTCCTCGACGGACCTGCATTGACAGTCAGGAGAGGAGTCCCCATGATATCCGGACACACAACCATGACGAATCCCATGCCAACTACTATTCCTGCGGGCGGGTCGAGCACCGGCAAGATCATGATCGGGTTGACCATTGCCGTGGCGATCGGCGCGTTCTTCTATTTCGATCTCGGGCGCTTTCTCTCGCTGAATGCCTTGCAAGAGAATCGCGATCACTTGCTGGCCTTTACGGAGACGAACTATGCGACTGCGGTCGGATTGTTTGTTTTGGCGTATATCGCGGTCACGGGCCTGTCGCTCCCAGGTGCGGTAATCCTGACTCTTGGCGGCGGGTTTCTCTTCGGGAGCGTCTTTGGGACCCTCTATGTCAATATTGGCGCGACGACCGGCGCGACACTGGCCTTTCTGACGGCACGGTATCTACTCCGTGATTGGGTCGAGCAGAAATTCGGGGAGTGGTTGGGACCTGTCCAGCAAGGCTTCACGAACAATGCCTTTAGCTATCTGATGACCCTTCGCCTGATCCCGCTCTTTCCCTTCTTTGCGGTCAATCTCGTCTCCGGGCTGACGCGCATGAGCGTCGGGACCTACGTGGCTGCGACGGCGCTTGGCATCATTCCCGGATCGTTCGTGTACGCCTACGCCGGACGGCAGCTCGGCACAATCAATTCGCTGAAAGAAATTGCCTCTCCCAACGTCATCATCGCCTTCGTGCTGCTAGGGTTGTTGGCCTTGGTGCCCATGCTCTACAAGAAGCTCTCGCGCAAAAAGGCGTAACGGCATCACAGGCTTCAGACTAGCTATCGAAAGTCGGAGGGGTACGCTATGATTACTCAACCGACCGAGAGGATATTCGCTATGGAGCCGTCTGAGCCTCATTTCATGCTGCCGAACGATGAGCATAACCAACAGCTCATTCAAAATGTCCACCCATCCAACTGGGTCAATCCGGAGCCGACTAGCCGCTACAACATTGTGGTCATTGGGGCCGGCACGGCAGGGTTGATCACGGCTGTCATTGCCGCGAGTCTGGGAGCCAAAGTGGCCTTGATCGAAAAGCATTTGATGGGCGGCGACTGCTTGAATGTCGGCTGTGTGCCCTCGAAAGGCCTCATTCGCGCGGCAAGAGCCTGGGCCGATTTGCGGAATGCCGATGAGTTCGGCCTGCATATTCCTTCCGGGGTGAAGTACGACTTTGGCGCTGCGATGGCGCGTATGAGAAAGCTTCGGGCGCAGATCAGCCACAACGATTCGGTTCATCGCTACACGAAGTTGGGCGTGGACGTCTACATCGGCCGCGGGTGCTTTACCGGCGCCGATACAATTCAGGTCGAAGGGCCGTCCGGCAACCGTACTCTCACTTTTGCGAAAGCGGTTGTCTGCACAGGAGCACGGGCCTCGACGCCTCCTACGCCCGGACTGAAGGACGCAGGCTACCTCACCAATGAAACGGTGTTTTCGCTGACGGAACTGCCGCCGCGCATCGGAGTGATCGGCGCCGGTCCCATTGGGTGCGAGTTGGCGCAGTCGTTTGCCCGCTTCGGGAGCCAGGTCTCCCTCATTGATACGAGTCATGGCATTCTGCCGAAAGAAGACCGCGATGCAGCTGAGATCGTCGAGCAGCAGATGTTGCGCGATGGGGTGAAGTTACTCTGTTGCGGAAAGGACTTGAAGGTACAGAAGACGGACACCAGCAAGCGGCTCACAGTCGATTCACATGGCCAGCAGTACGATGTGACGGTCGACGAGATTCTTGTCGGCGTCGGCCGTACCCCGAATGTCGAGGGAGTCGGGTTGGAAGCGGTCGGTATCGAGTTCGACAAAAACGGGGTCAAGGTGAACGAGCGGCTGCAGACGACAAATTCCAAGATCTTTGCGGCGGGCGACATTTGTTCGCGCTACAAATTTACCCATGCTGCCGATGCCATGGCGCAGATCGTCATTCAGAACGCGCTATTTCCACATCCCCTCGGCTTCGGCTATGCCAACGTCGAAGCCTTGATTATGCCCTGGTGTACCTTCACAGAGCCGGAAGTCGCCCATGTTGGGATGTATGAAAAGGATGCAAAGGAGAAGGGTATCGAGGTCGAAACCTATACCTTCAAGCTGGATGAAGTCGATCGCGCGATTCTGGATGGGGAATGCGAGGGCTTCGCGAGGGTCCATATCCAGAAGGGCACGGACAAAATTCTGGGCGCGACGATCGTGGCGGCTCATGCGGGCGACATGATCGGCGAGTTTTCCGTTGCGATGAAAGCTGGCGTTGGAGCGAAGACGATCGCCGGGACGATCCATCCCTATCCGACTCAGGCTGAAGTCAACAAGAAGGTGGTCAATCTGTGGCGCAAGGCGCACTTTACTCCGCGCACGAAGGCCCTGCTGATGAAGTTGTTTTCCTGGGCGCGAAGGGGATGAGAAGAGGATGAGGCAGGACGTGGTCGCCTTTCGTGCGCGCAGTAGAAGGCGAACCAGGTCCTGACTCTGAGAGTGGGACTGGAGTAAAAGTTGGCTCTATGAAGTTACTGCTGCTGGCTGTGCTGCTGAGTGCGCCTTTTGCAGTCATGGCCGAGAGCCCCTCGGTGATTGAAGTGGGGAAGTTTTCGAGCGGGACGGTCGGACAGGCGATACCCGATGGATGGAAGCCGCTCACCTTTAAGAAGATACCCAAACATACGTCCTATGAAGTGGTGAAGGATGGAGGGGTGACGATCGTCAAGGCGGTGAGCGAGGCCTCGGCCTCCGGCCTGATCAAGTCGGTGGCCATTGACCCGAAGGAATATCCGATTGTCCGATGGCGCTGGAAAATAGACAACGTGCTTCAGCACAGCGACGTGGCACTCAAGGCGGGCGACGACTTTCCTGCCCGGCTTTACATTACCTTTGAATACGATCCCGGCAGAGTCAACTTTGGCAAGAAGCTCAAGTTCAAAGCCGGACAGGTTCTGTTCGGCGATATTCCCATCGCCGCCTTGAACTATATCTGGGAAACGAAGACGCCTATCGGCACGATTGTCGAAAATGCCTATACCGACTTTGCCAAGATGGTGGTCGTCGAAAGTGGCACTCAGAACGTGGGTATATGGATCGACGAAGAACGGAATATTTACGAAGACTACAAGAAGGCGTTCGGGGAGGAGCCACCGATGATCAATGGCGTCGCGATCATGAGCGACACGGATAATACCAAGGAACAGGTCACGGCCTATTACGGCGACATTGTGTTTCAGAAATCGGCGAAAACGTCGGCTCGATGATCCTGTGCTGCGTGGCGGTACATAATGAACGGGCCGGCCTGTTCAGGGCCGGCCCGTTCAAGGACACCGCCGCGCATGAGGTGGGTGCGCGGATTCGAAATAGGGGTTACTGAATGGAATTCGCGAAGCCGCCTCGCGTAATTTCCGCGCGGACGGTGTCCCCGACTTTCTTTTGCTTGATCTGTTTCGTGCCCTGGCCCACGTACAGCTTGACGCGGTTGCCTTCGTAATCTTCCACGGTGTAGGCGTTGCCCTCGATCTTTTTGACCGTGCCGCCGAGCGTCATCCAGGCCGGTCCCGGTTTCTCATCGTGATGGCCGGCTGTTTCAGCCGCCGCCGTTGCAGACGAGTGGCTGGGCTTCTTGTTTTTCGAGTCTTTGGCCAGCGCCGGGGTCATCGCCAACGCCACAATGGCCAGGGTGTTCACCAGCACCGGGAGCATTTTCTTTGTTGCCTTTTGCATCATGGACCTCCTTGCCGGGCGAGAGTCAATTTCAACCTAAGAACCCCTCAGCAAGGCATGTGCCGGAGCCTAATTCGAAATTGATCTAGGAAGTTCAGCAGGTTAGAGGTGCTAAGGAGGAAAGGCTCTTGAAATGCGAAGCAGGCAGAAAAAAAACGGCCTAATCCTGTTCAAATATGGCCGTATCTGCCGATGCAAGGATCAATGGCGGTGGGGACAGCGGGACCTCAGCGCCTGTGGCGGGATCTGCGACTCCGATTGTCAGCTCGGGCACCATCACGAATTTTGGGAGTGTGTATGTCAACGACAGGAAATACGAAATCGACGATTCCACTAAACGGGGCGCTCGTGATCGTATCCTGACCGCCCCGTCTTGTTGATGAGGATCGTGGTTCCTCATCAACAAGGAGATTGCTACAATGGCGTGCCATGAAGCATCGTATGACCCAAAACGATTTGTTGCATCGTCTCTCTCAGGAGCATCTTTCTCTGCTTCGTGAGCTTGGGAATCTCGCGGATGAGGGTGGGGTGTCATTGTATCTCGTCGGCGGAGTCGTCCGCGATCTCCTGCTGAAGCGGGAAAACTGGGATCTCGATCTCACAGTGGAAGGCGACGGGATCGCCTTTGCTCGGCTGGTGGCTGATCGGTATCGGGCTGGGCTGGCGGTGTTTGAACGGTTTGCAACGGCGCGGCTCGCGTTCCCTGATGGGCTCAAGATGGATATTGCGACCACCAGGCGAGAGTCCTACGCGCAGCCCGCTGTCCTGCCGACGGTTCAACCAGCCTCGATCGAAGAGGATCTCTTTCGGCGGGACTTCACGATCAATGCCGTAGCGATGCAACTCAATTCGCTGCAGTTCGGTCGCTTGCTCGACCCCTACGGAGGGCAACGCGATCTTCGAGCGCGCATGATCCGCGTGCTGCATGAAGGCAGTTTCCAAGACGATCCCACGCGCATCTTCAGAGCGATCCGGTTCGAACAACGGTTCGGTTTCCGCCTTGAGCGCACTACCTTGCGCCTGCTCGCGCAAGCGGCCTCCACGAATCTGATCCAGCAACTCTCTGGTCCTCGATTGCAGAACGAAATCCTGTTGCTGTTCGCCGAGCAGGATCCGGTGCGCGCGATTGCACGGCTAGGGCAGTTGAAGTTGCTTCGCTTCCTCCATCGACGCCTGGGCTACACCAAGAACGTGAAGCGAAGGGTCACTGCCGTTCCCAAGGCGCTCGCCTGGTGGGTACGCCGATTCCCGGGCTCTGCGATCGACAGGCCGATCGTCTATCTCATGGCGTTGTCGAATGAGTCCACCCCGGTCGTGGTGGTCGCGATTATCCGGCGGTTAGCGCTTTCACGAGAGCAGGCCAAGAACGTGAGTGCTGGAGGAAGTCGGGTCGATCGCGCGCTGAAGAGACTCACCAATAAAGAGACAGTACGGCCATCGCAAGTGTACCGCCTCCTGACAGATTTCTCGGACGAGGCACTCGTGCTGCTTCTAGCGAAGCAGCTAAGCGTGCAGCATTGGGTGCGGTTGAGCCTGCTGAAACGACATCTTGTGGCGTATGTGAAGAACAAGGCGATCAAGACGGTACTGACGGGGCGAGATCTTCAGGCCATGGGGTTGCAACCGGGGCCGCAGTACAAAACGATCTTGGGGAAATTATTAGACGCGCGTATTGATGGAAAGGTTTCAACCGAGGAGGAAGAACGTGTCTTTGTCCGGAAGTGACTCGGCTAGCAGGCTGGGACAAGCCCGGTCTGTCCGGTCTATCTGGTTGGTCTGGTCTATCTGGTTCAGCCAAACAAACGAGACAGACCAGACAGACCGAATAGACTAAATGAACAAGACGGGCTGGCGGGCTTTTTCAGCTGCCTGTTAATTTAGCGAAGTGATGGATAAAGACACTTCGTTCGGCAGCAAGAGCGTCACGTTTGCCTGGTGCGTGGGGTCCGGCTGAATGAGGGCGAACAATGGCACCGGCTGAGGTACTTTGCCAGGTGGCAAGGCCAGCAGAACCGGAAAGTCGAGCAGAGGAGACACTGTTGTTAGGCTAGCCAGGCGCAGGCGAAAGGCCATCAGAATGTCGCGCAATCGGCTGGTTTGATCTTCTTCGGGGAGCGATTGATTTGTCACAATGCCCACTTCCCAGAGCGGTCGGGTAATCGTGACGGGGAACGTGATGCCGAGTTCCAGGGCGGTCGTCGTCACGTCGATCAGGATCCCGGCCTGAATCGCCGCTTCCCTGTCGCGAAGGGCTGCTGGCATCGCAGCCCCCTCCATTAATTCCTGCCCACCGGCGTGCTCTAGCGCGAGAGGTTCTTGAGGCTGAAGCGGCTCGTGCTGTGCGGAAAGAACTTCCGCTGGTTCTTCGATGTTGGAAGGAGCGGGGATCGCGACGTCTGTGTGAGGTAAGGCTTTCACAATGCCGTCGTAGACCGCTCGGGCTGAAGCAGACCAGGCCTCATTAAACGGGCGTCCTGCGAAAGCCGCGTCGGCGGCTTTTTTCTCGTCGTGGGTGAGGGCTTTGGGTGGTGGTGTGTTCGTCATGCTATGAACATAAGCCGCTTTGCCGGGATGTCAAGGCCTAGTACGTTTGACTCCGACTCCGAAGCGGGAAACTCGCATTATTGATGATGGTTCGTGGAGAAGTTGCACGGCCGCCAGGCAAAGTTCCCAATGGAGGAGTCAAGGTGAAGCCTGCTGAAGCCCCATGCTATAGTCGCCCGCCATGGCACGAATCGACTTTTACCGAGTGTTGGGGGTCTCGCGCGACGCGTCCGACGACGCGATCAAGAAGGCCTACCGGAAGTTGGTCTTTCTGCACCACCCTGACCGCAATCCCGATAGCACGCAGGCCGAAGATAAGATCCGTGAGATCAACGCAGCCTACGAAGTTGTCGGCGATCCGGAAAAGCGTGGGAGCTATGACCGGCTCAATTGGGGAGAAGAAACAGCGCGGGATGAAGCGCCAGATCCAGCCGTTATCCTCGACGAGATGGAGAAGAAGCTATTCGACGAAGGGCGCAAGGAAGTGTTTGCGGTGTTGATGAAAGACGTGAAGCGGATCAAATCCGAACTGGCCGTGATCCGTGAGAGGACCGTAGCGGATCAAGGGTATGACACGTTTAAGGAAGAAGTAATCCGGGAACGGGCCTCGGAGGTCATGGAGGCGCTGGTCACGGCTGAGATGGAGGGGCGCAAACAGCGGCTCGTCGAAGTGGCGACGGAGATGCTGCTGTCCCAGGGTGTGGTCAAACGAAACGATGAGGGAGGCGTCAGATCGTTACGCGGACAGCTTGAGGACGTATTCCACAAAGGGCGGATGAAGGGCTTCGCCGCTGCGCTGGAGTTGTTTTATGAACGGCGTTAAACGTGAGACGTGAAAGGTGAAAGGTGAAATGTAAAAGGACAGGACCAAAACGTTTTATGTCTCACGTGTAACGTGTATTAGCTCAGCTTCGACCTGGCAGTCAGTGTCAGCTATCGACCCAAATCGGTCATTCGCGGTGTAGATGTGCGATCCATTGAGGACACGGTGGTGATCGAGTGGTTGCTGACCCGTCCTGAAAGGAACGTCGAGAGATGATTTCAGCACTCAGAACGACCGGGGTGCGAACCCATGTACAACGAGGTGCCGTGTTGGCGCTCACGAGGAGAACGCAGCGCCTCATCCGCCGTGCATGTATTGCGACGGCGTTGCTGGCGACGATAGCCATCGTAGCTCAGCCGGTTCACGCCGCCGGCGGAGGTCAGACGAAGTTCCCGCGCATACCGACGCAGTTCATCGCGGCGTTGGGCGATCCTAGTGCGACCTCCGGGAGCGGCGCGCAATCGTGGGGTCTGTGGCCGCTGGACCCGGGTCCTCGGGGCGTCGAGCTGAACCGCTATCAACGGTTGAAGGAGGCAGGTGGCGTCGCCCCGGCGCGCTGGATATTCGATGGCACGGACTGGTGGCTGGAGGAACACGGCTTGATCATGGAGCAGCCGACCTTTCCTCTCCCTCCAGGCAAATACCTGGTCACGGGCGCCCGCGACGTGACGGCCGTGCTGACCATTCATCCCGCCGACAAGAATGGCGACAGGCGCTGGGAGCTTGATAAAGGCGCGACGCTCTATGACGTGACGCACTTAGCCTGCCGCTCCGCGCGCTATACACCGGCGGTGGTGGGTGGTTCGTGCTCGCCGGCCAACGCGCAGAAGAAGGCGTTTCCCGTTGCGCCAG
>JBDSDL010000022.1:0-8543 GCA_039920585.1 Nitrospiraceae bacterium | reverse complement strand
CCTATTTTGGCAATCTCTACATCAATGACTTCCTCAAATTCGGCCGTGTCTATCGGGTGCAGACGGAAGCCGAGGCGCAATTTCGATCTTCGCCTGAAGACGTCGCCAAGATCTACGTGCGTGCCGTGTATGGACTGAAGTCCACGATGATTCCGCTCGATACCGTGGTGACGACGGAGTTCACCAGTGGCCCGGATCCGGTCACCCACTTCAACGGATATAACACGGCCCTGGTTTTGGGGGCAGCGGCTCCGGGATACAGTTCCGGGGAGGTGCTCGATGCGCTGGATCAGGTAGCCAAGGAGGTGTTGGTTCCCCAAGGATATGGGATCGATTGGAGCGGGATCTCCTACCAGGAACGTATGGTTGGGCAGCAATCATTGTTTGTCTTTGGCTTCGGTCTGCTGATGGTGTTTCTTGTGCTGGCCGCACAGTATGAGAGTTGGGCCGTGCCCTTTGCCGTGCTCCTCGCTGTGCCCTTCGGTGTGTTCGGAGCCTTGTCCGCTGTGTGGGTGATGGGGATGTCCAACGACATCTACTTCCAAATCGGATTGGTTACGCTGATCGGACTCTCTGCCAAAAACGCCATTCTGATCGTCGAGTTCGCGAACAAACGCTATGAAGCCGGACATTCCCTGGTCGATGCCGCGATGGAAGCCGCCAAGATTCGGTTCCGGCCGATCGTGATGACCTCCATGGCCTTTATTTTGGGTGTCGTGCCATTAGTCCTCGCCAGCGGCGCGGGTGCAGCCAGCCGTAACTCCATAGGCACCGGCGTATTCGGTGGCATGTTGGCTGCCACGTTCCTGGCCATCTTCTTCGTGCCGCTCTTTTTTGTGTTGGTTCGGAAACTGAGTCGGCGTGGCGCCGGTCAAGCGGCTCCCCGTCACGGGACAAGCTCAATTCCGTTAGGAATAGAATAGAAGGAGGAGAGTGACATGCGCAGCCTCGTCATCGCCGTCTTTTCGTTGCTCCTGCTCGCGTGCGCGATGGGGCCCGACTATTCACGTCCCAACATTCCCATCTCCGACTCCTTTCGCATGGCTGAAGAACCGAAAGATCTGCCTTCGCTGGCGAATATGCCGTGGTGGGAACTCTACCGGGACGAAGAACTCCAGCGGTTGATCCGTATCGCGCTCGAAGAGAACAAAGATCTCAAACAAACGGTCGCGAGTATCGAAGAATTCCAAGCACGCCTATCTACGGCTCGAATGGACTTTGTTCCTCAACTCAGCGCAACGGGCAATGTTCCCCTTGCTCGCTTGGGTGGCGTGAGGTTCCCGGGATTCGCGAGTCCCTTTAACTACTATGGGCAAGGATCCCTGTCCTGGGAGCTGGATATCTGGGGGCGAATCCGCAGGGCGAATGAGGCGGGCTTGGCGGAACTCTTGGCCCGGGAGGAGAACCGGCGAGCCGTCACGCTGCAAATCGTGGGCGGCGTGGCGCAGTCCTATTTCGATCTTCGGCAATTCGACATGCAGATGGAGATCGCCACGCGCACATTGTCGGCATGGGAGGAGTCGGTGAGAATCGGTCATGCACGGCTCCGGCAGGGACTGATCAACAAGCTGGATGTCGACCAATTTGAGGCGGAACGGGAGAATGCCGCTGCTCGCATTGCGGAGCTAAAGCGGCATATGATTCAGAAAGAAAACGAGCTCAGCGTGCTGCTGGGGAGGAATCCCGGTCAAATTGCCAGGGGGCGATCGCTGACTGAACAAATCATGCCGCCTGTGGTGCCCGCCGGCCTTCCCTCGGAACTGCTTCAACGCCGTCCGGATGTCGTGCAAGCGGAGCAACAATTGGTTGCAGCCACCGCCAGGATCGGGATGGCGAAAGCCGAACGGTTTCCCAAACTGTCGCTCACGGGCTTCCTCGGTGTGGCGAGTCCGACCCTGACGGATTTTGTGTCGCCGGCAACCAATTTCGGAGTCCTCGCCCCGGTATTGACCGGTCCCTTGTTGAATGCCCAAACGTTAGGGTTTCAACAGCAGGCGGCAGAAGCCCAAGCCAGACAGGCTGTGGCCCAGTACGAACAAACGATTCTCGTCGCGTTCAGGGAGGTTGAAGACGCATTGGTGGGGGTCAGCACGGCCCGTGAGCAGGCGGCCGCCCAGGAAAGGCAGGTCAATGCCCTGCGGTCCGCCTTGCATCTTGCTAATTTGCGATACAAAGGCGGTTTGGCAAACTATTTAGATGTCCTCATTGCGCAGCGGAGCCTTTTTGTGACGGAATTGGCGCTTGCCGACACCCATAGACTCCATTTGGTGTCGGTCGTGCAACTCTACAAAGCTCTGGGTGGCGGATGGTCGCCTGGCGAAGCAGGGCGCGACCGCCCAGGGTCTTCTGTACCACCGGGAGGCCGGGGATGAGGTGATGCACAAGGCAGGAGGTTCCCACCGACGGTCGATTCATGACCTTCACGAAGGAGGTAGCCATGCCGAAACGTACGACACAGAAAGAGGACGCACCGCGAATGAAGCGCATCATCTTTGGAAAAGGAGCGTCCGCTTCTCGCGGGCCATCGCAGGCTGCGATCGAGCGGCGCGCCTACCAGATTTTCCTCGAACGCGGCGGAACCGACGGCCATGCCGAAGAGGATTGGCTGCAGGCAGAATATGAGCTTCGACGAGAAAAGGGACAGGCGTGAGAGGCGATCATGGAAAAACCGGCGGACGCACAGCATCCCATTCATGACCTGTTCAAGCGGCGATGGAGTCCGCGTGCCTTTTCCGACCAACCGGTCGAATCGGAGAAACTCCGCATGCTCTTCGAGGCCGCCCGATGGGCGCCATCCTCCAACAACGAGCAACCCTGGCGGTTCATTGTCGCAAATAAGGACAACGAGACGGAGTGGAACCGGCTCCTGACTTGTCTGGTGGAAGGCAATCGCAAATGGGCCTACCGCGCGCCGCTCCTGATTCTGTCCGTGGCGAGCCTGAACTTTGTGGATGATTCCATACCGAATCGGCATGCCTTTCACGACACCGGCATGGCGGTCGAGAATCTCGTGCTCCAAGCCACCGCGCTCGGACTTGCGGCGCATCAGATGGCAGGCTTCGACGTGGAGAAGGCACGTGCCGACCTCAAGATTCCGTCGGGCTACGAACCGGTTGCGATGATTGCGGTAGGCTATCCGGGCGACCTCGCTTCCCTTCCCGACCGGCTGCGCGAACGAGAACTGCAGCCACGAAGCCGCCAGCCCATTTCAGAGTGGACGTTTTCCGGGCAGTGGGGAGACCCTCTGCGGTAGCAGTGTCATGAAGGAGGCAGGCAGATGGGATCGTTGAGCGGAAAAGTGGCGATTGTGACCGGGGCTTCCAATGGAATCGGCCGAGCGATCGCGGAGCGATTGGCCGAAGATGGCGCCATTGTCGTGGAACTCCAATCACAGCGATGAGAAGGCCAAGCAGGTCATCACGGGTATTCAAGCCAAAGGTGGCAAAGCAGTAGCCTTCCAGGCCGACATGAGCCAGGTCGCGGAAGTACGACGTCTTGTGATCGAGACGGTGAAGCAATTTGGCCGACTCGACATTCTCGTTAACAATGCCGGGTGGTTTATGCCAAGGGGCTTCTCGACACGACCGAAGCCGATTTTGATCAGATCATTGCCTTGAACGCCAAAGGCCCCTACTTCGCGATGCAGGAAGCGGCCAACGTCCTCAAAGAGGGCGGCCGCATTGTGAACATTTCCACCGATGGAACCCATTTGAGTTTTCCTGGTGCGACGGCCTATCTTGGCAGCAAAGGCGCACTGGAACAGTACACGAAAGGATTGGCGCAGGAACTCGCTCCACGAGGCATTACCGTCAAAACGGTCTCGCCAGGGTTTACCGAGACGGGCATGATGACAGACCAGTTCCGCCAGATCGGCATCCAGATGTCGCCGTTGAAGCGGCTTGGTCTCCCCAAGGACATTGCCGATGTGGTGGCGTTCGTCGTCAGTGAAGAGGCGCGGTGGTTGACGGGGCAGAATATTCATGCCGGCGGCGGCATTGTCATGTAACAGGATGCTGAAAAAGTCCGCCAGCAAGGGAGGGTGGCCAGGTGCCCTTCTTGCGCGCAGAACGCGCACGAGAGAATGTGCTCGTTCGATGCGCGCAGTAAAGGGCAGCCTTGGCCGCTCCCTTTAAGAGATGTATAAGAAGTCGAGGATCCTCGTTGGACGCGCGCAGTGGAGGACTCAGCCGGGCCATCCTGAGGAACAGCAACAAGCAAGCTTGGAAGAGCTATCGTTAGTTGCTCGCTGGGGCCTTGCTTGGGAAGAGGCGCGTCTCGGCGCGTCGGGGTTGGGCGGGTGAAGTCAGGCCTTTTTGAGCATCCTGCGGCGTTGTTGCCATCGGCGCAATATGGAAGATTCCAATAGTAGATTGTGTGTAAACTGAGTTTTTCCGCAGCCTGATAGGAGGGAACGGATGGGGCGGCAGAATATTTCTACGGGTGGTCCGTGGGAAGCCAAGCTTGGCTACTCGCGAGCGGTACGAGTTGGGGCGTCGATATCCGTATCCGGTTCGACGGCCATGACGTCGGCAGGTCTTGTCGGCAAGGGAGATCCCTATGCCCAGACGATTCAGACGTTGAAGACGATTGAAGCGGCGCTCAAGCAGGCTGGTGCTTCGCTCGCCGATGTGGTCCGAACGCGCATGTATTTGGTAAACATCGATCAATGGCAGGACGTCGGCCGGGCGCATGGTGAAGTATTCGGAACCATCAGGCCTGCGACGACGATGATGGAGGTGAGCCGCTTGATCGATCCGGACATGTTGGTCGAAATCGAGGCCGATGCCATCATCAGTCAGGGGTAGGAGCGTGGACTCTCAGATGGATCGACAGACACCGGAAATTAGGCATCTGTCCAAGACAGATCCGGTCATGAAGCGAATAATTCGCGATATCGGACCCTACCGCTTGACGCCGCGAGTGCGCCGGTCGCCGTTTGAATCACTGGCACGAGCGATTGCCTACCAACACCTGCATGAGAAAGCGGCGGAGAGTATTTTGCGGCGATTCGTGGCCTTGTTTCCGACAGGGCGGTTCCCTCAACCAGACGATCTGCTCGCAATGGACGAGCAGGCGATTCGTGGCGCAGGCTTTTCTCAGGCCAAGGTTGCGGCGCTCCGCGATCTGGCGGCCAAGACGCTTGATGGCATCGTGCCGACCGGCGCCATCGTTCGGAAGCTCGATGACGAGGCAATTATCGATCGGCTCATCGCGGTCCGTGGGGTCGGCCGTTGGACGGTCGAAATGTTGCTGATCTTCCAACTGGGACGTCCGGACGTTCTGCCGGTCGACGACTTCGGTGTGCGCAACGGATTCCGCATCGCCTATGGCAAGCGTTCGATGCCGAAGCCGAATGAGGTGCGACGATACGGGGAGCGCTGGAAACCCTATCGCACCGCTGCAGCCTGGTACCTTTGGCGGGCAGCAGATCGCGTGAAGGAAACAGGATGCTGAAAAAGTCCGCCAGCAGGGGAGGGAGGGGTGGCCTGGTTGGCTCCCCGTGCTCACGGAACCCCCACGATGAAGCAGTGGTCGTTCGACGTGCACAGTTGGGGACCAAGCCAGGCCACCCCTTGAAAGAGGGACTGTGCCATGGCTGATGAGAAAAAAAGACTCGACTCCAATGTTACAGGAAACTTTTTTGTCGATGCGACCTGCATCAACTGCGATACCTGCCGGCAGTTGGCGCCGATGAGTTTCGAAGAAGTCGGTAATTTTTCCGCAGTCACCACACAACCAACCGATGAGGGGCGCTCTCATCAGGCCTATCAAGCGCTCCTCGCCTGTCCGGTCGGCTCGATCGGCGCCGAGCACAGCGACAAGCTACGGATACAGGAAGCCATGGCGAGCTTCCCGCTCCAACTTGAAGACGAGGTGTCGTACTGCGGCTTTAATTCTGAGAAGTCGTTCGGCGCAAATAGCTTCTTTATCGAACATCAGGACGGCAACTGGCTCGTCGACTCACCGCGTTATCTGAAGCATCTCGTCGATGCCTTTGAACAGAAGGGCGGCATCGCGTACATCTTCCTCACGCACAAAGACGATGTGGCCGATGCAGAGAAGTATGCCGCACACTTCGGCGCGAAACGGATGATTCATCGAGCGGATGTTGAAGCGGCTCCAGGTGCGGAATGGATCATCGAAGGGGTTGACAGTATCCAAGCCAAGCCGCAGTTCCAGATCATTCCTGTGCCGGGCCACACGGCAGGTAGCATGGCCTTGCTCTACAAGAACCGATTTCTCTTCACAGGGGATCATCTCTGGTGGGACTCCACACAGAAGAGACTCAGTGTCCCAAGCCAGCTGGTGTGGAGGAAGCATGTCCTGATGGACTCCATACGAAAACTTCTCGACTATCCTTTCGAATGGGTGCTGGCCGGACATGGGGATCGGACTCGCTTGCCGGCTGACGAGATGCGCGCACAGCTGCAGGCGTTAGTCGAGCGCCGCCAGACCACCAGGGTCGTGCCATAGAAATGTTCACACGTTTCGTTCTCTGGATCGACCGCAACATTCTTTCCCTCGGCCGTGAGATGCGGCTCTCCTATCTGCCGCCGCTCATGGTCTATATGGCCTACGGGATTTCCGGCCTCACCGGCATCGTTGGCACCTTCTTCGTCAAAGACTACCTCGGCCTCTCCGCATCCTTCCTCGCGGCGCTGGGATTTTGGGCCGGTATTCCCTGGGCACTCAAGATGCCGATCGGGCATCTTGTCGATCTCTTGTGGCGCTGGAAAGGCTGGCTTGTGGGCCTCGGAGCCGGGCTGCTGGCCGCCAGTCTTGGGATCATGGCGGCATTGATCGGGAATCGGGAAGCGATGACCGCCATCTTGCCGGCGGAAGTGTGGTTTGTGGTCAGCACATTACTTGGGCCGATCGGCTACGTGGTGCAAGACGCGGTCGCGGATGCGATGACGGTCGATGCCGTGCCACGAGTGGACGAGCGGGGGCAGCCGTTCGACCAGCCGACACTCAAGCTCATGCACACTACCATGCAGACGCTCGGACGCGTGGCCATCATCGGTGGCGGGGTTCTGGTGGCGATGATCAACGTGTATGTCTTTACAGGGGTCGAAGGGCTTCCTCAGGCAGAGATCGTTCGCCTCTATAAGCAGGTTTATCTGATGGCGCTCGTCATCCCTTTCGTCTCGGTGCTCGGCGTCGGCATGGCTTGGATTTTGAGGCGGCAACAAAAAAATACACTGCTCCGGCAAGGCTTTTCTACGGATCACGCAGAGCAGTTAGTGAATGTGCGTGATGACACACCTGAGCCGACTAAGCCCAACTGGTGGATTCTTGGCGGGAGCCTCGTTTTTGTATTGTTTACACTCACGGTCGGATTCGGCGGCTTCTCGTATAGCGAAGAAATTGTCTTTGTCGGCTCGATGGCCATTGTGTTGTTTTTGATGGCCCGGCTGGTGAGAGAACTGGAGCCGGACAAACGATTCACGTTGGTCGGAACAGCGGTCGTGGTCTTTATTTTCCGGGCGATCCCAGGGACCGGGCCAGGAACGACCTGGTGGATGATCGACCAACTGAAGTTCGATCAGCAGTTTCTCTCGATCCTCTCGCTCATAGGCAGCACGTTAACCTTGGCAGGCATGTTCGTGTTTCGCCGCTTTATGGCCGAACGGTCGATTGCCTATGTCGTGGGGTTTCTCACGGTGATCGGAACCATTCTGACCCTCCCGATCGTGAGCATGTTCTACGGTTTGCACGAATGGACGGCGAGAATCACAGGAGGGGTGGTCGATGCACGATTCATTGCGCTGATCGATACGGCGTTGGAATCTCCACTCGGTCAGATCTCGATGATTCCGATGCTGGCCTGGATTGCGAACACCGCTCCTGCGAACTTGAAAGCCACATTTTTTGCCGTGATGGCTTCATTTACGAACCTAGCCTTGTCGTTGAGCCAGCTCGGCACCAAATATATGAATGAAATCTATGTGGTCAGCCGGGAAGTCCGTGACCAGGCTGCGGGCGTTATCCAAACGCCTGCCGACTATAGCCAGCTCGGCTCGCTCCTCATCGCGCAGCTCCTCCTAGGCCTCGCCCTCCCCTTTGCGGCGATTCTCTTCGCGAAACTGACACGCTTCAAGAGTGCGTAACGGTTCCTCTTAAATTCTCCCGATATGAAGAAGCCTCGTGCCTAGCATCCCATTGACTTGTGCGGTATCATGGGCATCTAAGGAAGGATATACGGATTATAACTGATAGATGATAGTCAGAGCTGGAACCTGCAGGATGATCAAAATGGGTTCCAGCAAGGCCCGAGCGACTGAGCACCCGAAGGCGTACAGTTTCACGTACGTCGCAGGGCGCGAAGAAGCGAGAACGCCGCTGGAGGCCACTTTAATCATCCTCACAAGAAAGGGGGGCGACCGGAATCGACGGGGATACTAACGTCAGCGGTGCATGTCGAGCTCTCGGGGTCTCGTAAATCCTCCGGGAAAATGTAACTGCCAATCAAGAACTGGCACTCGCAGCTTAATTAACTGCGACGTTCCTCCACCTGAGGCCCGCGGGGGTGGTCGGAGCGC
>JBDSDL010000021.1:0-10896 GCA_039920585.1 Nitrospiraceae bacterium | reverse complement strand
GGAACGATTCCGCTCGAAGCCGCGCTGATGGCGCGCCGGATCGCGCCAGGACAGTCTCGGTCTTTTGCGTTTGAACGCCTGCTGATTCACGATGCCCAACGCTGGGGCCATCTGCGCGAAGCCTCTCTGCTGAAACAACTCGCAGAGGTGCCGACTGCCATCTATGCCTCAGACCAGGATCCTGCCGCGGTGAAGATCGCGCAGCGGACATTTCAAGGGGGGGGAGTCGCCGTCGATATTCGCCTGCGGCAGAGCGACGTGCTCGCCCTCGAAGCTCCGGCTGAACAGGGTGTCCTGATGATCAATCCTCCCTACGGAGTCCGGCTCAGCAGGCCGGAGGAACTCGATGCCTTCTATCCCAAACTGGGCGATTGGTTGAAACAGCGATTCAGCGGATGGCGGGCTTATATCTTCACCGGCGATTTGCGGGTCCCCAAACTCATTGGCCTCGCGCCGTCGAAACGTATCTCCCTCTTCAATGGTTCGCTGGAATGCCGCTTATATGAATTTCAGATTGTGTCAGGGTCGATGCGCAAGATGATTTCTACACCCAAAAGCAACGGGTAACAGACAGTATCCTAGGGGTCTGCGGAAAAACTATTGTGGGACAGTGGAAATTCAATGGTTCGCAGGTCCAGACCAACAGGAGAACCACGCGCAGGATGCTCAACAAGTTCGTCCAGCAAGGCCGCAGCGAGCGAAGAGGCGAGGCGTACGCTTCGGTACGTTGAGCCTCTGAGCGAAGTGAGAACGACGCCTGGTGAAAGGCGCGTCTCGGCGCGCCAGGGTGGGGCGGGTGAGGAAAAGTGACTGTTTCAGCATCCTGCTAGGCTCACCGAGGTGTGTCGGTTGACCGGCAGGGAGCGCAACCTGATAGAGTGTTGTAAGAAAGCTGGTGGTCAATCGACTGCCGTCTTGTCACATTATCGGTATGAAGGAGGCTTCTCATGGCACAGAACATTACTACCGGGCCGATCGTAAAGATTGTGAAAACCGACGACGAGTGGAAGAAGCTCCTTGCACCGATGGCATACGGGGTCCTACGGCATGAGAATACCGAACGTCCCTTCACCGACAATATGCATGACAATAAAAAAGCCGGCATCTACTACTGCGCAGGCTGTGACCTCCCAGCCTATTCGTCAGAGCACAAGTTCGACAGTGGAACCGGCTGGCCCAGCTTCTGGCAACCGATCGATCCCAGGGTGGTCGAGAGCACAACCGATTACAAATTGATCTTTCCCAGGACCGAAGTCCACTGCGCTCGCTGCGAGGGGCATCAAGGACATGTCTTTAAGGACGGTCCCAAGCCGACTGGCCTGCGCTACTGCATCAACGGCGCGGCATTGAAGTTTGTGGCGGCTTAGACTACGTACAATCAGCCGAGCAAACCAGAAGCCGCAAGATAAACCGTCGGAGTGCAAGGCATGGCTCCTTACTCCAAATAGTTGGGCCTCCAGGAGATGTGAGTGAGTACGTTCGGTCGCCGCATCCGTCCATACGTGAAAAGTGAAATTCTTGCCGCCTATCAAGCTGAAGCACGAGGGCAACCAGATGCCGCCTTCTCACATCTTGAGCGTGCCCACATACTTGGACAACCATCAACGGTTGAACACGTTCGAGTGCATTGGCACATGTTCCTCTGGGGGATTCGTCAGCGTGACGTCCGAGAGTGTCTGGGTCAGCTGCTAAGAATCGTCGGCGCTGCCATAGGCACTGCTATTGGTCTGGTGCCTCAGGGAAACACCGGTGGTACAAATGCCACCCCCTTCAAGAGCATGCCGATTCCACCTGAGCTTGCAGCGCTGATAGAAGAAGCGCGCAGTTCGGGGAAATGACCTCCACCCACACAGCCTCGCCATACCCCGACATACCAGCTAAGCTTCTGAAACGAAAGGCCCTATAATCGAAGAAACATTCGATGCTGCGTACCTGGGTCTGATCTTAGAGCCCATCCAGGATCAGCGCCAACGACATGCCGAAGAGCCCGCTTCACAAACCGGGAGAACAGGTGCGGGATCGCTGAAAAAAGAACTTGCAAAGAAAGAGCATGATCGCTACGATTCGCGCCATGAATATTCCCCTTCAGTTCAACGTCTTGAATCCTTCGATCCTTCACAGCTAATCATCAGAGACGACTGAAAACCTATCATGGGCAAAAACCACACGTCATGACAACCCAAACCAAAGGAGCCACAATGACGCCAGCCGTACCGAAACCCGAACTCCGACAGGCAGCCGGAGGTTCTTCTCTGTTACATAAGAGCTTTATTGGAGCCTTGGCCATCAGCTCAGTGGCGATGCTGTCGCCCATGGTCACGACAGCGGCCGACTACAAGCTCGCGATTCCTTTCGGTCTAGAAGAAACCGCAGTAGTCATTCCTGCCGACAATCCTTTGACGGCTGAGAAGGTCGAGTTGGGCCGGATGTTGTTCTTTGACAAGCGACTGTCGCAGGACAACACCATCGCATGCGCGAGTTGCCACCTGGCAACAAATGCGTTTACGGACGGCAAACCGGTCTCCGCAGGCATCCGGGGCCAGAAGGGGGGGCGCAGCGCGCCGGCATCCTTCAACCGGGTGTTCAGCAGCGCTCAATTTTGGGACGGCCGGGCCGAAACATTGGAAGCCCAATCGGTCGGTCCGTTTACAAATCCGATCGAGCACGGCTTTGCCAACTACGATGTGATGATGGCGAAGATGATGAAGAACCAAGGCTATCGGAAACTCTTCAAGCAAGTCTTCGGCGATGACAACATCACGACGGAGAGGGTGGGCAAGGCCATCGCCAGCTTCCAGCGCACCGTCCTCTCCGGCAACAGCCCGGCAGACCGGTTCGATCAGGGACAGGAAGCAGGAGCAATCCCAGAAGCGGCTCAAAGAGGCCTCCTCCTGTTCCGGGATAAAGCACGCTGCACAAAGTGCCACTCCGGGTTCAACTTCACTGACGAAAAGTTTCATAACCTCGGCATTGGTTGGGACGACAACAAAGTGGATCTCGGTCGTTACATGGTGTCCAGCAACGCCGAGGAACTTGGAGCATTTAAAACTCCGACCCTGCGGGAGATCGCCAGAAGCGCCCCGTATATGCATGACGGTCGCTTCAAGACGCTTGAAGAAGTCGTGAATTTCTATAACAAGGGTGGCGTCAAGAATCCTCACCAGGATCCACTGGTCCTTCCGCTCGAACTGACGGACCAAGAAAAGAGTGATCTTGTTGCGTTTCTTCGCACTCTAAATGGGCAAGGATGGCAGCATGTCTCAGCACCGAAATCCTTTCCCAAATAGAGAAGAAACGGCACACGTGCTGCCCGTGGAAAACCATCGGACCCGTTGATGCCCATACCCTCTCTCTGAACAAGAATATAAGACGCGACAAGGCTAGGGCCGGTCCCGACCACGACGGTCGGAACCGGCCCTGGTTGCATTTGACCGCATCCTCCAAGAAAGCATTGACCGATCTAGCCCGCATTATTCATGAACACTTCTGCGCAATCGCCGATGCCTGATTCAAATGAGAGGGGCGAGACTGGCGAGAAAAGCGCGACTAGGAAGAAGTAGGTCTAACACGTCACGCGAGTCTGCTCTTCACGCTTGTCGCGCGCTGCTGCGGCATTTCGCGACGAACCATCATGAATAATGCGGGCTAGTGCTTTACCTTTCGGCGGAGGACCAGGAAGGTGACGCCAGAAACCTCAGCCAGGAAATGCTCTTGAAGACCCTCCAGAAAACTGAAAGGGGGTCAGGTTGACCTGACCCCCTCACATACTACGAGACAAATCCCGCTGCTATGACGATTCACTTCTGAAGCAAGACCGAATCGTCACGTAATCCGGTTACCGGTATTATTCAGTGATTTTTACCAGCCATCCATCGCTGACTTCACATTGCGCGATGCCTTTAGCATCAATGTTAATTTTTGCAAAGGTCCCTTTGACTGAGTCAGGAAGTTTTCCAGATACCTTAAACCCACTTTGTTTTTGGACCACGGTGAGCGGTATGGACTTACCTTTTATCGTCACCTTAATACTGTTCGGAAAGGTTGACTCGGATGCATAAAATGAAAACTCCGAATGTGGAGCCACTTCTGAATTATTTACGGGCGAGAATTCAGAAAAATTCACTTTTTTACAAATCCCTGCACCACTGCCACCGGCATTGTTGTCACCATACGCCCAGACGTTGGCAGGGATAACCAACACCGCTGCTATCCACATTATATTTTGCAACTTCATCATTGTGCCTCTTGTGTGGTTATTGAGTGAGTTGACCAATTTTTGCTGAGCGATGACCGGGCTGCATTGTCAGCTATTTTTTGATAAAAAACAACCCCCAGCGATTGAGACAAGCATTATTGTTCGTCTTGCATGCTCACACAGGCTTAATTTCCATTCTTCATGACAGTTCGCCGCGAAATCGTATGGAAACCTGGCAAGGGATACGAGGCTAGGGGCTACTGGGGGCAGGGGAAAGAGCCGTGGTTCCCGACCGGAAGTCTTCGCTCCCTGCCTCTCGCCGGCACACTTGCAATTGCAGCGGAGCACGTATGACTCATGCGGATTAGTCGGCTTGCTCCCTCGGCATGAGCATCTTGACAAGGGCCTGGAAAAGAGCTTATCACAGGCACCTGACAGGGCCTCTTGAGGCGGTTCAGGCTCCCCCTCAACGCAAAGTCCTATCACCCGGAAGAGGAGGATCATGCGAAAAACATTCGAGCAACTCTTCGAACAATTGAGCAATCACTCTCGAGATGTTTCTTTTCAGGTGCAGTTTTGGGATGGAGTGAAAAAATCATACGGCGGCGGCGAGCCACAGTTCATTCTCACCTTTGTCACGAAGCGTTCGGCAGAGCACATACTTGAAAGCGGATCATTGGGATTCGGCGAAGAGTATATGGCCGGCGATATTCAGGTCGAAGGCGATTTCAGACAACTACTTCGCTTCGGAGCAGACTCCACATTCCTGAATCTGCCAATCGGGTTGAAAGCGAAGCTCGCCTTTAAGCACTTACGCCAAACATCGCTCAACACGCTCTCGCGTTCGACGAAGCATGTCGCCCACCATTACGATCGGGGGAACGACTTCTACAAACTGTGGCTCGACGAGAGTATGGCCTATTCCTGTGCCTACTTCCGTTATGAGAACGATACGCTCGAGCAAGCACAACAGCAGAAGTACGAGCACATTTGCCGGAAACTTCAGTTGAAGGCAGGAGAAACACTGATCGACATCGGCTGCGGCTGGGGCGGAATGCTGATCTACGCCGCGAAGCATTACGGTGTGCGCGGTGTCGGCTGCACGTTGTCCAAACAGCAGGTCGAGTACACAGTCGATCTCGTGAAGCGTCAGGGTCTATCGAAAGAGATCTCGATCGTGTTGGAGGATTATCGGAAGATTGAGGGCAAGTTCGACAAATTCGTTTCAGTAGGCATGTTTGAACATGTGGGAAAGCAATTTATTCCGACATTTATGGAGAAGCTGCGGTCGATCTTGAATCCTGGCGGCATTGGGCTGCTCCACACCATCGGACAAGAGCGTCCAGTCCCGGGCGACCCTTGGACGTTGAAATACATCTTTCCCGGTGGATACATTCCCACGCTCGACGAAATCGTACGGACCATGTGCGAAGCCAAACTCATTCCGACTGACGTCGAAAACCTGCGTCCACACTACGCACGAACGGTTGAGGAGTGGAGCGCACGATTCGAGGTCCATGCCAAAAAGATCGAGGCGATGTACGATGCGTCCTTCGTTCGCATGTGGCGGATGTTTCTTAATGGATGTGCCGCTAATTTTCGCTATGGGGACATGCGGCTCTACCATGTCCTGTTTACGAATGGATTGAACAATACATTGCCCCTCACACGCGAGCACCTGTACCGCTAATGGAACAAGTCGCAACAGTCGCCTCACGATTGTACGCCGTCAAAGACCGCATTGCCAGAGTGGCGCAATCAGTCGGCCGATCGCCGGACGAGATCACGCTGCTGGTCGCGAGTAAGACCCAGCCAGCCGAACGAGTGCGGGAAGCCTGGCACGCAGGACAAAAGATTTTTGGCGAGAACTATCTGCAGGAAGCGCTGGCTAAAATGCCGGCCCTGACCGATTTGCCGATTGAGTGGCATTTCATCGGCCCAATCCAAAGCAACAAGACAAAGCGTATCGCGGAGAACTTTGTCTGGGTTCACAGTGTGGACCGGATAAAACTTGCCGACCGATTGGCGAAAGACCGGCCTGAATCGCTACCGCCGTTACAGATCTGCCTGCAAGTGAATGTGAGCGGAGAAGCGAGTAAAAGCGGCGTGGCGCCTGAGGAGCTGGCCCAGCTGGCAGCCCATGTCGTTCGCCTGCCCCGTCTGAAATTGCGCGGATTGATGGCAGTCCCTGAACTCACGACTGCCACGGCCCTGCAGCGCAGCCAGTTCCACATGCTGTGGGAACTATTCGATCGGCTCAAGAAAGATGGATATGAACTCGACACGCTTTCCATGGGCATGTCGGAAGATATGGACATCGCCATCGCTGAAGGCGCGACCACCGTGCGCATCGGTACAGCAATCTTGGGACCACGACGCTATCTAATCCCAGAGGAGCTTGCTGCCAGAACTGCCCAATAAGCTACAATTAAAAATCCAATAGTTTATATGGCTTTACCAAAATACCTCAAGAAACTCATCAATGTAGTTGATCCGTTCAGAACCGACCAGAACAGCTAGACCGACATCTAAGACCTCGAAGAGGATCCCTGACACTGTTGGCCACTCTCCCTGATAATCTCAATCGACGATTTTCATCCATGGGCGAAATATCGAACGCCCCGGTCTCTGTCATTGAATCTTACATTTTCAACCGACCATTGCTGCTAGGATATGGTCTCGGGCGCATGCTCAGCCAACGAGACCGATAACGGGGAGCGTGCCTTGAACACAACGACACTCATTCTGCAACGTTCTTCCCTGTCGACCGGGCTCGCCGCTGGAGTCGCCGGATTATTGATCGCCGAGATGCTCTTCAGAGCGACGAACAGCAGCGCACAGACCACCGAGGCCGATGCGCCTGCTCCTGAAACCAACCACACCACCGAAGATTTCAGTTCCGCCGGAATCCTTCTGCTCCTCCTGCTCGTAGCAGCTGTGACAGTGTTTTACTTCCTGAAAATACAACGACCCTCCCTCCCTGATTTTTCAGGGATTTCAGGCCGCGACCCGTCTAACGACAATCTCCCGACAAAGCGGTCCGCCACGACCAGACAGAAATTATCGGTGGATAGTGTGACCTCTGCCGACAAAGCAGACTTTCAACAACTCCTGATCGATGTTCAAAGGGCCTGGAGCAGCCAGGATCTGACCGAGTTGCGACAACTCGTCACGCCGGAGATGCTGAATTATTTCAGCGCCGCCCTGGCCGACAATACCAGTCAGGACATCCAGAACCATGTGGAGGAGGTGGTGCTCCTCCGTGCGGAGATCCTGGAGGTCTGGACCGAACAGGCGAGGCAGTATGTGACGGCAGGGCTTCGCTGGAGTGCCCGTGACTACAACCTGTCTCTGACGAAGCAGCGCGGAGAACCAGGCTATCTCGTCGAAGGTAGCGAAGAGATACCGACCGAATCCGGCGAAGCCTGGACCTTCATGCGAATCCAAGAGGGGAAATGGCGGCTCTCGGGGATCCAACAATAGGAGAGGAAGGACACCCACGTTGGTCCTGTGCTCCCGGAACGCGCGCCCTGAGAAGGGCCTCGTTCGACGGCCGCACGTAGACCAACATGGGTGCCCCTCCAAGAAAGAGAAACGAGCAAGCTTGGAGGGAGCATTATAGAAACGTGCTCGTCCGATGCGCGCAGTAAAGGACTGCGATGACCTCCATGATTAGGCATCCACCACAATCAATGTGGGATGCCACTCACTCAGCTGAGTGAGCACCGTGGTGATCCCGGTGGCGTCATACGCCACGCTGAGCGGGTCGCTAGACAGCCGTACGGCCAACTCCATCCTGACTTCGAGACATCAATCCCAACAAAAACAGACGGAGTCTGCATCGCTGCCTCCTTGGTGTAGCCCGACCTTCTGATGATGCGGCTCGGAGGCCTGGGCAACTGTTCGGGCTTGGGTGGTGGGGAACGTGACGACCTGGCTTGGGCCCGGTCTCTTCAGACCGGAGGCCTATCGATCTGTCATGTTCCACTGTCTCATGTACCACAACTCCAAAATACAAGGCATACCCTCTGGGGTACGTTGAGGCCTGAACGATGCGAGAACGTTGCATGGGAAAAGGCGCGTCTCGACGCGCCCGGGTTGGGCAGGTGAAAAGAGCGACTTTTTCAGTATCCTGCTAAATAGGCTCCGCTCCTTCGTCGTCATCATCGGGCGAGAGGCCGAGAGCTTCCGGCTGGCGCTTGGCAATCTCCTCGTACACTTCATCGAGCCAGCGGCTTGCGCAGCCAAGGATCTCCCTGACCAACGGTTCCGTTTGACCCGTTCGTTTGATGGTCCATTGGCAGACATATTCCAACAACACGTTCCGCTCGAACCGCTCCGACGATTGAGTGGCCAACACAGTCATTTCACTCAGCCCCGTCTTGAGAATCTCGGCCACTGTGTCCCGCCCATAAGACGTGCTGGCTGTGACATATTGGACTGCCCGGTTGATCTCTTGATCGGTCATGAGGTTTCCCCTTTACGCTTCGCGCATCATACCGAAAATGCCACCACAGATGGAAGATTCTCATCGATCGCAAGCCAGTGAAAAACTCTGCGACCTCGTCATCGAGAATGATATGATCGTGACCGAACAGCCCCAGCCCGCATGATGTATGGGGGTGAGTCGAAGGAGATATAACGTATGCCTGTGAAGACCAGCCGAAATACTTCAACAAAACACAAGATCTCGTCCCCCAAGCGGAAGAAACTCACCTGCTCCGAGCGTTGGGATCTCTCACATTTGGCAAAGGATCCGGTACAGCGTTTCGAGACCCTGTTGGGAGAGATCGCGGCCAAGGTGGCGCAATTCGAATCTTCGCGAACCAAGCTCAGTTCGATCATGGCAACATCCGTCTTCCACCCGCTGCTGGCACTGAGTGAAGACATCGCGGCTGCGTCCTCCAAAATCGGCGCCTATGCCTACCTCTGGTTCTCCGAAAATACGAAAGACCTCGCCGCGCGCTCGTTTAAGACCAAGGTTGAGGAGCGGCTCACGGCGCTCCAGAACCGATTGGTGTTCTTCGACCTCTGGTGGCAAAGCGTCGATGAGGACAATGCCAGACGGCTCATGACCGGAACGGGCACGCTTCGGTATCACCTCGAAACCATTCGCCGGTTTCAGCCACACACACTGTCTGAACCGGAGGAAAAGATCGTCAATATCAAGAACATCACAGGTCGTAGCGCAATCCATTCTTTGTACGATGTCGTGACGAACGCCTTCACGTTCACGCTCACCATCAACGGTAAACGGGAGACCCTGACGCGCGAGGAACTAACATCCTATCTGCGCCATGCGCAAGGACGGCTGCGTGAGGCCGCCTATCGAGAGCTGTATCGCGTTTACGCCGATCAGCACGATCTGTTGGGCGAAATCTACAAAACCTTGGTCAACGACTGGATAGCGGAGAATCTACAACTTCGCCAGTTCGCGTCCCCCATTGCCACCCGCAACCTCGGGAATGACATTCCCGATGCAGCCGTGGCCTCCCTCTTAAAAGTCTGCCAGAAAAACGCGGGTATCTTCCAAGACTACTTCCGCATCAAGGCTCGCCTGTGCAAGATCAAGCCGATGAACCGCTATCACATCTATGCGCCGCATCGCACAGCACAGAAATCCTATCGCTATCAGGATGCCGTCCGAATGGTGCTGGAGGCCTATCGAGGGTTTTCTCCGCAATTAGCCGACTTGGCAGAACGGGTGGTTCATGAACGCCATGTTGATGCGCGGACGAGGCCCGGAAAAATCGGAGGCGCCTATTGTTACAGTGTCGTCCCAGCCATGACCCCTTATGTGCTGCTGAATTTCTCCGGCGAGGCACGCGATATCGCGACGATGGCCCATGAACTCGGCCATGCCGTCCACGGCATGCTGGCGGCGAAACATTCCATGTTTACCTTCCATTCCACCCTCCCTTTGGCAGAAACGGCATCGGTGTTCGGAGAACGAATCCTATCCGATGCCCTCATGAATCAGGAGCGGGACAAGAAGGTGAGGCAAGGACTCCTGCTCAACCAACTGGATGACATCTATGCCACAGTCCTCCGGCAAGCCTATTTCGTCCAATTTGAAAATCAGGCCCATGAGATGATTGCCCAGGGCGCGACCGTGAAGGATCTGGCCAAAACCTACCTGGCCGAGGTGCGGCAGCAGTTTGGAAAGGGAATCAAGGTTCCGGAGGAGTTTCAATGGGAATGGCTGACCATCCCCCATATCTTTGCCAGCCCTTTCTACTGCTACGCCTATAGTTTCGGCAACTTATTGGTCCTCGCCCTCTACCGGATGTACCAAAAAGAAGGGGCGGCGTTCGTTCCCAAATATCTAGAGCTGCTGAGTACCGGCGGGTCAGAGTCACCGCAGATGATTCTCGCCAAGGTCGGCGTCGATATGGCATCTGAAGAGTTTTGGCAATCGGGGTTCGATACGATCCGCGAGATGGTCGATCAGCTAGAACGAACCCTATAAATCCAGTATTTCCAATTATTTAGATACTCCAGCCTCCTAATCACACCAGTCCTCTCCGCCCCTCTTGACACATGGAAAGGACGGGAGTATCCTTACTTCAGTTGATAACAGTTATCATAATCGTTGCTGGCGAGTGAGACCCAGCTCGACGATACAGGAATGCGGCCCATGTATCTCTGCCTCTGCAAGGGAATTACTGAATCGGATGTCCGTGAAGCAGGACAAGCCGGCA
>JBDSDL010000020.1:0-2500 GCA_039920585.1 Nitrospiraceae bacterium | reverse complement strand
ATGGGAAATGTGGCCAAGATAATGGGTACGGCTCCACGAAGCCCCGCCCAGGCCACCAGCGTCTGCTCTCGAAGCGACATCGGCGAAAGAGCCAACGCTGCGTGGACGCTCGCAGGGCGGGCGATGAAGATCAGGAAAAGGGAAATCAGGATGCCTGCCCAGGCGATTGGCACGAGCCTTGCTGGAAATACTTGTAGCCCCAGCGCCAAAAACATGGTGACCTGCATCAGCCAGGCCAGCCCGTCGTGAAAACGCAAGACACTTTGCTGGTGAGTAAACGGTTTTCGCGCCATGACGAGCCCAGCCAGATACACGGCAAGAAAGCCACTCCCGTCCAGGTAGTCGGTCAGGCCATAGGTCAGCAGTGCCAGCGCCACAGACAGCACCGGATAAATACCTTCCAACTCCAAATCGAGTGCATTGAACGATCGCCGCATGATCTCGCCCATCGCAATGCCAATCGCGGTTCCCACGCCCATTTGCATCACAAAGAATAGGACAAGCTCCTCAAAAGAGGTCGAGGGTTCCGTCAACAGTCGAATCAGCGCGATCGTCAGCACGACGGCCATCGGATCGTTACTGCCTGACTCAAATTCGAGCAATTGGATCAATCGCCGCGGGATTTTGGTCCTCCGTGCTCGTAGCACCATGAAGACGGCCGCAGCATCGGTGGACGAGACAATGGCGCCGAGCAAGAGGCCCTCCAGAAATGAGAACCCCTGGACCCAGGCGACAAACATCCCGATGAGCAGCGCAGTGATCAGAACCCCGATTGTCGAGAGCGACACTCCCTGCCACACGATGGGGCGTATCGCCGACCACTCTGTGTCCAATCCACCAGAAAAGAGAATCAAGACAAGCGCAGTGATACCCAGCGATCGCACCAGAGCCGGATTGTCGAACGAGATGACGCCGAGACCGTCGGACCCTGCCAACATGCCGATGGCGAGGAACAAGACCAGCGAGGGGATGCCAAACCGATTCGAGAGCTTGATTGTCAAAATGCTCAGAATGACGAGAGTGGAGAAAACAATGAAGATCACATCAATGGAAGCGGGCATCGTACGGGTGTCTTTCGAGGTTGTTCAGTGCGAACGGATGTGCGGTCTATAGCACAGACGAACGGATCAGGCTAGCCACAAGATGAGGGAAAGGGTTGTTATCTAGTCAAATAGAGAGGGTGGGAGAGCAAGGGGGGTACTTTATTTCAGCGCTATGCAGGATCCTCTTTGAGGTGAGAATTTGTTGCGCACGCCGTCCCCTTTGCCACCCGTCTCTTCCATCCGTCCATTGTGTTAACGTGAGTGAAAGGGGCCGACCCCACACACGTGTTTGCCGATAGCCTGGGCCGAATGCCTCGCCTGAGAAGTGATGGGAATATATGGTGCGTATAGCCCTGCTGTTGATCATTGTCGGTATCGTTGTATTCGGTCCGCAACTATGGACCAGGCGGGTGTTTGCCCAGCATAGCATGCCCCGTCCTGACTATCCGGGAACTGGAGCGGAGTTAGCGCGACACCTGCTTGATCGGCTCGGCATGCAGCACATCAAGGTGGAGATGACCCAGCAGGGCGACCATTATGACCCTGAGACTAAAGCCGTCCGCCTGACTCCCGATAAATTCGATGGGAAATCCCTCACCGCTATAACCGTTGCCGCACACGAGGTCGGCCATGCCATTCAAGACCATACGGGCTACCAACCATTCGCGGAGCGCACGCGGCTGGTAAGGGTCGCGCAGGGGGCAGAAAAGCTCGGAGGGGTAGTGATGATAGGCATTCCAATCGCGGCGGCATTGGCTCAGACCCCTATGGCGGGTGTAGTTGTCCTGGTTGCCGGGATTGCGACGATGGGGATTTCCACGCTCGTGCATCTTGTTACGCTTCCAGTCGAGTGGGACGCCAGCTTCCGGCGTGCGCTTCCGGTGCTCCAGCAAAGAAACTACCTGTCGCCTGAAGACGAGCAGGGGGCTCGCCGCATCCTCACAGCGGCCGCGCTGACATATGTAGCCGCTTCCCTCGCGAGCCTGCTGAGCCTATGGCGGTGGATCGGTTTCCTGCGGAGATAGGCGCAGTTACCGTTACGGAATGTTCTCAGAAGGGTTCTGTGCCTGGCCAGGAGCCTGTCTGACATTTGCAGGCACTCTGAGCGGTGCTTCGCTCCCAGGTGATGCTGATCCTGAAGACGTAGGGATGATGAATTGGCCGGGGTCAGATGACTTGAAAAGGATCGCGGGTATTGGCGGCAACCAATTCACCGCAGGCAGTACAGTGATAGTTGTCCGTCAAATAATCGTCGTTGTTGTGTTCCAATTCCAGGTGCAGGTGCCTACAAGGTGGATTGTCTCCCTCTGCCCACTTCTCGCGTAACGCTGCAGCTTGTGCCTTCGTCATAATATCCACTCCCATTATCCGATACCATTGTTCAACCATGTATCATCTAACAAATTGGTCAACGAGATCAACTAGAGATTGTATTGCCCCACTTACTGAGCCGACCA
>JBDSDL010000019.1:0-8479 GCA_039920585.1 Nitrospiraceae bacterium | reverse complement strand
CGCATCGTCGGCCAGATTTCTTTCATCACGGTCAGCGCCCGGCTCTCCCTGGTGAGATGGCTGAACAGATGGATAGGATAATCATCCACGACGCCGAGCAACGTAATTCCAAACGCCAAGGTCATGCCGTGAATGGATCCGAACACAAGACTCACGGCGACGATCCCGGCCAGGATCGCGCTCGTCAAGGGAAGGAGAGTGAGAGCCAGAACGGAAACGGATCCATAGCTGGCGAAGAGTAACGTGGTGACCAGCAACGTCGCGCATAAGGACAACCACCACACGTCATCTTGGATGCTCTGTCGCATCTCAACGGCAATGACGCTGGGTCCTGTCATGACCAATCGAACGGGAGTTGCACCAGAGGAAGGTCCGGCGGCCGCTCTGAAGACCTCTCTCATGTGCCCTTGCAATTGTTCCTGGGATTCCATGTCAAAACCGGCCGCATGCGTCTCCGCCACGAGCAATGCGCGTCGCAGGTCGGACGAGAACCACACTCCATGGTGTCTCGCCGGAGCCGTCCAGGTCATCCAGGTATGAAGGATCGTCATGAACTCGCCGGAGGGATCACCCGGGATCAGTTCCTTGACCATCGGTGACAGAGGAGAGGTGAGGTCGCTCAACCTCAGCTCAAGGGAGTCGCGGAGACGATCTCGACTGAACGTGGACGCCTGCACGCCTGGACTGAGCACGTACCGATTCTGAAAGAGGCGTTCCCGCTCCTCCGTTGTCCAAGCTTGTTCCCCATTGCCGACATACTGAAACGCGCCACTGTTGCGCATCCAGGTCGCCAACTGTGTGCTGGCTCCTGCCAAGAGGTCGGCATCCTCTCCCTCCAGAGCGATAAGCATGAGCCGCCCGCCCGCGCCTGTTCGCAGTTCAGTGAGCAGCAGGCGTTCTGTAGGTGTGGCACCTTCCGGCAAGAGGCGGGAGAGTTCGGTCTCCACATGTGCGCGCGTGGCCACGAACCACGCGGTGAGCCCCAGGACCATGCACCAGATCAACAGTGTGACCCAGGATCTTCTGGTCACGGTGCGCCCGTTGTGATCACCATGACAGACCGATCTCCGCCCGGGGCGAGGATCTCAATGCGGCCGAGGTATTCCCCTTCTCCGGAGAATCGAATGGACTCCACCAGCTCCTGCACGGCTTTGTCCAGCGGCCGCAGCATCAAGACCCATCGTCGTGGCTCACCCTGCAGCGTCACGCTATAGAAACGCTTCAGGGTGGTGACATCATTGGCGAGCGTTGATCGAAAGGCCTCTATAAATGCCCGCAGCGCAGGATAGTCGTGCAATGAAAGGGTCCTGCTCGTACCCTTTGTCTTACTTTCGAACATGACCGTATCGCCTTCAACGAGATAGCGCTCGTCATGAGGAGCGGTAATATGCTTCTCGAGTCCCTCCGGAGGTATGAAACGCAAGGTGCCTCGGGTCTTCACCGGTTGGGTGAGAAGATTCGAAAATGCAGTTTCTTCAAACCGAACTTCCGACTGCCGGTTCTTGGCCAGGCTCCCAATGAGTTGTTCTACATTCCAGCCAGGTGATTCTGCCGCTCGCTCAGACTGGGGCGACGGCTGGGCCAGGGATATCGGCGCAAGACCCGGCAAGAATAACCAGATGAGGAACAGGGCCGGCAGTTTCAATGACCAGCTACCGTTGCTCTTCCCAAAAGTCATAAAAATTGAACCAGTTGTCGGCCGCCAAGCGGCAGTGATGTTCCAGGCGGTCGGCGTAGCGCTGGGTCCATTGCTGAACCTCCTGCTCTCGATGCTGCCGGTCGATCACAATCTCTTCTGCGAATAACTCGAATTGGACCTCGTAACGATTGCCTCCGCGGTAAAGCCCGAAGAAGAGAATGATCGGCACCTTTAAGACACTCGCAAGCCACATGGTTCCGGCAGGGAATCGTGCAAGCTTGCCGAAAAACTTACACTCCGTCGCCTGATTCTGATTCACCAGCCGATCCGCGAGAATACCCACCACCCCTCCGCGGTCCAGACATTCTTTGACTTGCAACATCGTGTGCGGCGAGCCGTTCTGTATGACCGTGTCGGCAACTTGTTGATTCAAGTCACGGAAGAGGTCTCGGAGCATCGGTGCATGCTGCTCGTGCATGAGGACTTTGACTTCGACATCCCGCTGGCTCAGCCCGATGGCGCGCACGATCTCGAAGCTCCCCAGATGCGAACCGAGCAGGATGCAGCCTTGGCCACGAGCCACGCGGTCCTTGAGTACGTCGAGTCCCCGTATCTCGATGTCGAAATGGCTGTCTTGCCCGGTGAAAAAATAGACACGATCAAGGAGCGTCGACGCGAAACAATAAAACTGTCTATACAAATCCCGGCGACCGATCGGGCGCCCCAGCGCTCGAATCAAATAGGATCGGATGGCACGGCTCGCGTGGCTAGAAAATATGACGTAATACACACAGATCGGATAGAGCAAGGCGCGCGCAGCTGGACGCCCGACGGATAACGCCGTCCAGATCATGAATCGCCCAGCGATTCGACTGCCGCGTTCGCGTTGTCGCAGCCATCCCCCACTCACAAAGCACCAGGGGAATCATCGGCGATGATGCGGTATTGCAGACAGCCGCTCGCAATGAGTCGAGCCCCGGTTGTGCAGGTAAACTCCATTGTGCCTTCGCCCTGCTCGTCCATCCTGATCGTAAGAGGCTCCCCAGGGTTTAGCGGCGACAAGAACTTCGCCGACGGCATGCCGACAAACTCGATGTGCTCCTTGGCCATCTCGCGGATGGCCTTCATGATTTCCCCCAGCATCACAACGCCAGGGACCACAGGATGACCGGGAAAATGCCCGGCCAATGATGGATGGTCTGCACCGATTATGACAATCCGCTCACATCCCATGCCGCTTTTCTTTCTGAAGCTCTTGCATCAATTCAAGTAAGGACTCTCTCGTGAGCTTGCCGGTCTCGTTGCGGGGAAGAGAGGGAACCAGGTAAAGCGGCCTGGGGAGAAACAGCGGATCGATGACTGCTCGAAGCGCCGACAGAATGTGCCCGGAATCCTTTCCAGGCGCAACAACAAAGGCGATCAGGCGCGTGACAGAGGTTCCTGTGTCCTCCGGAAGCAAAAACACTCCATCCTGCACACCCTCGATCTCGCTCAGTTTCTGGTTCAGGTCGGTTAACGAACCCCGGTGCCCACCGATGTTCACCAGATCCTCGCCACGTCCATGCAACACAAACCGATGTGGCTCTTGTAGCGACACCAGATCGGGAAAGGGGATTGGTCCACGCAAGTATGGCGCTTGAAGGGAGCTCCCGGCTGATTCTTGATGCAGCGTGATACCATCCAACACGTGCCAGGTGTTCTCGGCGACAGTCCGTCTTGTCGCGACACTTCCAGCCTCCGTGAACCCGTACACCTCATAGACCGTGGTGTGGAACAAGGTCTCGGCCTGTTTCGCCAACGAGCGAGAAAGCGGCGCGGTCGCAGAGAGAATACACTCCACGTGAGGCAGCCGCGAGTGAGCGGTGACACAAGCCCGAATGTGTAATGGTGTGGTCACAAGCATGCGAGGCGATGGTACGTCCGCCAACGCTAACCGCACATCTTCAGGAAACAGCGGCCGTCCCACATCGAACGCCATCCCATGTTGAAGAGGGAGCATGATGGAAGCTTCGAGCCCGTACATGTGGTGATGAGGAACAGTCGCCACCACGGACACCTGATCGGAAGTCTTGAGACCCAGCCGGGTTCCCGTACTCCGAGCGACTGCGACTAAGGAGCCCCAGGTTTTAGAATTTGGATGCGGGCTCCCCGTGCTGCCTGATGTAAAGACTACCAGGGCTGGATGGTCAATGGGAATCTGGGGAACCGTCACCCTGTCGGTCTGACTTCCTGTACCCGTTGGGATCTGATAGGAGGGGAGTTGTTCAACGTGTTCAGTGCCATCTACCAGGCAATAGCTGTCACGATATTCTCGAGCGATCTGGGCCAAGGCGCCCGGCGCGCGACTAGGAGGAAGCAGTGTAGTCTGTCCCCGAACCAATGCTGCGGCGAACCCGACCAGAAACCGATAGCGGTCATCAGCCAGGTTAATGACCGTAGGTTTTTCAGGAAGCAGGTCGGCGAGAGCCCCCACATCCGAAAGAAAGCGGCCATAGGTCATCGGGTGGCCGTTTTCCCAAGCCAACACTCTGTCAGCGTGATAGGGGCCAAGCAACGCGGCGCTGTTCATAGAGCCACCTGCTGCTATTTCGTGCGATGTTTTTCGATCGATTGACAGAGTGAACGGAGTGAGGCGAAGGTGGCGACAGTGTCCGGATCATCTGAACGTATCTGATGCCCATAGGATTGAGAGATCGCAAGAGACAGTTCGAGCGCGTCAATCGAATCAAGTCCCAGTCCGTCACCGAAGAGAGGTTCCTCCGGTTGAATTTGTGCAGGGTCAACTTTTAGGGTGAGTGTCCGCACAATGAGTTTCGCCACTTCCGATTCAAGAGATGATATATCAGACACGGATCGGTTCCTTCCGTGCGGACCTGGCCGCTCGCACCATTGCGCCAAGTCCTTCTATCAACTCCTTCTCTGTCCTGTCAAGAAAAGGCCACCGAGCCTTGCAAAGGGGCAGCCACGGCTCGATACTGTCATGAACACTTGATTGCAGTTGCCAAGGGCGCTGCCCGATCATGACGAAGTTTTTCGATGATTGCGTTCCGGCAACCGGGTTTTTTCTCTACACCAATTATCGATTGCACGTGTGCGCTCCCCCGTCGGCGCCGGAGCTATTTTGCAGCCTCAGCGCAATCTACCTCGCCCATCCTGAGTAGTCCGAGCTGGAAGGTGCGACCATATTGAGGAGAGATTTGTGCACATGCAAGCCGGCGTTGTATTCAATGAAGCCGCGCTTCTTGAACCTGCCCATAAAGAAACTCACTCGTGACCGTGTGGTACCGACCATTTCGGCCAGCGTTTCATGACTGATTTTTGGAATGACCAGATTTGGTTTACTTTCGTGACCAACGTGGGCCAGCAACAGGAGCGTCCGCGCCAGCCGCTTCTCGGCAGAATTAAAGAGTTGATCGACCAAGTCTTCTTGGATGCGTAGGGCGCGCGTCAGGAGATGGGACATGAACAGCTCGGAGAACGCCGGCTCGTTGTGGAGCACGTCGATCATCGCCTGTTTGTCAATGCGCACGATACTGGAGTGGTCCAGGGAAGTCGCTGTGGCCATGCGCACCAACTGCCCGGCGAGGCACCCCTCCCCGAAAAAATCACCCTGCTCCAGCATCGCGACCACGGCTTCTTTGCCGTGTTGGGACACAATCGAGAGCTTGACTCGGCCCGCCTGGACATAGAACACGGCATTGGCCGTATCCCCTTGCGCAAAGAGAATCTGGTGTTTCTGGCAGAGCAGAATCGTTCGACTGTCGCCGACTTGTGCCAGAAAGGTCTGGGGATTGAATGGCGCAGTTCGTTTGGCTTCCATTGAAATATTTTTGGGCGGTCTCATTGTCGCGGTCCGAGATTCTGCAGACAGTGGATAGGCGTTAGCCATGACGGGAACTCCTTTCGTTAGAGCACACTCGTGACACAAGGACAGAATCGATCTTGACGGTGATGGCTTCCTTCTTAGCCATTTCGGTCTTCGGCATCCGGTCATTGAGCGCACCGCTCTTCACAGACTGCGGAAAAGCTGCGTTGGCACGCAAGTCCGTGGTCTCGAGCGCCGGCTTAGAGCCATTCCTGCGGTTGGCCAGGATGTCGTGATCGACGCAGTCGCCGCAGTTGATACAACGCCACAGCCTCATCGGTCTGCCACTGAGGTCGCTTTCCAGGGATGCCATGTAGCTGAGGATCAGCAATCCCCCGCAGCGCAGGCAGGATGCACCCAGCGGGGTCCAGGCCTGGTTGCGCGGCTCGATCTCCCGATCTGATGTTCGACGGGATGCGTTGGTCAGGACGGGGCGTGAGGAGTCGAGGTCTGGAAAGCCAGCGAGCATTTTCGGTGAGATGCACGTCTCCCTCATCGGAGAGGAAGGCACCACACGAGTTGTCCGAGCGAGCAATTTTTGAGAAGCCATATGCCACTCCTTTCATTTTCTATGTATCTGAGAACGAGGGCGCAGCAACGCAGCAATGTGCTGAGCCCAATGATGATGGAATAGTTATAAGAAATTGCAGCCGTGTGTGGAACTGGGGAACCTTCTAGTTCCCCTCGAATAACTTACTAGCCCAACATACGTTGTATAGGAGGCCTTCTTGCCTATTCGATAGAAATGGGCAGGTCTTCACATGGGAGGCAGCGGTGCGATCGTGTCATGAATGGCACATGCATTTGTTCGCCTCCAGTTCTTTCCTGACCTCGATCGGATAACGTCTCAAGATGGCGGCATCCCACTTGGCAGGCTGCAGAACAACTTCGACGAACTGTTGCAGCCTCTTGTTAGAGGCGCTGGTTTACGATCTCTTCGTCCGACGGTTATGATGATAAGGAACAAGAGTGGCCGGTAGGAATGGTCACGGTCGGCAAACCGGCAGCATCTTCACATGTGTGCCGATTTGGATCGTGTCAAGGAGGATGGCTCATCTTTGTCGTCGTGATGACAAAGGTCGTATTATCGTCGAATCTCCACAGGCGTTGGCCGAGGGGCTTGTAAGGGGCGGCTGTTCACCCGGGTCGTGAGCGAGCCCAGCCCCTCTATACGAGTCGTGCCACGGGAAGGTAAAGCGCTGAGGAGGAGGAGGGCTTGCCCATCCGCAAGACCGCATTGATAGCGTGTAAACTGAGACCGGTGTTCTCTTCGCATGAAGGCGATCCGATCTCTGCGGCCCAAGGCATCCACGAGGCCGGCTTCCTCTGCCAGCCAGCCTGCGCGTTCTTCCAGCGTGACTGAGTGGAGTTGTTGTTGGAGCCGACACCATTCGATGCGTGAGATGATCTGAGTGGGTCCGTACTTCATAGTTCCCTCCTATGCACGGTGTGGCGTTTCGGGTATGGCGAGAAGCGGTAACTCTTCCAGTTGCCTGCGTGACACTGTTTTGAGAGCCATACGCAACTTCTTTCTTTTCTATGTATCTAAGAGACAGGGCACAGCACCGCAGCCCTGCGCTGAGAACGATGATGCACTTGTAGTTATAAGAAATCGCAGCCGTGTATGGAACTAGGAAACCTTCCAGTTCCACTCGAATAACGTACTAGCGCCAAGTACGTGCAGGCTGGGGAAAACGATGCCGGCCCACCGGAATCCACTGGTCCGCACTTGTGGGACAAGCCCGGTTTGTCTGGTCCATCTGGTCTCTCTGGTTGGTCTGCTTCAACCACATAAACAAGACAGACCGAATGAACAAGACAGGCTGGTGGACGGAGGATGTATTATTGACAAATGGAAGCGTCCGCTGTACGTGCTCGCTCGGAACTCAGGCCGGCGTCACCTGGCGCGCTTCGGCGGGTCGACGCGGTGCGAGCGAGAGGATGTGGTCAGACGAATGCGGACGCTGGAGGATGACGGTGCCTTCTCGATTGAGCCGGTCCACCGCGGCAAACACCTGATTCCATGAAGAGTATGGAACCCGCTCGTTGAGTTCTTCGAGGGTACAGGTGCCGACCCGAGCGAGTTCCTGGCAGATGGCCGATTCAAGATCGTCGGTCTGAAGCATAGGGTCCTCCCAAGGAATGTGGTGTAATGCTGCTTACCTTGTACGGCAGACGCGTGTTTCGATAAACTAGAAAGACCCCTAGTCCTGGCAGGAAACATTACTAACGGCGATCGCCCTGCTTGTCTGTCATAAGGAAATGGCTTAGACTCTGGCGTCTGATCAGCCCTTGAGCCACGCGCAACGACTGCTCAATGCCGCGGTCTCTGTCATGCCGAGGAAAAGATTCTGTGGCTGCAGCACGAAAGACTCCTAGAAGAACAGCCAGTGCCAAGACCCGCGCCAAAAACAAGGCGCCCAAGCGGCAGCCTGTGAAAGTTACGCTCCCTCCAACGACACCCGCTCCATCGCTGGACCTGCCCGTAGAAATGCCGGGTTTTCTGATCGCCGGGATCGGAGCCTCTGCCGGCGGGCTGGAAGCCATGGAAGAGTTTTTCCGCCACGTGCCGCCCAACAGCGGGATAGCCTTCGTGGTGGTGTCGCACCAGCATGCGGGCCATGTCAGTCTCCTGCCGAGCCTGCTCAGTAGATGTACGGCGATGCCGGTGGTGGAGGCCAGGGACGGGATGGAGGTGGAGGCCAATCACGTCTGCCTGGCGCCGGGCGGCACCAATCTGGCGATCATACACGGCACCCTGCACTTCATGGAGCCCGCCTTGCAGGAGCGGGTGCCGCTGCCCATCGATTATTTCTTCCGTTCGTTGGCGGAGGACCAGAAACAACGGGCCGTCGGCATTATCCTGTCCGGGACCGGCACCGACGGCACCGTGGGGTTGAGAGCGATCAAGGCCGAGTCCGGCATGACGATCGCGCAGGAACCGCAATCGGCCAAGTATCAGGGCATGCCGCGCA
>JBDSDL010000018.1:0-7889 GCA_039920585.1 Nitrospiraceae bacterium | reverse complement strand
AAAGATCCGGCCGTCTCTGATACGTACTTCGCAGGGCTTCCTTCCGACGCCACAGGCGAATGGCCTCGTGATGCCCTGAAAGCAACACCTCTGGCACAGGCACCCCTCGAACTTCCGCCGGTCTCGTGTAGTGTGGATATTCAAGCAGCGCATCCGTGAACGATTCTTCCACGATCGATTCCGGATCGCCCAACACGCCGGGAACCAAACGGGCTGCGGCATCGATGAGCACCAACGCCGGCAACTCGCCTCCGGTCAACACATAATCCCCGACGGAAATTTCTTCCGGGTGCAAGGCGAGCCGCACGCGTTCATCGACACCCTCGTAGTGGCCACAGAGAATGACGAGTCGCCGTGGGTCGGCCGCCAGATTTTTCGCATAAGCCTGCGTGAACGGGCGTCCGTGCGGGGAGGGAAACAGCAGTCGAATCTGTTCACCGGCCCTTATACAGTCGGCCTGAATCTCTTCCACTGCGCGCAAGATAGGCTCGGCTTTCATCACCATCCCTGCCCCTCCGCCATAGGGCACATCGTCCGCCACCTTGTGGCGATCAAGCGTATAGTCGCGCAAGTTGCGCACCTTAATATGTACGAGACCTTTTTCCTGTGCCCGCTTAAGAATACTCTGGCCGAGCACCGGCGCTACCATGTCGGGAAACAGGGTCAGAATGTCACAGCGCATGGCGATCCTGAACCAAGTCGTCGATTCCGCGAACCATCATCCGACGGCGCTGGAGATCCACCGAGGTCACAAAGCTCTTCGCGGCCGGAATAAGAACTTCCTCCGCCCCCTTGCGAACGACGAAGACGCGATTGTCCGGTATCTCCAAAATCGTCGCCAGCACTCCAACCTCGTCGCCCCGCTCGTTCTCGACCGTCATCCCGATGAGGTCGCACTCAAAGTACACATCTGCATCCAACACCGCCGCTGAGGAACGCGGCGCTTGGATCAATCCCCCGCGCAACGCCCCGGCTTCCTCCGGCGTCGTCACACCCGCGAGACCCATAATATAGGCCGCGCCGGCACGCCGAACATGCGTCACGGTCCTCTCGACCGTCTGTCCTGTCGTCTCTAAGATCTGCACCTGCTTCAGTCGATCTAACCGTCCTGGCACATCGGTTAACGACCGAACTTTGAACTCGCCCCGTACGCCAAAGTGGCGCTCGATCTTGCCGATCGTCACAAAATCTGCCTGAGCGGTCGTCACGTCCTAGACGCCCTTCTTCTTCGCCGTCTTTGCTGCTTTCTCTGCCTCAAACTGCTTCCATACGCCACACCGTCGCAGCAACGTCCGAACCGTGACCGTTGGCTGGGCTCCCTGGTGCAACCAGCTCAACACCCGCTCCTGCTTCAGTTCCGGCACAGCCGGCTCCTTCAAGGGATCGAAAATCCCAAGAATTTCCAGGAACCGCCCATCGCGCGGCTTCCGGGAATCCGCTGCCACAACACGGTAAAGCGGTCGCTTGTGTCGTCCTGTCCTCGTCAATCTCAAATGAACAGCCACTAGACTCCTCCTCCTGTATACACACCCGTGATGATAGTTCTTGCCTCTTACCTGGAGCGCATAAGCTGCGCAAGCTGCCGGCGCCCCCCCGATCCTGCCATAACCTTGGCGATTTTTCTCGCCGACAGAAACTGCTTAATCAACCGATTCACCTCTTCCACCTTCGTCCCGCTTCCACGAGCAATCCGCTTTTTTCGGTTTCCATTGATGAGCGTATGATCGCGCCGTTCGCGTACAGTCATCGAGTCGATCATCGCCAACACTCGTTTCATCTCTCGCTCCGGCATCTGCCCTTCCATCGCCCCCTTGAGCTTCTGGCCGCCCGGCAGCATGCCTAAAATCTGGTCCATCGAACCCAGGCGATTAACCTGCCCCAGCTGAGCGCGAAAATCTTCCAGCGTGAGCGTGTTACTGGTCAGCCGCTTTTGCGTCTCCTCTGCCTGCTCACGCGAAAAGGTCTCTTGCGCCTTTTCGATCAGCGAGAGCACGTCGCCCATTCCGAGGATGCGTGAGGCCATCCGATCGGGATGAAACAACTCAAGCGCATCGAGCTTTTCGCCCACGCCCAAAAACTTGATCGGCTTGCCGGTTACCGCCCGGATAGACAGCACCGCCCCGCCACGGGCATCGCCTTCAACCTTGGTCAAAATGACACCGGTCAGCCCGATGCGTTGATCGAACTGGCTCGCCATCGTAACCGCATCTTGGCCCGTCATGGCATCTGCCACTAAGAGGATTTCGTGCGGCTGCACGGCGGCTTTCACCGCTACCAACTCCCCCATCAACTCATCATCGATGTGGAGACGCCCGCCGGTGTCCAGCACAACGAGATCGTACCCTTGGTCTCGTCCACGCTCCACACCAGCCCGGCAGATACGAACCACATCGGCCGGGACCGCTTGTGCCTGATCGGCCCGATACACATCGATCGCAAGATCGCGCCCTAGACTCGATAACTGGTCACCGGCTGCCGGACGACGAGGATCTGCCGCAACTAACAGAACCCGTTTCCCTTGCGCCTTGAAATACCGCCCGAGCTTGCCGCAGGTCGTCGTTTTTCCCGCACCTTGGAGTCCCACCATCATGGCGATGGTGGGAGGATTCGAGGCTAGAGCCAGCCCGGCGCGCTCACGGCCCATCATCTCCCGCAGCTCGTCCCATACGACCTTGACGACCTGGTGCCCAGGGGTCAAACTCTGGAGGACTTCCTGCCCAACAGCTTTCTCGCGAACCCGCTCGATGAAATCCTTGACGATCTTGAAGTTGACGTCGGCTTCGAGCAGCGCAAGACGAACCTCTTTCAAGGCCTCTGCGACGTTCTGTTCGGTGAGAACCCCGGAACCGCGCAGTTTTTTTAAGATCTTCTCAAATTTTTCGCTAAGAGAATCCAGCATGGCGCCACAAAGAAAAAGGCAATCGAAGCCTTACCATCAGATCTCCGATCACCTCGAAAATCCTAGCAAAAGAGCATCGGGGAGTCTAAAGGACGAGGCAAGATGAAGTCAAGGGAAAGGGAGACGCACATTTTATTGACATGTCCCAGGCCTTTCGCTATGGTCCAAATAGTCCTACCATCGTTTCTGCGAGATTACACAGAGGGTTATGCGAGCTGTGAGGCGGTTGCCGTGAGAAAATCATACTGGGTTCTGCTCATTTTCGTTCTCATCGGTGGACTATTGGGCGGAGTACTTGGAGAAATCCTCCGGGTCATGGCTCCACATGGCACAATTCAAACGGTCTTCGCCAGCAATTTCACCCCCGGCATCAACCCACCGCTCACCATCGATTTAGTCCTTCTCAAGCTCACCCTAGGCTTTGAACTAAAAATCAACCTTCTCAGTCTCCTCGGGATGTTCTTAGGGATCTATCTGTACAAAAACGTCTAGCAGCCCTCTGGCAGGATGCTGAAAAAGCCCTCCAACGTCGTTCTCGGTTCATCGAAATCCTCAACGTACCCCAGAGGGTACGCCTCCGGTTTTGATTCACCTGCGGCCTAGTTGGAAGCCTTTTTGAGCATCCTGTGGAAGTACCTCCTCTGTGTGTCACATAAGCAGGCCATTGAAGTTCTGCTGTGGCAAAACAACTTTTCGGCAACCAGCTAGACCTCCGGCTTCAACTCTAACTCCTTCAGCCTCAATGCTCGAATCCGGTTCCGTAGGGATGCGGCCCGTTCAAACTTCAACTCCTTGGCAGCGGCTTTCATTTCTACTTCCAACCGTTTGATGATCTGCTCAGTCGCTTCCTCTGCACCGTAAACGGCCGGCGACTCCGCGGCCAAATCCAGTTGCATATCGTCCACTTCCGCCGTGGCATATTCGAGTGACAGGACGTCCTTCTTGATGCTCGTGGGCACGATCCCGTGTCTGGCATTATAGTCGGCCTGAATCGTGCGGCGGCGACCGGTCTCGGCGAGTGCCATTTGCATAGAATCGGTGACGGCATCACCGTACATAATCACATGGCCTCGCACGTTCCTCGCTGCCCGTCCAGCCGTTTGGATCAACGAACGATAAGACCGAAGATACCCTTCCTTATCCGCATCGAGAATCGCCACCAGGGTGACCTCGGGAAGATCCAGCCCTTCGCGCAGGAGGTTGATCCCCACCAGCACATCAAACACCCCGCGCCGCAGATCGCGTATGATCTCAGCCCGCTCCAGCGTCTTGATGTCCGAGTGCAGATACCGCACCTTGATGCCAAGATCGTGGTAGTACTCGCTCAAGTCCTCTGCCATCCGCTTGGTTAGGGTGGTGATCAGCACACGCCCTCCCTGCGCCGCTTCAGTCCGCACTTCGCCGAAGAGATGATCCACCTGCCCTTTGGCTGGGCGCACCTCGATAACCGGATCCATCAGACCGGTCGGGCGAAGGATCTGCTCGACAATCTCTCCAGCCGCATGTCCCAGCTCATAGGGGCCTGGCGTCGCGGAAACGTACACCGCCTGAGTGAGGCAATGCTCAAATTCCGAGAATTTAAGCGGCCGGTTATCGATCGCCGAGGGCAACCGGAACCCGTACTCGACCAATGTGCGCTTCCGTGAATAGTCGCCCTCGTACATCCCTCCCACCTGGGGAATCGTCGCATGGGATTCATCGACGATCAGCAGAAAGTCTTTGGGAAAATAGTCGATGAGCGTCGGAGGCTGCTCGCCCGGCGCGCGGCCACTGAGATGCCGCGAGTAATTCTCGATGCCATGGCAGTATCCCATCGCCCGAATCATTTCCAAGTCGAACTTGGTGCGCTGCGCGATTCGCTGAGCTTCCACGAGCTGATTCTGTTTCTTGAAGTAGGCGACTCGCTCGTCCAGCTCTTCTTCGATGCCAGTAATCGCCTTCTCATACCGATCCGGCGCAATGAGATAGTGCGTATTCGGATAGACCGCGACTTTCGGAAGCTTCCTGAGCGATTTCCCAGTGAGCGGATCGATTTCGTGAATGGCGTCGACCACGTCGCCAAACAACTCGATCCGCACCGACACTGCATCGTTCGAAGCCGGAAAAATCTCGATGACGTCGCCACGGGCGCGGAACGTTCCGCGGTGAAAATCCATGTCGTTGCGGGCATATTGAATTTCGACCAGTTTCGCCAAAATCTTTTCTCGCCTGATCTCCATGCCCTCTTCGAGGAATATCACCATCTCGTGATAGACATCGGGCGACCCCAGGCCGTAAATACAGGAGACCGATGAGACGATCAGCACGTCGTTCCGTTGAAGCAACGCGGCTGTGGCCGCATGCCGCATTTGATCGATAGCATCATTGACTGACGCGTCCTTGGCAATATAGGTGTTGCTTTGGGGAATGTAGGCTTCCGGCTGGTAGTAATCATAATAGCTGACGAAATACTCCACCGCGTTGTGGGGGAAAAACTGTTTGAACTCTTGATAGAGCTGCCCGGCCAGCGTCTTGTTATGGACCAGGACCAGCGTGGGTTTCTGCACCTGCGCGACCACATTGGCCATGGTAAATGTCTTGCCAGATCCAGTCACACCGAGCAGGGCTTGGTGCCTCCGGCCAGCTGCAATCCCGGCCACCAACTTGTCGATGGCCTGGCCTTGATCTCCGCAGGGCTTGAATGGGGCTTCGAGTTGAAACGGCGGCATGGGACGACCTTTAGCCTGGATTATTCATGAATTCCGTCGCGAGGCATTCGAGACCGAAGCGCGCCGGGGCTTCTCGCAAGTAAGGCCGACGGAGGCGTACTCGCAGTCCGTCGAGGAGGCTGAACGAGAAAAGCCCCGCCGGGCGGGAGGATCGGACGACGTAGCAGGCATACATGAACAGTCCTTGCTTAGCCGTTATCTTACCATCGGAGACAACGCCACGCACAACAATTGCGGCCAGAAAACCAAAGGGAAGGCTGAAGTGTTCAGAGCTTCAAGCCCCGACCTTCGGCCTTCCCAGCTTCAGTCTTCAGTGTCTTGAGACCGCCTTACACTTCCCGACTTTCTCGCGCGTCTCGCATGCGAGACGTGGCTTAATATCGTAAGTGCCTAGCCCCACCGACCGAGGCTCCCGGCCTATGAGCCGGTCCACGGTTTTCGCCATCGCGGAATCGATGGCCCGATGGTTCGGCACTTCGGCGGGCCCGGTGGTGGCGAGATTGTTCTTCAGAGATCTGCATAGGGGCCGGGGACGGGAGAGCGACAAATACGGGAAGCGCGAGTTTCTTCGTTTCGATTCGTAGTTGTCTCACCATTCGAAGATACTCTCGCTCTTCGGACTGAGACAGAATCAAGAACGTCGCCCCTTCCTTCTCTGCCCGACCCGTTCGTCCTGTCCGATGGACGTAGGAATTCGGATTAGTTGGCAACTCATAGTGAATCACTTGGGTCACATCCTGAATATCGAGGCCTCTGGCTGCCACATCGGTCGCCACGAGCGAGCGGAGACGGCCGGCCCGAAAGGCGCCAAGAGTTCGTTCTCGCTGCGCTTGGCTGTGATTCCCGGTCAACGCGCCGACCGAAGCCGGTTCTCCGCCCAAATGGGCCGCCAACCGTCGCACCTTATATTTTTGATCGCAAAACACCATCGACCGTCCCCCACCCGTCACGCCCTGGAGCAACGTATGCACCAGTTGCGTACGAGCCTGATCTCCCGGCACGACATAATAGGCATGCACGATCGTGGTCGGGGTGCTGATGCCCGGATCGACCGAGATACGCGCGGGATTGCGTTGCATGGTCTGTGCGAGCGTTTGAATCTCCCCGGAAAACGTCGCGGAGAACAATAGTGTCTGGCGTTCAACCGGCAGAAGACGGATAATCCGTTGGATGTCCCTCAGAAACCCGCGATCCAACATCTGATCGGCCTCGTCCATCACAAGAAACGTCACACCACCCAACTTCAAGTGACCAGAACCGGCCAAGTCGAGCAACCGCCCTGGCGTACCGACCACCACCATCGGGGGTCGTTGCAGCGCACGGTAATGGCGCTCGATCGGCGTCCCGCCGTACACCGACAGCGAGGTTACGGATATCGGAGCATACTTGCGCAACTCCATTTCGATCTGAAGCGCCAACTCCCGTGTGGGCGCCAGCACCAAAAACTTCGGTGCAGCCGCTTGGCTCAGTCCAGACCTGGTATAGGGACCAGGCGAGGGCGCAGAGGCCTCCCGTCGCATCACCTGCTCAATAATCGGCAGCAAAAATGCCAGTGTTTTTCCGCTCCCGGTTTTGGCTTGCGCCATAATGTCCTGGCCTTTCAGCGCGAGTGGAATGGCAGCCTGTTGCACCGGCGTGGGTGTCGTGAGGCCTGCCTGTATTAGGCGCTGGGCAAGGGACTGGGGTAGATTCATATCAGCAAACGTAGACATAAGACTCCTTGTAAAGAAACACTTCCTGGGACTGCACGGTCCGGCCTGGTAGAGGCCGAGAAACGCATCACGTTGATGGGCAATTCTAGGAAGGAAATAGCGGGGCTGCCGGATAGGCAGCCCCGACGTGTCAAACACTTGTTACGGCTTAGTACCGGTCTCCACCGCCGCCGCGCCCACCGCGACCACCACCGCCGCCACCAGTGCGTGGCTCCTGGGGGCGCGCTTCGTTGACGGTCAACGTGCGACCGCCCAACTCAGTGCCGTTCAGCGCGGTAATTGCAGCCTGCGCCTCTGAATCCCCGGACATCTCCACGAATCCAAACCCGCGGGACTGGCCGGTAAACTTATCTGTGATAATCCTGGATGATGTCACCGCTCCATGCACAGCAAACAGATCACTCAGCTGCTGCTCAGTTGTGGAATACGGCAAACCCCCGACGTAGATCTTCGAACCCATTGGGCTCCTCCTTTGAGAATATGTGTTGTCTTGGACTCGAGAACAAAGTGAGGAAGGAGTGGGCCGAAGATGCAAACACCATGGCGGCTCAAGGCTGGCTTCCGATCAAA
>JBDSDL010000017.1:0-12104 GCA_039920585.1 Nitrospiraceae bacterium | reverse complement strand
TGGATCCGACAATGACACTTTGGATATCATTGTTCCAATCCCTACCATTGAGATTCTTCAGAGACGCGTACTCTTTTGGACCCTCAACTTTGACATGGGGGTCATCGGCATCGTATTTGGTGTCATCAAACACCTCGATCCAACAATTCTTATTGACCATCTTGACCTCCATATCCGCTGCCTCAACAGACAGTGCTCCGATGGCGATCAATCCACACACGATGAACATTTGAACAACATGGTTACCTCCTGTGGAATAAAAATGACAACTACCGTGTCAGATGTGCAGAACATCGATGCGCTACTGTGCAGAAAGGGTTTTCCCGCAGTCCGTTAAATCCGACCAGTCAGCAACAGCACGACCACGACCAACAGGACCACGCCCAGCCCGCCGCTGGGGCCGTAACCCCAACTCGCGCTGTGAGGCCAAGCTGGCAATGCGCCAACAAGGAATAGGATCAGGATGATGAGAAGTATGGTGCCCATAGATCACCTCCGTTTAAAAATGTGTTCAACCTAGCACAGTGCACTCAACCATTGACCATGCTCTAACTGGCAGCGTCATCTCTTGTAGGCTGCTCATCGTTCCTCACCATATAGACTGGGACCCTCTGTCTATCGGCCTCACCGAAATACATTCTGACACTCGGCATCAAAGGACATTTGCAGTTTGGGGTCGGCTTTATTCTGCGCTGTGCGCCTGACGCGGTCTGGTCAATATCGCTCAGTTCGGAAGTATTGCCTTGCCCATCAGGCGGTACCGCTCGCTGCCTGGCAGAGAATGCGATTCTTCCAAGCTGAGCAATTTTGACCAGACCATGATCTGTCTTACAGGCAGAATGTTCTTGCCTCTGTGACGTTGACCCGGAAACTCGAGTACCACCCGGTATCCAGCTTCTACCCTGAATCTTTACGACCTGAAGGGAGCCGGCATGTTCATTCATCCTGATCAGCGGGCGCCGGTCGCCCGCCTTCTGCAATTTCTTCGAGACGGAGAGTATCTCGCCAGCGACTGTGCTCGCGCGCAGGCCCAGCTCACGCCGGACTCAGCCATGCGCCGGTTTCTCCGAAACCAGGCTCGGCAAGAGTCCTATCATGCGATCGTCTTTCAAGCGAACATTGCCTGGCTGGCCCCACGCCACTTGGGCACCTGCCCCTTGCTGCCGCCAATGGAACGGTATCGGGAGTTGATTGAAGACGCCATTCGTCGAGGAGACTTCGCCGAAACCCTGATGGCGGAACAAATCATTCTCGAAGGGCTTGGCGAAGCGATCCTCGTGCGTATCGAGGAGGGACTGGCCAAGCGGAACGCCCCTTTTGAGCGTCTGCGGCGCATGTTATTGCAACAAGAAGAAGCGCACCACGGCTTCGGGTGCCGCACATTGGACCGGATGTTTGCGGCCGGGGTCACCACACCGGGAGTTCTCTGGGACCGTGGACAGGAATATCTTGGACTGACGCACGCGATGGTCGCCACGTTGTCGGACCTGTTCACATCCATCGAGGAAGATGCGACGGCCTGGGCCGCCGATGTCGGGCGGTATGTGCCGAACTGGCTGAATCCCCATGTGCAACGAAAAAACGACACTCCCTCAGACGCTTCAGCATCTCCTGTGGCAGTGGGATGACCACGAAGTTAGCGTCCTGGACGGTGAAGTCGGGAGCTCAGGCTAGAGATCGCTCGGGCGATGCCGGCGACCCATCTTTATGTCCTACTGATGAATCGAGGCTACCCATTAAACGGTCTGTCATCTCCTCACGGCTGGTCGTGCCGTTGGAATCTTGCAGCGATCCGGTTCTTGCCGGTGGCAAAGCGGCGGGACTCGCCCGACTGATGGAAACGGGATTCCGGATTCCTCCCGGTCTCTGTGTGACGACTCAGCTGTACCGTGACACGCTGCAAGCCGGCGGGCTGAATTCGTTGGATCGCTGGAACCGTGTCAGGCGCGCGCCGGAGGCTAAGCGCGAGTCGTTGCTTGCGGATTGCCGGAGGACTGTGGCGTCGCTGGTACTGCCTCAGGCTGTGCTCGAATCGATTGACACAGCACTCGCCAAACTGGAAAAAGAATTCGCGACGGAAAACGGCACGACTGGCGGTATGCTGTGGGCTGTGCGATCCTCCGCCTCCGATGAAGACGCAACAGACGCGACGTTTGGGGGCATCTATCGAACAGTGTTGGGGGTGTCGCGCGGCTCGATCGCAGCGGCGATCCTCGACTGTTGGGCCTCGCAGTGGACGACCATAGCCTTCACGTATCGGGAACGTGCGCTGAAGCCTCGGCCTGCTCCCGCTATGGCGGTCATCCTGCAGCCACTCCTCGCTCCGCGCGCAGCCGGAGTCGCCTACTCCCGGCATCCCCTCTCTGGCCGGGCCGACCAGATCATGATCAATGCCGTGTTCGGGCTGGCCGAACCGCTGGTGAGCGGATCGGTGAGGCCGGATCAATACGTCGTGGAGATCGGGAGCGACCCGGCTTCCCTGAAGTTGATTCATCGCGACATTGCCGAGAAGACGAAAGTCAGGGTTGCCATGCCGTGGGGTCTTACGGATCAGCCCTTGTCCGAAAGAGATCAGAAAAGATCCGTGCTGGAGGAGCGTGAAGTCATCGCACTGGCGAGGCTGGTGAAAGAGGTGGAGTGTGTGGTTGGGAAGCCCGTGGATGTCGAGTGGGCGGACGATACGCAAGGACTCTGGCTCTTACAGGCCAGGCCGATTCCTGAACGAGAGGCGTTGCCGGACTCCACGGCGATCGTCTGGTCTCGGGCGAACTTCAAGGAGACGCTTCCGGAATTGCCGAGTCCGCTCGGCCTCTCACTTCTGGATGGGTTTATGGAGACCCACATCGTGCGCTGCTATCGGGAATTGGGCTGCCGCATTCCGCCTGGAGTGTCGTCGGTCAAAGTGATCAGGGGTCGCCCGTTCATCAACATGACCTTATTTCAGTCAGTCATGGCGCAGCTGGGTGGCGACTCGACGCTTCTCGCCGAGCAGATGGGTGGTGAAACATCTCCCCTCCCGTTCACGGTCCCACAGCTCCCTTGGTGGAGGATCGCCATCCTCATGGAGTGGACAATCAGGCGTGCAGCCAAACGAGCACCCAAATGGTTCCAGGAGATGCGACGGCTAGGGGAGAGATGCGACGACGAACTTGCACGAGGACTTATGCCGCTCGATCTGTCGGCCTGGGAAAAGGAATTGAATTACCACATTCTCACAAATGGAGACCTGACCTTCGCAATCTTCAACGGAGTGTCTCAGGGGCTCTACGTGATGAAACTGCTCCTTGAACGGCGGCTGGGGGCCGCGTGGCGGCCGCTCCTGAACCAAGCGTTGCAGGGAGTTGGGACCATCATCAGCGCGCAGCCGATTCTCCAGTTGACGGAATTGGCCGAGGCAGCCCGCCGCGAGCCGGTGGTTCAGTCATTTCTTCTAGCCGAACCTTGGATGCCTGAGTCGTTCCGGACCGAACTGACCGGCACGCGCTTCCTCCAGGCCTTCGAAGCCTATTTAGCGGAATACGGACATCGGGCGATCGGCGAATCCGACATCATGTCTCCGCGCTTTACGGAAGTCCCTGAGTACGTCCTCGGGGTCATCAGAGGACACGTGCTGTTTCCTTCAAGCAGGCCCGCCGACGAAATCCGTCGTGGGCAGGAGTCCTCAAGACAGGAGGCGCTGCGACAGCTCCGTGCCAGGTTCGGCTGGCGCTGGCATGAATGGGCAGTGTTTACCTGGTGGCACCGGCGGCTGTGCCATTATTTGGAATTACGAGAGGCCAACCGGCATGCCCTGATGCATTTCATCGCCTGTGCGCGGCATGTCGCGACGAGCGCAGGAGGTACATTGGCAACGCGTGGCATCTTACAATCCAGAGACGATATCTTTTTCCTTAGGCTCGATGAGATCAAGGCAGTTGCACCCGGGACAGCGGGAGACTTGCAGGGGATTGTGGCGGCACGGCGCGCGGAAATGGAAATCTATGCCTCCCAGATCGTACCCGATACGGTCATGGGAAATTCTGAAGAATTGGTTGAGGAATGCTGCATATCTGATGGCTCTCTCAGGGGTCTACCAATCAGCACAGGCTATGCTGAAGGGCCTGTCTGTTTGCTCCTCTCACCGAATGACATGAAGAGGGTCAAGCGGGGGGATATCCTCGTGGCGTCGGTGATTGATCCCGGGATGGCGCCGCTCATGGGGCTTGTAGCTGGACTGGTCGTGGAGATGGGCGGCATGCTGTCCCACGGGGCGATCATCGCCCGCGAGTATGGTCTCCCCGCGATCGCCAATGTCCATGGCGTGACATGCCTGTTGAAGGACGGCGAGCGCGTCGCCGTGGACGCTACGGCGGGAGTGATCAAGCGGTTCGCATAGTACGCGAGACTCACCACGTTCAGGGGAGGTTTCACCTGGACCCGATTTACCTCAAATTATTATTGTTGATCGTCGTCGCAAATCTGGCGCCCATCATAGGGCAACGGATTTTAAGGAACCGTTGTGACTCTCCATTGGATTTTGGGTTGCGTTTTCTGGATGGACGTCCCCTGTTGGGACCTTCCAAGACCTGGCGAGGCTACCTGTTTTCGATCCTGATCACGAGCGCGTGCGCCTGGGTCGAAGGGCTTGATATGGCAACGGGGCTGGTGTTTTCTCTCGCGGTCCTGCTCGGGGATAGCGTGACGAGCTTCATCAAGCGCCGTCTAGGACTGGTCTCGGGAGGGCAAGCTCCAGGTCTCGATCAAGTGCTTGAAAGCCTGCTCCCTCTCCTCGCGGTGCAACACCGGTTTGATCTTGGCCTGTCGGGTATCCTTGGCGTCGTCCTGACGTTCATCATCCTCAACCTCATCTTTTGGCGCTATTACGCTCGCCGGCATTATTCATAGGCCCTTGTGTTGTAACCGCTGAATGTTCCCGTAACGCTCTTCATCGCTTGTCGTTCCGGGCGAGATGCGCTGCATGCCTTACGAGAAACACTTGATCGCGTATTGTTGCAAGGAACCGCCACGAATAATGTGGCCGACCAGTTCCTCGTCGGCTAGTGGCCTGTAGGCCTTGCTGGGCATAGTCCGCATCAATTTTTCCACTCTGAGCAATTGTGAACAGATTTCAATCTATCTTCTAGGTATTCTGCCGTTGACACTCACCGTCTGTCTAAGAAAAGAAGGAGGCAACATCATGACCTGCCGAGTGGCTCGGATGTCCCCAAACCTTCTCCATATAGACTTGGCCCTCTGCTGTGAATGTGGTTCAGCCGATCTGGAAGTGTGCCACACCTCGAAAGCCCTGGGGCCGCATCTGTGCCCAACGTGCGCCCAGTCCAAGGTCGAATACGGCGTGGCGGAAAGCATGCTGCGATCGCCGTTGATGGAGCAGCTTGTCGGCTGAGGCGGCGGCATGAATGGGCTTGTTCACTAACAGGAGCACGAGTGCTGTGCCTTACACCCTGTCACCAAAAAAGGATGCTATGAAATACATGCAGTCTCAACATGGAGCATGGCCGCCTAAATCAGAGGCTATGCAAAAGTTCGACACATACGCTTTCGTGGGGGTGGTTGTCGCAATCACCTTCTTCCTATGGTGGATCTTCACCATAATTAAGTAATACCCCGGGTCGTCGAGATCATGGCGTCATCACATAAGTCGACGGGGGAACAGTGCTGCGGACCGAGGAGACAACCGGTCGCAAGACCGAGAAGCGCATTATCCAGTGCCGCTGCATCCAAGTGAGACCAGCTATGAGCGACAAAGAAAACAGAAGGAGTCCAAATGTTCTGTCAACGCTGCAGGGGACTGCTCGTTCGCGAAACCATCGGTGACCTGAGAGTAGAAACAGGCTGCATAGGCCTGGCAACTCGATGCATCAACTGTGGATATATCGAGGACTCCGTGATGCGTGCCAATCGCCTTCGCCCTCCAACAGCAAAACGCGCGGTGCCCCGGAGGATTGTCAGGACGGAAGGAGTTGCATTCCTAAGACCTCACGCTGAAAGATATTGGTCCGTATGAGCGGATTGTCTTCTAGTGCTTGTTCCACGCCGTTTGATGCCCCCCGTTTACTCCGGAGGGTATTCTCCTCATTTAATCCTGCCTCCTCATGCTGTCTCGACCTGTGGGTCACGGATGAGCAGCGCCTACATTGTGTCTGCATCTCGCACGCAACAAAAGCAGGGAGACGTTGCTGCGTACAAGGATACCACTACCATTTTCCCAATCTATGGAGGCATTCGATGATGAACGACGGAACCGTGCTACGAGGTGGCCATGAATCACACGTGTGGCGTGAACAGGAATTGTCCTTTTCTGAGCCGAGTGCAAATGGCGCATCTGCGGGCTCGCGACCGGGCATTCTGGTCTTTTCGCGCGCGGGGAAGTTGCTACATATAAATAGCCGGGCCTTGGAATTGACCGGTCACCTCAATCAGACGGAGATCGGACCAGTCCATAATATCCGTTCGATGCCGGTGCGTGAACTCAGTGCTCAGATCCAAGAGATGCTGGACCGTTGGAGAGAAGCCAGCATCTGGGAGATCTTCGAATTGAAGCGCGTTATCTTTAAAGCTGAGCGCAAGATTCTGGTTCGTGGATTCGGGCTGGCGGATCGGAAGTCACACGACGACTCACGAATCGTGATCGTGCTGGAGGAGGATGGCCATCGGCAGGGACACAAGGCGCATTCGACGCGGTCTTCTCTTCCAAAAACCTTTGCGTCGCCTCCTAGACATCTGCAGGACGTCGATCAAAAAGACGTGGTAGGTCGATGTGTGGAAATGGGAATGTGCGGTCCACCACCATCTCGAGATCGGATGTGACGGTGAGAATTTTTGAAAGGGGACTCCAATGATGAGAAAACACGTTCTCATAGTCGATGACGATGCGGCCCTTCTGAGCTTGCTGAAGATGCGCCTAAAGAAGACCGGGCACACCGTGGACACTGCCGAGACTGGCTGGGACGGTCTGAGCAAGCTCGAGCACGCGAATTATGACGTCGTGCTGCTTGACTCTATGATGCCTGGGCTCACCGGGTTGACGGTTTTGCAGCACATCCAAGCGCGTCGTCCAACAATACCAGTGGTCATGATGACAGGCCATACCAGCAGCCAGGTAGTGGCACAGGCTCTTGCCGGAGGGGCACGGGCTTGCCTGGTCAAACCGGTGGACCCTGTGGAGTTGGATCAGGCCTTGCGGTGTTGGGTCCGAACGGCTTCGTCAGAGCTGTCGCAGCAGGCTACACGAAACGAAATCGAGACCAACGAGCCTCGAGGCGGATCGATGAGCATCTCTTTCGCAAACTGCCGTGAGACGAAAACGAATCAAGGGTTGAGGAGGGATCAATGATGGAACCAAAGAACAACGACGTATCCGGTTTATCCCAGACATCGGTGGGCTTGATGAACAGGGAGAAAAGCCAGAAGACGATTCACCGGAAGCCGGTAGGGCTCACGATCACGGCTGAAAAGATCGACCGCATTCTGGCAGACGTCCAAACACAGATCGAGCTTCTTCGGCGGGAGAGAACAAATCTTGGATTAGCGAGGGTGCGATTGGCAGGCATGGAAGCAAAGTGGAGAAGTGAATGAACAACGCCACCGTCAGTAGCAGGCAGTTCGCCATATCCTTAGAGAATCAACGTTCATGCTGTCTCCTTACGTCTAGCTTCGCATAACCTTTCCAATTACTTAGGCTAGATGATATCAAGCACGCCAGGGCCCCGTCGCTCGGATAAATCACTCACTAAGCTGAGCTATTTTGACGAGACTGCAATCTGACTCCAATGCAACGTGCGCGAAACTTCTGACGTTGTTCCAATAAAACGGAGCCATCAGCGATGCGAAGAATCATCGACCGCATAGGCAAAAGTCAGCATGAGGTCATCGCTGTCCGCAAGATTTGGCAACGTTCTTCCAAGCTATGGGGACATTCACCGATGAACGACGGAGTTTGGATACGAAATGGCAACGAATCCCACGAGAAGCCCAGACATGAATTGTCCCCCGTTCCCCCGAGCACGAAGACAGTGTTTCAGCGTTCGAGCCCTGGGATTCTGGTCTTTTCGCAAGGGCGGCACCTGTGCCACATGAATTCCCGAGCCTTGGAACTGACGGGCCATCTCGACCAGGCGGAGACCGGACCAGCCGTCATGACGCTCTCGCGGCTGGTGAGTGAGCTTCGTGTTCAGATCCAAGACACCCTCGACAACCGGAGAAAAGCCGACATCTGGGAGCTCTTTGAATTAAAGCGCGAGATGGTTGAATCGGGTCGAAAGATTCTGCTTCGCGGATTCGGGCAGGCGGATCGGAATTCACACAACGGCTCACGCATCGTGATTGTTCTGGAGGAGGGCGCCGGGCAGCACACCAGCTGTCTGACGCCGCCTTTTCAGTGATCTGCCTGTTCTCTGCAAAACTGAGCAATTTTGACCAGACGGCCAGCGATCCTCCAGGGATAATGGAGATATATTCGAGACCCGTTGCTCACCAGGAGGGATTCGCCATGAATACGCGTATTCATGTCAGCGGGCTATCCTACTTTTTGCACCGATGACAAGCTCCGGCAAGCCTTCACCCCGTTTGGAACGGTGATGCTCGCGCAAGTTCTGAGGGATGAGTGCGGCCATTCTCTCGGCCTTGGTATCGTGCACATGGCCCGTCCCGAGGACGTAGAGCGGGTTTTCAATGAGCACCAGCGCTTTGAAGTATCGGGATCGCAGGTGGATCTCTGGGAACCAACAGAGCCGGATGATCCCCAAGCTGAGCGGCTAGTGGTCTATCATCAACGAGCCGTAGAGGCAGGCCAAGATACGGGACAGGTGAAGAGCCGGAAGGCGCTCAAGCCCTTGTCGGTGCTCCTGCGTCGTTTCGTCCAGCCGCTGATGTCCTCTGCCAGGAGCGCCAAACACTAATCTCCCTAGAGCCGTCGCGAGCAATCTTTCTCCACGTCTCGAAATAGCGATTCCCGCCTTATGGGCTATATTCTCGTAGCCACGCGCACGATTCTCATAATAGTGGGCTACATTCTCTCTCGCGAGGGGAAGACAGCTTGGAACGGCTTAGGTTCACTCCTGCTCGCGGATAATCGCGCAGAGTCAGTCTCATGCGGCCAGCCTCATCAAGTCTTCCAATCTGAGCACTTTTGAACAGACCGCCACGGATCTTCTAGGCACTGTGTAGAGAACCCTCTGCGAAGCATAACCGCCCCCTCAGTCTGAAACCAGACGGGTGCATTTCTAGGATCACGCGCTACGGATGGTATGACCGTGAAACTTCCAGAAGATGCGAATCCTGATCCTCAAAGTATGTCGGCCGGTTCAGTCGGAACATGCATTCCCATAGAGAGCACGTCGTTGCCGGATCCTGCTCCTCTCACCGACCGCGTGCCAATGAGCGCGCAAAACCTGGCGTTAACCATTGTGACGATCATCGCCGTGGTCTTTGCGCTTCAATGGGCAGAGAAGTTTTTCATACCGCTCCTGCTTGGAATCATCATTGCGTATACCCTCAATCCCCTCGTGGTGTGGCTGGAGCAGGTGAAGATCCCTCGGGTGGTGGGTACCATCATAGTGATGCTGGCCGTCCTATGCGGAAGCGCATTCGTGACGATCTCGATGCGCGATCAGGTACAGACCATTCTCGATCAGTTACCCGAAGCGGCGAGCAAATTGGCTGTTTCTCTCCGCAACGTGCGTGGTGGGCAGCCCTCCACCATGCAGAAAGTGCAATCCGCGGCGCAAGAGATCGATAAAGCGACCAGCCAGGCGGCGGATACCCACTCGACATCCAAGCAACCTGCCACCCACGTCATCATTGACCAGCCCACGTTCAAGCTGGGCGACTATTTGAAAGCAGGGTCCATGGGAGTGTTCGGATTTATCAGCCAAGCGACTATGGTACTGATATTGGTTTTCTTTCTTCTACTCGCCGGCGACTCGTTCAAACGTAAACTGGTGCGTTTGACCGGCCCTTCGCTGTCGGACAAAAAGATCACGGTGCACATCTTGGACGATATCAACGTGTCCATACAGCGGTACATGTTCACGCTGTTGGTGGCCAACGTGCTCCTGACACTCCTGACGTGGGGCGCATTCTGGTGGATCGGTTTGGACAATGCCGGTGGATGGGCGATCGCTGCGGGTGTCCTTCACGTGATTCCGTACTTAGGGCCCGCACTGATCGCGGTTGCGACGGGAATGGTGGGCTTCATGCAATTTGAGTCTTTCTCTATGGCATTGTTGGTGTCGGGCAGCTCGCTGGCGATCGCCACCCTCGTTGGCATATTCGTCGTCACCTGGATGACCGGCAAAACAGCGAAAATGAATGCGGTGTCTGTATTTATCGCGTTGCTCTTCTGCGGATGGCTCTGGGGAGTAGCGGGTTTGCTGCTGGCGATTCCAATCCTTGGCATTGTAAATGTTATCTCTCAGCATATAGAAGAACTCCAGCCCCTGGCTGAGTTGCTGAGAGAATGAAAGGAGTCGCTACGATGTTGTGTCGTCCGAATATCTTTGTGGGCCATCGAGCGTCCGGCGCATGCATAGTGGTCATCATGACGCTCGTCGCTCTCGTGTCCACCCCTGTCAATGCCGGTCCTATCGCGGTGCGGTTTCCTGAAGGCATGACCCATGGCTTTCTCCTCGTCCGGTCGCTTTCCGGGGCGCTCCTGGGCCAGGGTGAGATGACCCAAGTGCTCAAAGAAGGCGATCTGGTCGAAAGCCGGTTGGTGTTCCGGTTCAAGGACGGCTCCCTGCACGATGAAAAAGTGGCCTTCTCGCAACAGCGGGTGTTTACGATGATCAGCTATCGTCTGGTCCAGCGCGGCCCATCGTTTCCGGACCAGATCGATATCTCCATAGACCGAGGCACAGCGGAATACACGGTGCGCTCACAAGCGGGGGAGAATGGGAAAGAAGAGGTGCTGACCGGGCATGTGGATCTGCCCAAGGATGTCTACAACGGCATGCTGATAACCATGTCGAAGAACCTACAGAAGGGCGCCGACGAAACAGTGAGTGTGCTCGCGTTCACGCCGTCGCCCCAAGTCATCAAAGTGCAGCTACGTGCCATAGATGAGCAACCAGTCCAACTCGGCGAGCTGTCGAGTAAGGCGACGCAGTACGTCTTTACTCCGCAGCTCGGCGTGATTAAGGAGTTCTTCGGCAAGGCCATCGGCAAGCTCCCTGCCCAGTTTCACTATACCTGTTGGATCATGGTCGATGCGCCGCCAAGTTTCGTGCAATTCGAAGGACCCTTGCAACTCATGGGGCCGATTATGCGAATCGAACTTGTGAGTCCCCGCTTGTCTATAAAGCCTGAAGACGAGAAGATTTCTTCAAAATAGCGACGGCTCGGTCATTTCCGATCATTTCGAACATCACCCATAAAAGTCGTGCCTCATTGACTACTCCCGTGGCTTGCACATCCAAGTTTCCGTATTTCTGATGATCGCCCTGAGAGGTCAAGATAAGCGGCCTGCCTCACCCGCCTGGTCTCTTCCGAAGTGAATAATTATGACCAGGCTACCCATGCCATCTTTCAATCGAATTCCCCAACATACGATCCGAACCGCATGTTTCTAAGAGTTCGTCGCGTTGAGCTATTGGGTACCACTCCACTTGCGCAGGCGTTCAAACTGTTGCTGCAAGACTTCCAACTTCTGATCGGGTAAATTTTATATATCGATAAAGCTATGTTCAGACTTGTGAGCAGTCCTGCATGGTGCATATCATACGTTCGTTGTTGGAGGCGCCGATGAATCTACAACGTTGTTATAACGCCAGCGAGGATACGTTCCCATTACCTCGACACTTCAAGGAACGCTATGGCCCGTTTGGGTTTCCTGCACCTGCCGACGCCCGTCGCCCATACATCAGCTCCAACTTTGTGATGGGACTCGACGGCAGGGCCTCGTTCAGAGAGTTGAAAGACCGTACTGATGGCAATATCGTTTCAAGGAGCACAGAAGATCGCTGGCTGATGGATTTTCTGCGAGCGCACCATGATGGGCAGTTGATCGGGGCGAGTACGCTCCGTGATGAACGAAACCCTGAGGGGAGGGGCTGGGACTACGGTATAGAAGACGAGGAATTGCGGATATATCGACAGGATGTTCT
>JBDSDL010000016.1:0-3448 GCA_039920585.1 Nitrospiraceae bacterium | reverse complement strand
CTGACATTCGCTTCTGGTCAGCGTCTCGTCACGCAAGGCTTTGGCAGCGAAATCCTGATAGTCGACCACCATGGGAGGCTCCATCATCTGTAGAGGTTGTATTGACTGCGATGCGGATGGCTGCGTGTCTAGACTGGCCGAAAACCTACACGGTTTCGAAGGGAGAAGCAATGCCCTGGTAGGGAACTGCTGAGACTGGGAGGGGGCTGTTATCTTGACCGGGGGGCGCTTGCCCGTCGTTCGGCAAGGGGAGTGCGACTAATGTATTCCAGACTCCACAGCGACGGCAGCGGCCAGACCATTCGGTCGACTCTTGGCGGCAGGCGGTGCAGACATAGGGGACGACCACACGTTTCTTGAAATGGAGGGCTTTCTTGAGTTCGGCGACGGCCTCCTCCATCTGCTGCTTGCGCAAATAGAGATTGGCCATGATCTTATGGTAATCGGCCAATTGGTCCTGTACTCCTTCGACGGTCGAGAGGATGTCGAAGGCTTCGTCAACCATTTCGAGGCGGTAGTAGAGCTTGCCTAAATAGAACTGCAGGGCGGGGTTGTTCGGGTCTTGCCGGAGGGCCTCCTGGTAGACCCGGATAATTTCGCTAGGCTCACCCTGTTCGAGAAAGAGTTCTTCGAGGCGGTGCAGGATGATGTTGCTGCGAGTCTTGGCATAGATCTTCTTGAGAATTTCTACAGCTTGCTTGGTCTTGCCTTCCCGGATCAAGATTTCGCCGATGCCGACGTAGGCCGGTAGGAACGTCCGGTCTTTCTTAATCGCGCCGCGGAAGTAGCGCCGGGCCTTATCGGGATGGCCTCGTTCCAGCAGTTGGCGTCCGACTTCGTAGGTGCAGCCAGTGAGGAGATGGGCCTCGGCCTTGCGTTCCGGCTCAGGCAGGTTGGCCTTCAGGAGACGATGTTGTATTTCGAGCGCCTCGCTCCATTTTTCGAGTCTGATCAACAGATCGCGCTTTCGGATGAGCGCGGTGAGGTTATCCGGTTCGACCTTGAGCATTTTGTGCAGGGTCTGCAGGGCGTCCTCGTAGCGCTTGGCGCCCTCCAAGTCGTTGGCCAACTCCAACAGAATTTCGATGTTGCGCTCGTCGACGCGATTTGCTCGTTGATGGAGGCGGATCGCCTCAGCAAAGTTGTTTTCCACGCGGTAAATGTTTCCCAGCCAGAGCAGCGAATCGACACGATTCGGGTCCATGGCGAGCGCTCGTTCGAACAGGCCGATGGCCTCGACAGTGCGTTTTGACATGATGGCATGGGTGCCTTCACGATGGAGGGCATCGATTTTTTCTTTGCGCCGCAACAACCGCGTGCTGCGCCAATTGCCGATGACGTGGGCGGTTTGCCGCATGCCGACTGCCAAGGCCACGAGCACAGCGCCGACTGCCATGGAAAAGACGACGAGCGTGACGGGGCTCAGTTCGAATTGGAGGGAGGGACTGGTCCGTACTGTGATTGCCCCAGGATTCAACTCGCGAGCATAGCTGTAGAGGAAAATTCCGGCGCTGACGAGGAAGATGGTGGTGAGCAGTCGGAGCATCGATCTAGGTCTTTGTTTTTGTTGGCGCCTTTTTCCGCTTCACGGGCTTTGGGGTCGCGGACGGATGTGTGACAGGCGGTTCGCCCGGGATGGCGATGCGTTTTGCGTCGGCCCACAACCGTTCGAGTGCGTAATGGTTCCGGACATCCTGCCTGAAAATATGGGCGATGACATCGCCAAAGTCCATCAGAACCCACTGGGAAGACCGCATGCCTTCGACGCCCAGCGGTTTGGAGCCGGAGCGAGAGAGGATACCGTCGATATGATCTCCGATGGCACTCGCTTGGCGATCCGAATCCGCAGAGCCTATGACCAGGTAGTCGGCAACGGAGGTCAACGGCGCTACCTGGAGGACGAGAACGTCGGTGGCCTTCTTATCAAGCATGGCCCGGGCAATGGCGAGGGCCGTGGACCTAGCTGTTCGTGCGATTACGGTCCTCTTGGTAGAGATGATGTTGAAGTATATAAGATTCCACTAAGGGCGGCAACAGATTTGCCACCGGGAGCCCTTGGCGGATTCGCGAGCGAATGTCCGACGCGGAGACCGCGGAGGGCGGTAGTTTGAGACAGATCAGGCCCTGCGTTCCGAGCGGCGCCTCGATTCGGGAAATCCGTTCCGCATCGAGGTCCGCCAGCGAGGGATAGGGAATTGGCGGAATCCGTGCGACGGTTGAGAGGGAACGAAACGACAGGCCTGGCCGGGAGAGGACGACGAAGCGGCAGAGCTCTAGTAATGTCTGTGGCTCACGCCAGGAGGGAAAATCCAGGAAGGCATCGAGTCCGATCAAGAAAAAGAGCTGAGTCTGCGCGCCATACTCTTGCTGTAGCAGGCGAACGGTGTCGATGGAGTAGGACTTGCCTGGTCGGCGGATTTCCACATCCGAGATGGCGAGAGAGGGGTCTGAGGCGATGGCAAGGCGGACCATCTCATAGCGGTCTTGCGCCGGCGCCAGACCGTCGTTCGGTTTATGGGGAGGGTGCCTTGTGGGAATGAAGAGGATCTGGTCGAGCCCGAGTGCCTCGCGCGTTTGGCGCGCAATGGCCAGGTGACCGTTGTGCAAGGGGTTAAAACTGCCGCCAAGGAGGCCGAGACGAAGGGGACCAGAGTGTTGAGTGCTGGGTGCTGAGGGCTCAGATTCAGAATCTGGTGACATCATTTCTCAGCATTCGGCTCTAACAGGTTAAGAAAAACCTAATATGGCACAGGAGAGCTTTGATGATTTGCAGTTGCGGCACAAGAGGAATATCTTTCCCGCAGGATGCTCAAAATGGCCGTCCAGCAAGGCCGCAGCGAGTGAAGATCCGAGGCGTACCCTCTGGGGTACGTTGAGGGTCTGAACGATGCGAGAACGCTGCTGGCGGACTTTTTCAGCATCCTGCTAGAGGATCACCAGGTTGTCCCGATGTATGACCTCCTCGTATTCCTGTAGGCCGAGTTGCTGCTGGATCTCGGTCGTTTTGAGCCCTTTGATCCGCGCCAAGGTATCGGAGGAGAAGTTCACAAGTCCTTTGGCGAACTCTTTGCCGTCCTGGTCGAGGCAACTGACGGCATCTCCCGTATCGAAGGGACCGCTGACGTTCAGAATACCTGAAGCCAATAGACTCTTGCCTCGCCGGGCCAGCGCTTCGACGGCTCCAGGATCGAGCGTCAGTGTTCCTCGTGGCCTGAGGGTAAAGGCGATCCAATGTTTGCGGCTGGTAAAGCGACGTTCCTTCGCGAGGAAGAGACTGCCGCCAGGGCCTCCGGCTAATACGTGTGGAAGGAGGCCGGCTTTTTGCCCGTTCAAGATCAAGGTGGCTACGCCATACTCACTGACTTTCTTGGCAGCCCGGATTTTCGTGGCCATGCCCCCAGTTCCCTCGAACGTGGTGGAGACACCGGCTCGTTCCTCGATCTCTTCG
>JBDSDL010000015.1:0-21720 GCA_039920585.1 Nitrospiraceae bacterium | reverse complement strand
GGGCACAAAAAAAGGGAAGGCGTGGAGCCTTCCCTTTTTCTGACTGTGGCTCCGATGTTTATCGTTTTGAGTACTGGAACCGCTTTCTTGCGCCCTTCTGTCCGTACTTTTTCCGCTCTTTGACGCGGGAGTCCCGTGTCAGTAGTCCTTCCTTCTTCAAGGGTGTACGGAGGGGTTGGTTGAGTTCCACCAACGCGCGTGCAATGGCATGGCGCAAGGCGCCGGCTTGGCCGACCTGTCCGCCGCCTTGCACCGTGGCCTTGATCGAGTACTGCCCCATGACCCCGCCAATTTCGAGCGGGAACTGAATAATTTGCCGGAGAGTCAGTCGTGGGAAGGCCTTCTCGATCGGTTGTTCATTGATCGTAATGTCGCCCGCTCTCCCAGTGACCCAGGCTCTGGCGATGGCGCATTTTCGTCGTCCGGTTGCATATTGAGTTGCTACTGCCATGCTACAACGTCTCCTTCTTACGCACAGTGAAGTCTAAAGGGTAATCGGTTCCGGGTGTTGGGCCTGATGGGGGTGAGCTGGCCCAACGTAGACGCGGAGTTTCTTGGCCATATGATTCCCTAACGGGTTTTTGGGAAGCATGCCTTCGATCGCTTTGACCAAGAGTTCTGTCGGGTCCTTTCGGAACACATGTTGCGCCGTTGCGGTCTTGAGCCCACCTGGAAAGCCGCTATGACGGCGATAGAGTTTCGTGGCCATTTTATTGCCGGTCAGATGGATCTTCTCCGCATTCACGATGACGATATGGTCCCCCATGTCCACATGGGGGGTAAAGGTCGGCCGGTGTTTGCCACGCAACATTCCGGCGACACGGGCGGCCAAGCGGCCCAGCGTTTTTCCCTCCGCATTCACGAGGTACCACTTTTCCTTCACGTCCAAAGGCTTTTGCATGTAGGTCAACATCGTTCTTCCTGCTCCTTCGCTATCGAGTCAATTATGTTTCCTGTACTTCCGGTGTGCCGATATCTTTCGACTCTAGTTTTGCCAGCCAGGCGTCGAGATTCGTCGTGCTCCGTCGCTTCAACACGTCTTGGGTAATGTAGATCGGACAAGGAGCCCGAAGGGCCAAGGAGATTGCGTCGCTGGGCCTGGCATCGATTGTCCGCTCCATGCCTTTGTTGGCGACATAGACTGTCGCGTAATAGGTGCTGCTTTTCACGTCCGCAATGATGACGCGTTGGATCGTAATGTTTAAATGCTCGGCGAAACTCTTGATCAAGTCATGGCTCATTGGCCGTGGCGTGATCATGGTGTCGAGCGCTAATTTAATGGCATTTCCTTCTGCGGCCCCAACCCAAATTGGAAACGTATCGATGACACCGTCCTGTCGTGCCAAGATGACAATTCTCGTGTCGGTATTGGCCTCTTCGTGGATGCGATCCACCCGGTATTCAACCAGGTCTTGCTCTTTGGGTAGTTCGACGGCGCTCATAATGAAGTCGTGCTTGTTCAGGAATCGAGTTTGCCGAAATCTTCCGGCTTGAGATTCTCTAACCACTGCTCGAGCTCTTCGGAACTCTGTTTGGTGATGACTGAATTGTTCGCGAACACCGGCGCATTGCTTCGAAGCGCGAGTGCAATCGCATCGCTGGGTCTGGCGTCGACGGTGTATTCTGAGTCTTCGTACATCAAATGGACTTTTGCAAAATAGGTGTGTTCCGACAAGTCGGTAATGACCACGCTGATGACTTTCGCATTGTAGGCATCGAGGAACGACTTCATGAAGTCGTGCGTCATAGGCCGAGGGGGCGTGATGTTTTCCATTGACATGCTGATCGAACCAGCCTCTGACTTGCCGACCCAAATGGGGAGCATGTCGGAATGCTCTTCGTCGCGTAACACCACGATATACGCGTTATTATAGGGGTCGAACATCAACCCTTTGACATGCATCTGTGTAATCACGAGAAACCGGCCCCCTGTCCCTATCCATAAATAGGATTGTGAGCAGATGCTGATCACCCTGGCGGATGAATCAAGAAGGGCGCACTCTAGCATTTCCAAAGTCGGCGTGTCAACGAAGCCTGCGTGATCGCTGGAGAAATTCGTAGAACGCTCTGGCGATCAACGGCCTAGCCGTTGCGGAAACTATTGCGGCAGTGTGGAGAATCATTGGTCAGGACGTCTGAACCAAATAAACCAAATAACGATCCCCTTAGGCAGGTGGGCGATAGTTTTGATCGAGTTTCCCAGTATCAGTTTGCTCGCCAAGTTTGAGAAAGGCCTTCATCTGCTTCTTCACGAGTTCTCTGCCGCTTTCTTCACCCAGGTTGACTTGATACTCGTTGATGACCATGACTCGCATGCCTTCCCACTTTTTCCAGCAGGGTTTGCAGACCTTGGATTTGATCTCGGTTTCAAGCTTCCCCATGAAGAGGGGGTCTGTAATCGTTTCTCCGGCTTGTCCGCACGTGACGCACTGGACGTCTGCCATGATATGAGCATCCTCCTGAATAAATTTTGAAGAACAGTGAGGAAGAATTGTAACATTGTGGTTAAGCGAAGATAAAGAGGGGGAACGGATTGACCAACATATGGCTTCGTGCTAAGAAGAATCGCTTTCAGAAATGAATAAGCCCGGATGGCGGAACTGGCAGACGCGCCGGACTCAAAATCCGGTTCTCGCAAGAGAGTGGGAGTTCGACCCTCCCTCTGGGCACCATCGGTTCACCGCGTATCGGTAGGTCTGGCAAGGAGCTTTTCGCAGCTCGGGTGGTGACCGGATTGTGCGCGAAGCCGAATCGAATCTACGCCACATGTCTTCATGTTGACATGTCCGAATGGGTAACCTATATTCTGTGGCGTAGAGTGATGAAGAAGTTTCAATGTTATGATTATTGGTCCCATTGTAGTGTTTCGTCATTGCACATCATTTTTTTCTAATCTCACCATGGAGGCAGCACATGCGTAAAGTGTTGGCACTGGGAGCGGCAATTCTTTTTGTCGGTTCAGCTGGTGTGTCAATTGCTCAGGAGCGTTTGCAATCTAACCAATCAGGCATGGGCGTGGGCGAAGGGGTCGGTGATGTGTCGGGATCGAACACACGGGTGACCACCTTCGATCGAACCAACTTCCTCGAGCGGTTGTCGCAGCCGGAGACGGTGTACGGGCGGGTATTTGCGATTGATATGGCCCAGCATAGGCTCATGATTGAGACCGGCGGGGCAGGAAAGATATTCGACGAGGGGCAGGAGGGTAAGTCAGGCTACGGAGCGCGTACAGTTGTGATCCTTAACCTCACGGATCGCTCAAATATGCAAGCCATTAAGACGCTCAATGTTGGTGACGATGTCACGGTTCAAGTGAGGGAAGAAACGACGGTCGACCAACCCTATGGCACCGGAAAGAAAACGGTGCTTGAAGCATTCGTGACTCATGTCGATGCGACAAAACAGGGGTTCGGTGGACTTGGACAACGTCCAGATCCTGAGAATGAGCGCGCGATTGGGACAAGTCGTGGCGGAATCACCGGTGGCATTGCAGGTGCCGTTCTTCCAGGAAAGATTGAGTCCGGTATCACTAGCCCGGTTGGTGAATACACTGGTTCTGCTCCCTGCTGGCAGTGTGAACCACAGCCGGGATGGGGCAATGCAGCAACCGAAACCAAGTCAGACTACGGGACGGACTATTTGAAGGCAAACTTGAACAAAGGCCTGCACTAAATCCGAGACATATTCAGTGAGAGTGTAGAAGGGGCAGCGAGATGCTGCCCCTTTTTTTGTGTTCACCATGCTGTTAGAGCCCGTGTAGTGCTTGCATGGTCGCCGGCGCCTTGTTAGGATTTGCGTCCAGTCAGCACAGGCCGCGGGAAAAACTATCCTGGTTTGTTTTGGTATGTCTTGTTTATTTGGTTTGTCTGGTTTTTGGTTGAACGAAACGAAGCAGATGTACCAAATCAACCAGATACACAAAATAAACCAAAGAAACCAAATACTGGAGAGGGAGGCGCGGCAGTGACTGGTCAGCCAGATTCCGAGTTGGATTTGCGGGGAGTGATTTGCCCCTATAACTTCGTCAAAACGAAGTTGAAACTGGAAGCGATGGAGCAAGGGCAGATTCTGTCAGTGTTGTTGGACGATGGCGATCCGATTCGGAATGTTCCTCGCAGCGTGAGCAATGAGGGGCACACCGTCCTTTCGCAAGATCGTGTTGAGGGGTCCTATCGAGTGCTCATTCGCCGCCGCGAAGACGAGTAGCGCGCGACATTCTTCTGCTCATCGTTTCTTCTTAGATTCTCGCCGATATCCTTCAATGACGACCGTCACCGCTGAGTCCTTTGGCACTGGCCCAATCAAATCGAGCAGCTCACTTGGTCTACCGCGAGAGAAGGTCTCCCTGCACGTCGTGAGGTCCATGGCGATGGCCATCTGCCTGGTGGGGAGTATCTGTTCCAGAGCTTTCAGTAGTCCGGTGAGGGCTTTCGGGGCCACATAGAAGACGAGAGTTTTTCGTTCCTTGCGGAGCCGCGAGAGGTGGTGTGCGAGACGGCGTTTGGTTGAGGGAAGGTGTCCTTCAAAGATGATGGTATCACAGGAAAAACCAGAGATCGCTGCCGCTGCCGTTATGGTAGAGGGACCAGGGATGACCTTCACCGGAATTCCTGCTCGATGGGCAGCGGCCACAAACAGACTGCCTGGGTCGTAGATAATCGGGGTGCCGTTGTCTGAGACGAGGGCGACATCCTGTCCCTGCGCGAGTCGATGCAAAAGGAGGAGCATTTTCTCGTGGCGATTGAATAGGCCGTAGCTTGTGATTGTTGCGGTAATGCCATGATGGGCCAGGAGCGCTTGGGTCATGCGAGGGTCCTCCGAGGCAATAACCGAGACGCAGCGTAGCGTAGCAAGGGCCCGAAGGGTTATGTCATCGGGGTGGCCAATTGGTGAGCTGACGACATAGAGGGTGCCGGGAGGACGAGACGTGGTCGTCCGGCCTCTTACTCCACGATCGTTTGGTTGACTCCCATCTCGCTCCATCGATATAATTCCTCGTTTAATGTCCGTCTGTTTGTCCTGAAAAGTTGAGAGGATAGCCCTCTATGGCCGCCATGTTTTTCGTGGTGACGATGGCGCTGTATTTTGCGGCCACCGTCGCCTTTCTTGCCTACCTGCTCTGGCCTTCTGAAATCTTGGCGAACGTCTCGTTGGGAGTGACGGCGACCGGGTTTGCCGCACACACGATCGCATTGGGCGCAGGGATGATCGGGGGCACAGACATCTCGACGCCGGGATTTTATGAAGCGTTGTCGTTTTTCTCCTGGGTCCTGATTTTAGTCTTTCTTGCCGTGGAGTTTCGCCATCATTTGCACGTACTTGGCTCGTTCATCGTCCCTCTGGCGTTGGTCTCTCTGGTTTCTGCCGCCGCATTGCCGGAAACCGCTCCGACGCTCACACCGGTGTTTCGGACCTTGTGGGTCCACGTCACTCTGAGCATGCTCGGGACCGTGGGGTTTGCCATCGCCTTTGTGGCTGGTGTCATGTATCTGATTCAGGATGGACTTCTCAAGTCTAAGCGCTTCAATGTCCTCTACTCAAAGTTGCCGGCCCTGGATTTTCTCGACCGCTTGAATCAACAGTCGATCGTCACGGGGTTTCCGCTGCTCACGCTCGGCATCATTACGGGCGCACTCTACGCAGAGCTCTCTCTGGGGTCGTATCTGAGCTGGAATCCCGAGCAAGTATGGGCCTTGGTGACATGGATGTTCTACTTTGTCGTACTGACGGGACGACTGACCGTGGGCTGGCGAGCCAAACGAGCGGCGTACCTCACGATTATCGGATTTGCTGGAGTTATTCTGACTTTCATCGGTGTGATCCTCAAGAGTCACGGACCGGTGTCTTGATATGCATATTATTGCCGTCGGCTTGAGCCATAAGACCGCCCCGGTCGAAATCCGCGAGAAGCTCGCGATTCCTGAGAGCCGAATGGGTGAAGCCTTGGCCCGTCTTTGCTCCTATCAGGGGGTGCGGGAGGGGGTATTACTCTCGACCTGTAATCGTGTTGAGGTCTATGCCGTCGTCGATGAGATCGAATCAGGCTATGGACGAATCCAGGATTTCCTGGCTGATGCCCATCTTTCGCTGTCCTCGGAGCAGCTGACGCCCCATTTGTATTGGCACGAGGGAGATCGGGCGATCAGCCATTTGTTTCGGGTGGCCTCCAGCCTCGATTCCATGATCGTCGGCGAATCGCAGATTCTTGGTCAGATCAAAGATGCGTTCGAGGTTGCGCTCACACACAAGGCGACCGGCATAATCTTGAACAAGGTCGTGAAAAAGGCGATCTCCGTTGCCAAGCGCGTGCGGACAGAAACAAAAATTTCCGAGATGGCAGTGTCGGTCAGCTATGCCGCGGTTGAGCTAGCAAAAAAAATCTTCTCGGATCTCAGCGAGAAGACGGTGCTATTGGTGGGGGCAGGGGAGATGGCCAAGCTGGCGGCGAGACATTTCATTGCCAACGGTGTTCGGCATGTGCGGGTGACGACCAGAAATCCGCAACATGCGCAGGAGTTGGCGAACCGGTTCGGCGGCACTGCGGTTGCGTTTGAGGAGTTTCGAGAAGACATGGCTTCCGCCGATATCGTTTTGGTATCGACCGGCGCGGCGCATTATCTCGTGAGCGAGGACGATGTGCAGCACTCGGTCAAGCAACGGATGAATCGTCCGATGTTCCTGATCGATATCTCGGTCCCACGCAATATCGACCCGGCGGTGCGGCATGTGGACAATGCATTTCTCTTCGACATCGATGATTTGAAGACGAGAGTTGAGCGGAATCGCGGAGAGCGCCTCAACGAAGCTGAGAAAGCTGAGCGGATGGTGGTGGACGAAGTCGGGATTGTGCGGCAATGGCTCCAGTCGCTTGAAGTCACTCCTACCATCGTGGCTCTTCGCGCACGGGTCGAAGATATCAAGCAAGCCGAACTCGAGAAGACCTTGGGGCGATTGGCGAATCTGTCCACGCCGGAGCGTGAATTGGTCGAGGCTATGGCATCGTCGATTGTGAACAAACTTATTCACAATACGATGGTGACACTCAAAGCTGAGGTAAATTCCTCGGAAGGGACCGCCTTTATCGAGGCGGCGAGACGGTTTTTCAGCCTCGGAGACTCTGCGGCTTCCAATGCTAACGATCATGCGTCATCTGCTTCGGAGAGCTGTCATTCGTCAGAAGAAGATATTCAGAGTGTTGACGCGATGACTCCGAGGACAGGCTCGAAGATGCCGGACCGTTGAGATCTAGAAGATTGTTATTTGGTTTCTTTGGTTTGTCTTGTTTGTTTGGTTGGTTGAACGAAATGAATCAAATCAACTAAACAAACCAGATGAACCAGATGTGAGTCGGTGAAAGGGAGTTATGTCACAAGTCGGCCATGAACGATCGACTGTCGTGCTGGGAACGCGCGGCAGTAAGCTGGCTGTGCAGCAGAGCGAGTGGGTGCAGGCGCAATTGCATGCGCTGTCGCCGCATGTGACGGTGACGTTGCGGAGGATACAGACATCGGGAGATAAAATTCTGGACGTCCCGCTGGCCCAAATTGGCGGGAAGGGACTGTTTGTAAAGGAGATCGAGGAAGCGTTGTTGAGCGGTGAGATCGATCTGGCTGTGCATAGTATGAAAGATGTGCCCACGGAGTTGCCCGAGGGATTGGCGATGCTCTGTGTGCCGCCACGCGAAGATCCGCGGGATGCCTTGATTAGTCGTGACGGGAAGTCGTTCATGGACCTTCCACGTGGCGCCCGGGTAGGAACCAGCAGCCTTCGCCGCCAATCGCAGCTCCTACATGCCAGGCCGGATATCACGATTGCCATGTTGCGTGGGAACTTGGATACCCGTCTCAAGAAGTTACGGGAGGGACAGTTCGACGCCATCGTGCTTGCTGCAGCCGGGCTCCGGCGATTGGCCTGGGCACACGAGATTACGGAGTATCTTGCCCCGCAGATTAGTTTGCCTGCCATTGGCCAGGGGGCGCTGGGCATTGAGGGCCGGCGAGACGATCTCTTTATTCGTTCTCTGTTGAGTGGTTTGGACCATGCGCCAAGTAGGATCGCCGTACTTGCCGAACGTGCGTTGCTCCATCGGCTTCAAGGAGGCTGTCAGGTTCCGATCGCGGCGCATGCGACAGTGGTTGGGACCAGGGTGAGACTGGAAGGATTGGTATCCAGCGTGGACGGCAAAGAGCTTATTCGCGACATCGCTGAAGGAACCATTGAGGATCCGGAGTCGATCGGCATTCAACTCGCGGAACAGCTGCTCGCACACGGGGGCGATAGGATACTTCAAGCCATCTACGGGCCCACATGATGAAACCGAAAAGAACGGGGAAGGTCTACTTGGTTGGGGCGGGACCAGGCGATCCTGGACTTTTGACGCTGAAAGGGAAGGAATGTCTTGAGGCGGCCGATGTCGTCCTGTACGATTATCTCGCCAATCCGGTTTTACTACAGTATGCTCCGGCCACGACACAGCGCATCTATGTTGGTCGGCGGGGACGTGGGCAGTATCAAGACCAAGCCGATATCAATCGATTGCTCATTGAGCACGCCAAAGAGGGGAATGTGGTGGTTCGGCTCAAAGGGGGTGACCCATTTGTCTTTGGACGCGGGGGAGAAGAGGCGGAAGCGGTAGCCGCGGCTGGGGTCGATTTCGAGATTGTGCCCGGGGTGACGGCGGCGGTCGCGGTTCCTGCTTATGCGGGCATTCCGGTGACCCATCGCACGTTGGCCTCCACGGTTACGTTTGTCACCGGTCATGAAGATCCCACCAAGCCGGTGGCGTTGTTGGAATGGCCCAAATTGGCTAGTACATCTGGGACGCTCGTTTTCATGATGGGCATGAAGAATCTTCCTTCGATCGTCGGACAGTTACTGTCGGAGGGACGTCCGTCCAACACGCCGGTTGCGGCGATCCGTTGGGGGACGAAAGCCGATCAACAGACCATCGTGGGAACATTGGGCGATATTGTCGCGAGCGCGGAAGCCGCGCATCTCGAACCGCCGACGGTGATTGTCGTGGGTGAGGTCGTGCGATTGCGAGGACAGCTGAATTGGTTTGAAACCAAGCCGCTCTTTGGGAAACGGATCGTGCTGACCCGGGCACAGGAGCAGGCGAGAGAATTTTCCCAGCTGTTGGCAGGCTATGGCGCGGAGCCGGTGGAAGTTCCGACGATTCAGATCGTGCCCCCGGCTAGTTGGCAGGCCATCGATGACGCAGTGACTCGACTCAATGCCTATCAATGGCTTATTTTTACCAGCGTGAACGGGGTGAGGCCCTTCATGGACCGGCTCCATGCGGCAGGAAAAGATGCGCGTGCGTTGGCGAACCTTCGCGTGTGCGCGATTGGACCAAGAACTGCGCAGGAACTGGGAACCTATGGGCTGACTCCGGATGTCGTTCCAGCCGAGTTTCAGGCGGAGGGAGTGATTGCTGCATTGGCCCAAGTGGGAATCCGTGGGAGCCGTATATTGATCCCACGTGCCGAAGTCGCTCGTGAAATCTTGCCGGAGCAGTTGCGTGAATTGGGGGCAACCGTTGAGGTGATTCCTGTCTATCGCACGATCGCCCCGGTGGTGGACGTCGCGTCCTTGACGCAACAATTTTACGATGGGCAGGTGGCGGCGGTGACATTCACGAGTTCCTCCACGGTTCGCAATTTCGTGGAACTCTTTGGTGGACGGGATGCGGTGAGATCGCTTCTCGCAAGGGCGGTGGTGGCCTGTATTGGGCCCATTACGGCACGCACAGCGGAGGAGTATGGGTTGACGGTCACGGTCATGCCTGCTGAAAATACTGTGCCGGCGCTGGCAGAAGCGATTGTGAGGCATTTCAAGGAAGAGGTTCGAGTCGCCGTTTCTACGCTCAGCTAGGGCAGTGCGTCAGAAATGGCTTTACACACCGTTCGTGCTGAGCCCTTCGACTTCGTTCAGGGCAAGGCCTGTCGAAGCATGAACGGAAGTGATCGGAACCATTCAGCCCTTCGACAAGCTCAGGGCGAATGGGATATGTCCTGAAGCGTTAGACGCGCTACACTAGGCTGGCGCAGACGGCAGGGTCATGGAGTAAATTAGCCAAAGGAGGGCATCGTTATGGTTCCAGTCAAATCGTTTATGGTTCCGAGGGAGAAGTTTGTGACGATTGAGCGGGATACGGATGCGCAGACGGCGGCACAAATTATGCGCGATCGCGGCATCGGCAGCCTGTTCGTGACGAACGGGAAAGAGATCGTCGGCATCCTCACGGATACCGACATGGTTCGGCGTGTGGTCGCGGGTGGAGTCGACACTCACAAGACAACGGCCGAACAGATTATGTCGGCTCCGATTGTGACGATCGAAGAGGATAAGACTGTATTAGATGCCAATGATCTGATGGCCAAAACGCATATCCGTCATCTCTGTGTGACTCAGGGTGGAAAAGTGGTCGGCATGATTTCTGTGCGCGACATCGTGGTGTTTTTGACGAATCTCCCGAGGAAGTGATCCGATGGCCTTTCCGATACAGCGCCTCCGGCGGTTACGGCAGCATGAGGCCTTTCGTCGTATGGTGCGGGAGACAAGCCTGGCTCCGTCCGATTTCATCTATCCGTTGTTCGTCGTCGAAGGACGAGATCGGCGAGAGGAGATCGCCTCGATGCCGGGCCAGTTCCGGCTCTCGGTCGATCTCCTGGTGAAAGAGGCGAGTGAGATTGCGGCCTTGGGGATTTCCGCCATCATTCTTTTTGGGATTCCTGACCGGAAAGATGATCGCGGGAGTTCGGGGTTCGATCCGAACGGCATCGTGCAGCGGGCCGTCAAAGCAGTAAAGAACCAAGTGCCGGGGCTGATGGTGGTGACCGACGTCTGCATCGACGAATACACAGATCACGGCCATTGCGGTATCGTCAAGGACGGACGCATTCTCAATGATGAAACGTTGGAGTGTCTCCGGGCGATGGCCAGAACCCATGCGCAGGCCGGCGCCGACATGGTGGCCCCGTCCGATCTGATGGATGGGCGGGTGGGGGCGATTCGGGCGGAACTGGATCAGGCGGGTTTTCCAGAGCTGCCGATTATGGCGTATGCCGCTAAATTTGCGTCCTGTTTTTATGCGCCGTTTCGGGATGCGGCCTGTTCAAGCCCGCAGTTCGGCGATCGGCAGTCTTACCAGATGGATCCTGCCAACCGCCGTGAAGCGCTTCGAGAGATCGCCCTCGATGTCGAAGAAGGGGCCGACATCATTATGGTGAAACCGGCGCTGCCGTATCTCGATATCATCGCCGCGGCCAGGGCACAGGTGTTGTTGCCAGTGGCGGCCTATCAAGTGAGTGGGGAGTACAGCATGATCAAAGCGGCCGCCAACGCCGGCTGGCTCGACGAATCGCGAGCCATGATGGAATCGTTGCTCTCGATTAAGCGGGCCGGCGCAGATCTCATCCTAACGTACTTTGCCAAAGACGCCGCGCGTCTCCTCCGCTGACGACCATGTTGAAAGTGACGCGTGGGCTGTCCGGCGAGTGTCCACGTGCCTATCCGGTCGCCACGATCGGCAATTTTGACGGCCATCATCTGGGCCATCGAGCGCTGTTGCAAACGGTGGTTGAGACGGCTCGGAAGGCACAGGGGACTGCGCTGGTGCTGACCTTCGAACCGCATCCGGTGAAAATTCTCGCACCCCGAGTCGATCTTCGATTTCTCACCAGTCCTGAAGAAAAGCTTGCGCACTTCGAAGCCGCAGGGATCGATGAAGTGGTCTTCCTGGATTTTACTCCCGCCTTCGCGGCGATGAGCCCGGAGCAATTTGCCGAAGACATCCTGCATCGGTCTCTCACCCTGTCTGAACTGTTCGTGGGCAATCATTTTGCGTTTGGGAAGGGTCGGGCAGGGCGTATCGATGACCTTGTGCGTTTCGGCGTGCAGTACGGCTTCCGCGTGCATCCCGTGACTCCCGTGACGATGGAGGGGGATGTGGTGAGTTCAAGCAGGATTCGCCAGCTGATTCAGGCGGGGAATCTAGAGCGGGCTGCCACGTTGCTCGGACGCGTCTATGGGATTCGAGGCACCGTGGTGCACGGGATGCAGCAGGGACAGGCGATGGGCTGGCCTACGGCCAATTTGCGCGTTCCGGCGGACCGTGTCGTGCCGCCCGATGGAGTCTATGCCGCGCGGGCTGTCCACGGTACTCAGACCCATGATGCGATCGCCTATATTGGGACCAGGCCGACGTTTGGCGCGGGCGAGCGGCTGATCGAAGTCAATCTTTTGGATCAAACCAGCGATCTCTATGGCCAGGAGATCACCGTGCAGTTTGTGGCGCGGGTACGTGGCGATCACACCTTTGCGTCTGCCGATGAATTGTCAAAGCAAATTACCCGCGATGTGGAGCAGGCGCGTATCAGCTTGCGGCGTATTCCGCAGGGAGTTCCGTAACCATGGCTGTTGAGACAACGATCATGAGGTCGTCATCCAGGTTTGCCACACGACCGGTCCTGTTGTCCCATCTTGCTCGGACGGTGCGTCAGCAACAGCTGTTCGCTCCAGGTCAGCATATGCTCGTGGCGGTGTCGGGCGGACCCGACTCGGTCGCGTTGTTGTCTCTCCTCCATCGCCTGGCCCCCTCCTGGCGGCTCACGTTGACGGTGGTCCATTGTAACTATGGGTTGCGCGGGGCGGAGTCCGACGGTGACGAATCGTTTATTCGAGACTTTTGTCAGGAACGACAGCTGCCTCTTGTCATTCATAGACCCACGCTGGTCAAGCGACAACACCGCTCATCGCTTCAAGCAACGGCGCGCGACGCGCGATATGACTTCATGAAGCAACTGGCTCACAAGGTAGGAGCTGATCGCATTGCGGTCGGTCATACCGCCAATGACCAGGCGGAAACGGTGCTGATGTGGCTGTTACGGGGGGCGGGCATGACCGGGTTGGCGGGAATGCCGTATGTGCGTGAAGAGAGGATTATTCGTCCGCTTCTCGCAGCCACCCGCGAAGAGGTCATGGCATACCTGGAGCATGAAGGGCTGAGCTATCGTCGTGATTCAAGCAATGAAAAGCCGCTCTATCATCGCAATCGGATCAGGAAGGAACTCCTGCCTGTCATTACACGGTTGGCGCCGGCTGCCGTCCATGTGCTGCAGCGGCAGGCAGATTTGCTACGTGAGGACGAACAATATTTGACGGGAATTACAAATGAGTTGGTGCGTACACTCGTCAGCTATCATTCCAGAGGCGTGCAACGAGTCGATCGCCGGGCCTTCGTCGAGTTGCCGGTTGCGCTTCAGCGGCGTCTCGTTCGGACAATCTTACGGGCCTACGACGAAGAGGGGCGAGCGAGCAGCCTTTATGTGGTGGAGTCAGTTCGACGTGTCTTTCTTAAGGGAAAGAGCGGGGCGCGACTGTCTTTGAAGCAGACCCTCGTGACTCTGGATCAGGGGTCGGTGCGATTTAGCCCAAGCGTAGGAGGAGATCGCAGTCATCAGATTGATTCAGGGCAAAAGAAGAGAGAGATGCTTGCGGTTCAGGTGCCTTCAACGGTCTCATGGGCTGGAACGAATCAGCAAATTCATGTACAACTCATGACTCGTCGCACCGTTAATGCTCTGGGCAGGTCTCCTTCTCGAGGATTGGCGTTGTTCGATGCCGACCGGTTTTCGGAGCCCTTGGTCGTTCGCGCTTGGCAAGCCGGCGATCGATTCTTTCCCCATGGGATGAAGGGGAAGAGCAAAAAACTCCAAAACTTCTTTACCGACAGGAAAGTGGCTCGTCACGAACGTGGGACGATTCCATTATTGGTGGCGCCAGAGGGAATTCTTTGGGTGGTGGGAATGCGGCAGGACGAGCGCTTCGTCGTTCGTGATGGGACGACACGGTGTTTAGTTGTTTCGGTGAGCAACTGGGCGTCAGAGGAGGAGTAACGGAGCATGGAACGGATCTTCGGTCGGCCGATCGTGACACAGGAAGAAATGCGCGCCCGGATTCGTGAGTTAGGCAAGCAGATCACGACCGATTATACGGGGAAGGATTTTGTCTTGGTGGGGGTGTTGAAGGGGGCCTATGCCTTCTATGCCGATTTGGCTCGTGCCATCAGAATTCCCATGCGGGTGGACTTTCTTCTGGTGACGAGTGACGGGTCTCGGTCAACATCATCCGGCAAGGTTAAAATGATGACCGAGCTGACCGAGGACATTGCGGGTAAAGACGTCTTACTGGTGGAAGATATCGTCGATTCCGGATTGACGGCCCAACACTTAATTAAGACCTTGATGAAAAAGAAGCCCCGGTCGATTAAGATTTGTACCTTGCTGAGCAAAACAGATCGTCGGACCAGCAATGTGGCCATCGACTATGTGGGGTTCAAGATTCCGAACAAGTACGTGGTCGGATACGGACTCGATTACCAGCAGAAGTACCGGAACCTTCCCTATCTGGCTGTCTTGGATATGGAGGGAGATCAAGAGTAAGACTTTGTCACACGGTTGTCAGTATCAACGTGTCTGTGTTAGCATCAAACATGTTCTTAGATGTTCTGACCATTTGAGCATGCCATCCACAAGGAGATCTGGATGAATTCCAGGACAAAGAATATACTTTTCTGGGTCGTCGTCGGCCTCTTCATGATCTTGCTGTTCAACCTGTTCAGCGTGCCGCACCATGAGCCTGAAGAAGATGTGATTTTCAGTGATTTCATGACCAAGCTCGACAAGGGAGAAGTCGAGCGGGTCATCATTAAATCCAGCCACATCAGCGCCATCCTGAAAGACAAGACCCGCATTCGAACCTACTCGGTTGAATATCCTGAGTTGGTGCAGGTCTTACGGGACAAGGGTGTGCAGATCGAGGCGAAGCCACCGGATGAAAGCCCGTGGTACATTACGTTCCTTGTGACGTGGGGACCGTTTGTCCTGTTCTTGGGATTGTGGTTCTTCTTGATGCGGCAAATGCAGATGGGGGGCAATAAGGCGATGTCCTTCGGGAAAAGCCGCGCTCGCCTACTGACGGAAGAGCGTAAAAAGGTAATGTTTTCTGACGTTGCCGGTGTCGATGAAGCCAAGAATGAAGTGCTCGAGATCATCGAGTTTCTCAAGGATCCGCGCAAGTTCCAAAAGCTCGGCGGCCGGATTCCCAAGGGCGTCTTGATCGTCGGTCCTCCCGGCACGGGGAAGACGCTGTTGGCCAAGGCCATTGCTGGGGAAGCCAGTGTGCCGTTCTTCAGTATCAGCGGATCGGATTTTGTGGAGATGTTTGTCGGTGTCGGAGCGTCTCGTGTTCGCGATCTTTTCGAGCAGGGGAAAAAACATGCGCCCTGCATTATTTTTATCGACGAAATCGATGCCGTTGGTCGGCTTCGTGGAGCAGGGTTAGGCGGAGGTCATGATGAGCGTGAGCAGACGCTCAATCAATTGCTCGTAGAAATGGACGGGTTCGATACGACGGAAGGTGTGATCTTGGTCGCTGCGACCAACCGGCCGGATGTCCTCGACCCGGCCTTGCTCAGACCGGGGCGTTTTGATCGGCAAGTTGTGGTGAATCGACCGGATATGCGTGGTCGTATTGAGGTTCTCCAGGTGCACACAAAGAAAGTTCCGATCGCGGCGAACGTGGAGTTGGAAAAAATCGCGCGCGGTACGCCAGGATTTTCAGGCGCCGACCTGGAAAACCTGGTGAACGAAGCGGCACTCTGGGCCGCACGGCTTAACAAGAAAGAAGTGGAAGTCATCGACTTCGAGATGGCCAAAGACAAGGTGTTGATGGGGGCAGAGCGAAAGAGTATGTTCTTGAGCGACGAGGAGAAAAGGACGACAGCCTATCATGAAGCCGGGCACACGCTGATCGCCAAGCTGCTTCCTGGAACGGACCCCGTACACAAAGTAACCATTATTCCTCGGGGCCGCGCCTTGGGCGTGACGATGCAGCTTCCCACCGATGATCGGCACGGCTATTCAAAGGGATATTTGCTCAACCAGCTTGCCATTCTCATGGGAGGGCGTGTGGCGGAAGAGTTAGTTCTGAAAGAGATGACGACTGGAGCGGGAAACGATATAGAGCGTGCAACGGATCTCGCGAGGAAGATGGTGTGTGAATGGGGCATGAGCGAAAAGATGGGTCCTTTGACGTTCGGCAAACAAAACGAACAGATTTTTCTTGGGCGGGAGATGGGGAGCTCGCGCGACTTCAGCGATCAAATAGCCATGGAGATCGACCAGGAAGTCAGGCGGCTTGTGACGGAAAACTATGAGCGGGCGAAGCGGCTGCTTACGGAAAATATGGCCAGTCTGAAGCGGTTGGCGGAAGCCCTCTTAGAGAAAGAAGTACTCGACGGACCCGACATCGATAATATTCTCTTGCAGTCCACATCCCAAGCAGTTCCTGCCTAAATTCTGCATCGCTGATCCCAGGACGCCATTCAGGGCGTTGGCGACCCTGGGCAGTATATCTGGAAGACGATAGGCGAGAGGGGGTGCTTCTCGCGAGTGGTGGATTGTGACTTGTATCCTGGACAAGCCCAGGATGTCTTGTCTATCCAGTTTATCTGGTTTGTTTAGTTCGTCTAGTGAGTTTCGTTCAACCAAACAAACGAAACAAACCAATTAAACCAAACAACGTTCTTCGTAAGTGGAGGTCTTGTCGTTTGGTGGGAGAACCGAAGACATTGACACGACAGGCGAAAGATCGGCTGATTGAATTTCCAGACCGACCGTTAATTATGGGCGTCGTGAACGTGACGCCGGATTCGTTCTACGACGGCGGGCGCTATTTTGATGCAGAAGCTGCTGTGGCCCATGCCGTTCGGTTGGTAGAAGAAGGGGCAGATCTGTTGGACGTCGGCGCAGAGTCGACGCGTCCAGGCGCCGATGCTGTGAACGAGGCAGAAGAGCGTCGTCGTGTGATTCCTGTTGTGACCGCAGTGGCAAAGGCTGTCACTGTGCCGATCTCAATCGATACCTCAAAGGCTGCTATTGCACGCGAAGCTCTCGACGCGGGGGCGGTTCTCGTAAATGATGTCACGGCCTTGCGAGGGGATATCGCCATGGTCGATGTAGTCGCTCGATCGGGAGCCGGAATTGTCCTGATGCATATGTACGGAACGCCACGTACGATGCAGCAGGCTCCTCGCTATAACGATGTGGTGGAAGAAATTTCGGTATTTTTCGAGGAACGAATCCATTTCGCGATGACACATGGCATTGTACGAAGGCAGATCATCCTTGATCCAGGAATTGGATTTGGTAAGCTGCTGGTGCATAACCTTACCCTGTTAGCCCAATTGCGTTGTTTTGAGATTTTTGAATGCCCATTGCTGGTTGGTGTCTCACAGAAGGCGTTCCTTGGGCAGCTTCTAGACCGTCCGGTTCAGGAACGTCAGTGGGGTACGGCTGCGGCGGTGGCGATGGCCGTGGATCGCGGAGCTGGGATCCTTCGCGTCCATGACGTGAGGGCTATGAAGGATGTGGTGCAGGTGGCAGCAGCGATTAGTCAACGGACGGCCGTATCCATGAAAGCACAACATGCGTAAATTGTTCGGTACCGACGGGGTCCGGGGGGTCGCCAACCTCGATCCGATGACCAGCGAAATAGCCATGCAGTTAGGGCGAGCCGCCGCTCATTTATTTATGCGCCGAGCCGGGCGCCATCAGATTGTGATCGGCAAGGACACCCGCATCTCAGGCTATATGTTGGAATCGGCGTTGACCTCTGGGATTTGCTCGATGGGTGTCGATGTTCTCCTAGTCGGTCCGTTGCCGACGCCGGCGATTGCATTCTTGACAAGAAGTCTTCGGGCCGATGCCGGGGTGATGATCTCGGCCTCGCATAACCCCTATCAGGATAACGGCATTAAGTTTTTTTCCAATGACGGGTTCAAGCTGCCCGATGAGATGGAAGTTCGTATTGAGGGGCTCATCGTCTCGGACGAGATTGCCCATCTGAGGCCAACAGCCGATGCGATTGGGAAAGCCTATCGAATCGATGACGCCGATGGTCGGTACATTGAGTTCGTTAAACGGTCTCTCCCAAAGGAGTTGGATTTCCAGGGGATTAAGTTAGTGGTCGATTGTGCCAATGGCGCGGCCTATAAGGTCGCGCCAACGGTGTTGCGGGAACTTGGGGCGAAGGTCGAAGTGATCGCCAATAAACCGGACGGGATGAATATCAATGCCGGCTGTGGCGCGGTCCATCCAGAATTGCTGCAGAAAGCGGTCAGCGAGCAGGGGGCTCATCTCGGAGTGGCGCTGGACGGGGATGCCGATCGCGCTATCTTTGTCTGCGAACAAGGACGCGTCGTGGACGGCGATCACATTATGGCGATGTTGGCGCTCGATCTTCACCGTCAGGGACAACTGGCCAAGCAGACGGTGGTGGGGACTGTCATGAGCAACTTCGGGTTGGAGTTGGCTATGACGAAGGCCGGTATTACTCTCGCGCGGACTGCTGTCGGTGACAGATATTTGCTCGAACGGATGTCGGCCGAGGGGTATAACTTCGGAGGAGAGCAGTCGGGTCATTTCATTTTCCTGGACCACAATACGACCGGTGATGGCTTGATATCGGCGTTACAAGTCTTGTCGCTGATGAAGCGCACGGGGAAACCATTGTCCGAGCTGGCCAAAGCTATGACGGCGGTGCCGCAAGTATTACTCAACGTGAATGTGATGAAGAAACCAAATCTCGACACAGTTCCCGAACTACTACATGCAATCCGTGAAGGCGAGCAGAGCCTCAACGGCAGTGGGCGCGTATTGGTGCGCTACTCCGGGACCGAACCACTCTTGCGGGTGATGGTCGAAGGTGAGAGCGATGACAAAATTCGTGAAGTGGCCAATCGACTTGTCGACGTCGTCAAGACTCATCTAGGTTAATGGTATTGCCTCCCAGTGAGGGAAGCTCATGCTGCCGTCCCTCACCGTTGCCTTTACTGCCGGGCTCCTTGTCGGATCACAGATTTCCTATTTCCCCCTATCAGCCTCGTTCCTGCTCCTCCTCATTGCAATAGGCGCAGCCGTCCTCGAGCGATTCAATCGGTTCTCCATCCACCAGGCGACGTGGCTCTACGGAGCACTCTTGGTGGGAGTTGTTTATTGGGCGGTGGCCGTCAACTTGGCTGCCCACGGCCCAATGGTCGAGCGCTCATCCGATGCGGCGATCGAAGTGACCGGTCGTATCGTGGCGCCTGTGCAACAGGCGCCAGATCGATTGGTCATGATCGTTAGGTTGGATGAGCCAATCGATGCATCGGGAGCATCGAGGCATGTTCGCCTGACCTGGCGCACGCCTGAACGAATGTTCTTCCAAGGCGATCGGGTCGGCTTTCGGGCGACGTTGCGCCGTCCGAGCGGGTCGTTGAATCCTGGTGGATTCGACTATGCGGCTTATCGTGAGCGGCAAGGGATCGATGCGATCGCTACGGTGACTGGGTTCGAGGCGGTACAGTTTCTTGAGTCTGGGCGGGCACATGTCTGGTGGGCAATCTGGAATCAATTCGATCGCTGGAGAAGCAGTATCCGTCTCGCTGCGGTACAAACCCTTCCTCAGCCGGCACTGGGACTTTATGTGGGCATCATCATCGGTGATCGAGGGTATTTGGATCCGGATCTGCGCGATCAGTTCATGGCGACCGGGACGGTCCATCTTCTTTCTATTTCGGGGAGCCACTTGGGCCTCGTGGCGTTGGTCATTTTCTCGGTCGTCAGATGGGCGATGATTCTGTTGCCTGCGGATTGGCTTCTTGTGCTGTCTCGGAGAATCACGCCGACTCGGATGGCCGCTGTCTGTACGCTCATTCCTGTCGCAGGCTACGCATGCCTGGCCGGGGCTGAACTGGCGACGATGCGGTCGCTACTGATGGTGACTGTGGGGCTGAGTGCCATCTGGCTCGGCCAGGAGCGCCGTCTGTTCCACGCCCTCTCTGCCGCTGCAGTGGGAATGTTGCTGCACGATCCTCAGGCGCTATTCGATATCTCCTTTCAGCTGTCATTTTTGTCCGTCATCGCCATTGCCGGGTGGCTCTCCTGGCCGACTGAGGCTGAAGTGGAGGAGCTGCCGATGGAGCCGGCGTTGCTGAGAACCTGCGTTCGATGGGGGAGAGACTCTGTGGTCATGAGCGGGGTGGTGACTCTGGTGACCGTTCCTCTTGTTGCGCACTACTTTAATCAATTGCCCTGGCTCGGTCTTTTCACCAATGTGGTGGCCGTTCCCGTAATGGGGATGCTGCTTGTCCCGATGGGGCTCGCCTCAGGAATCTGGCAGATCATGGTAGGAGGAACCGTATTGCCCCTGGCTTCGTTGAATCAGTGGTTACTCGATCACTATGTGGCTGTGGTCCGTCTGGTGTCGATGCTGCCGGGAGGGGAATGGCATGTTGCGGCTCCCTCGACTTTCACCATGCTCCTATTTTATGGCTGTCTCGTGCTGCTATGGCACCGAGTGGGCCACGTATCGTTCCGGTTGGTAGCGGGCGCTGGAGTGCTCTTGATAGTACTGTGGTGGGCCTGGTCACCACGGATGTTTCCTGATGGGGATCGCTTTCGAGTCACGTTCCTCGACGTCGGGCAAGGCGATAGCGCGGTGATTGAGTTGCCTGATGGACAGGTGGTGTTGATCGACGGAGGGGCGACCTATGAGCGATTCGACATGGGCCGCGCGGTGGTGGCTCCGTTTCTCTGGAACCGAGGAATTCATGCGATCGACCAGGTTATTGGCACACATCCGCAACTCGATCATGTCGGAGGTCTGGCCTGGGTAGTCCGTCATTTCAGTGTCAAGCGGTATTGGGGATCTGGAGAGGCTCGCGAAGAGCTGTTCTATCGTCGATTACAAGAGTCATTGGCCTTTCAAGGATTACAAGAAGGGATGGCCAGAGAAGGACAGGAGATCGTGTCCTCCGGCCCCTGCCGGCTGGTGGTCCTCAATCCACCAGCCGACGAGTCACTCGTTGTACCGCTCCGCGAGAGGCACGTGGGTGGGAATGGATTGAACAATCGCTCAGTCGTGACGCATCTGACTTGTGGTAATCATACGATGCTCTTCGCGGCGGATGTCGAGCGAGATGGTTTGTCGCGGATGGTCGACTCAATGTCTCAGAGGCCGATCGAGGTCCTCAAGGTACCGCATCACGGGGCCGTGAGTTCGTTGAACCGTGATTGGTTGACATCGGTGCATCCGCGGTATGCCGTATTTTCCGCAGGGCGCCATAATCCATACAGACACCCGGCTACTGCTGTTCTCGATGCGTATGGATCGGAAGGCAGCAAAGTGTTACGAACTGATCGTGACGGAGGAGTGTGGTTTACCGGAAGAGTTTCCGACGAAACGCTTCACGTGCATCGAGCGAGAGAGTTGGCGTGGCAGCCGACGAGTAGAGGCGCGTGCCTGTGGGCCTGCGAACAGGCGAACTGGGCCAGGATTTGGAAACAATGGCGTGACGTGCATTGACCCGCGCTCGGCCGCACAGGGCGTTGGGCTGCGTCCCAGGGCCAATGCCGCCGATTCTCAGGTTCTCATCAGAATCGTTTTCCAAGAAGAAGCGCGAGGCGCAGGAAGTGTTGCCGCAACGGGAAGCCGTTTTGCTGCTGTCGCCATTCCAATAATTCATCCAGTGCCCGCTCCGGCGTCGTGAATTGCCTGGTAGTCCGGCTGACATAGGTAGGATAGAGGATCGGTGTCCCGGCGGCCAGTTCATCGATAGTCAAACGGCCTGTGCGGCGTGTGAGCGGCACGAGATCGTGGGTCAGCCCCCACCAG
>JBDSDL010000014.1:0-24842 GCA_039920585.1 Nitrospiraceae bacterium | reverse complement strand
TGAATGGTGCCGTAGATGTATGAGGTGTGTGCGACGCCTAGTTCTGTGACACGACCGATGATATTCGAGGTCTGTATATTGGTGTCGTTGAGGAAATTGGCAATATTATTGCTGCCGACACTAAAGTTTCCGAAGCTGTGAAAGAGGTTGGGGCCATCCCCCGGCCTGGTCCCTCCCGTGATGTCGTAGAGGTTCCCCGTATTTGTGACGGTGGTGCCGAGATTGCCTGCGTCGGTCGTCGAAGTGATGTTCGTCGTTTGAGCCTGGCCCGCACCGGGACTCGTCAGCACCACAAGGCATAACATGGCTACGAAAGCGGTCCATCGCCTTCGCCCAAGTGCAGAAGCCACTCGTGTCATCGAGTCTCCACGAATCCCTGGATCGCCAATTGGAAATGGATGTCATTCTTATGACGATCGTCGTCGAGCGTGAGGTGCATCAGGTGTTTACCGTAGTAGCATTCGCACGAGCTGTGCTTCCAGCGAATAGGCCAGATGAGAACTCCGTGTCGTGCTGTTGATAGAGCATCTTCCGGCTCACGCATAGAAACGTCTCGTTTTGTGTGCCTCCGTGTGAGCCAAACACGTTTCGTATTTGCGATGGGTGGATTCGATCAACGGGGCTGCCAGCAACTCCGTGAGTGTGATCTCCGTTTTGCAGCTAGGACAGACGATGGCAGGTTCAACCATGAGCGGCCCCCTGACTACAGTGGGGTATCCAGACCTTGCGTGGTACAAGGGCGGGGCAAGCTTACTCTTTTTTCCTATTGGAAAACATCCCCCCACTTTCGAGGGAGTTCCTATGGAAGCAGAACCCAGTCATCCTCGTCACTCACGTTAAATCCTGCTGGGATTGGCACGGAGAGAACGATTTTTCGGACAATTGTTCCACTGCTCGCCCTTCCTACGTACTATTAAGTATTTCTATATTTGTGCATCGAGGCAGCTATCTATACGAATCCAAAGGTTTCTATGCCTTTCCCAAGTACTGGCCCATGGCCGTCTCAATGGAAGCACAGGGGTCGTCGCGTAACCTTGCCCTCCAGGCGAAACGTCTTTACCGAGTCACTCACCACGAGAGACGATTCACACAACACGTAGTTCGTGGTACGTGCTTGGGTGGTTGCGGGCTTACGGCCAATTTCTGATTTTTCTGTATGAAATCTAGGTGGCGTGCGCGTTTGTGGGAGTACTCATCTTGAAAAATTCCAACTCGCACCCCCCTTGGCAGGAAGTGTTCGCTAGGTGTCAGGAGAAGGGGAAGAAGCTCGCCTCCTTGCCTCTCGACCGGACTTTAGCCATTACAACAAACGCTCTCATGAATAATGTGGTCAAGGAGCCTGTTCGACATCGACTGTTATACTGCCGCAACGATCCGTGACCATCTGCGTGTGCTCGGCTAGAAATAATTTCCTCAATGTATTCATATTCCGGCAAATACACTTCAGGGTTTTTAGGCCTGCCTACCTGCGGCTCTGCTGATAGATCCGCACGCAGACAGGCAATCTCGTATCTGGCCACAACCTTTTCTATTTGTCACGTGGCTATTGTTGGGCAGGCTCCGAGTACCAACAACAGCCTGACAAGACGTTGCTGTCGCCACAGGTCTGGCCGCCGAGCAGGCGATCCTGCTACGCCGCTTCGATCCTCGGTATCTGTTCGTCCTTGCGGCCGAGAGACTTGCTGCGATCCATCACTTCTTTCACACCGGATTGGACTGTTCGACTCAATCGAGTCGCTTGCAATTGGGCCTTTTTCGCATAGCGCCCGACATCACGCCGGGTTTCAGCCCCCGTTTGCGGCGCGAAGAGTAATCCAATCCCCGCTCCGATCACCGCCCCGCCTGCCACCAATGCTGTCACCTTTGCTGCCTGGCGTCCCATGGTGAACCTCCTTGAAACAGTTAGATGAAAATGTGATTGCCGATACTCTGCATGCTCGCCATTCTCTTCAGCAGTAAGCGTGCCAGAAGAGAACCCGCAAAAATCTCCCGTGATTCATCCCACCGCTGTTCCCACGATTACAATCAACAAATTTCAGTTGTGTTTTCCTCACAGGTCACAACACAGACGTGACAGAAAACCAACAGACGAAAGTGGTATACCGCTTAAACTGGCCCTGAGTAACGGTTGGAACAGATCATCCGTGAGCCATTCGCGCGCTTGCAATGAGTACGACCCTCACCTATTATCTGCCAATACGCCACATGAGGCATTCATGACTTGGTTGCACGCGATCCCCTTCCCCAACATCAGCCCAGTCTTCCTTGAGCTGGGGCCCCTGCAGTTTCGCTGGTACGGTCTGATGTATCTGATCGGATTGGCTTGCGCCTATTTTCTGATCAAGCGTCGAGTGGAGTCGCGTGGCCTCTCCATGACCAAGGACCAGGTGTACAATATGGTCGTGTGGGCTGCATTCGGGGTATTTATCGGAGGACGGCTCGGCTATACACTCTTTTATAATTTTTCCTACTATATCGAGCATCCGGTCAGTATCGTGGCAGTCTGGGAAGGGGGTATGTCCTTCCACGGCGGCTTGCTCGGCGTCATCGTCGCCTTATTTTGGTTCAGCCAACGGCAGGGTATTCCCGCCTACCAGGTCGCAGACTTAGCGGCGGCCGTCACGCCAATCGGACTGGGGTTCGGGCGAATCGGCAACTTCATCAATGGGGAGTTGTATGGCCGAGCCACCGATGTCGACTGGTGTATGGTGTTTCCGAGTGGAGGGCCTGCCTGCCGCCATCCCTCACAACTGTATGAGGCAGGGCTCGAAGGTGTGTTCTTATTTACCCTGGTATGGGTCATCTCGAAAACCACCCCGCCGCCAGGCACCCTTTTTTGGAGTTTTATCGCCGGCTATGGAGTCTGCCGAATGATCGTAGAGTTCTTTCGCGAACCGGATGCCCACCTTGGGTTTATCCTTGGGTCCTTCTCCATGGGGCAACTCCTCTCCTTCCCCATGATCCTGGTGGGAGTCTTCATGCTCGTCCTCGGTTATCAGCGGCGAACCCTGATTCAGGCTAAGTCTTAGGAGGTTAAGGAAAAAGCTGTCGGTACACGCAAACTCCTACGATCTGCCTGTGTAGTACAACATGACAATACTCCTTGCAGGATGCTCAAAAAGGCTGTCCAGCAAGCCGCAGCGAGCGAAGAGGCGAAGGCGTACCCTTGCGGTACGTTGAGTCTCTGAGCGATGCGAGAACGCCGCTGGCGAACTTTTTCAGCATCCTGCTAGTACGGCATCTCGTCGTCATCCAACCCCACATGGTGTCCGAGTTCATGGACCACCGTGTCGCGAACCTCGTGAATGACTTCGGCCTTCGTCCGGCAGAAACGTAAAATGGGGCCTCGATAGATGGAGATACGGGCGGGCAGCTCGCCGGCAGGCTGAAAGAACGACGTCTGATCGATTGGGACGCCTTGATACAGACCCAACAGATCGTCTTCTGATTCCAATTCAAGATCCTGCAAGACTTCGGATGAAGGTTCCTCTTCGACCACGATCGACACTTCATTCGCCAGCGCGGCAAAACGTGGCGGCAGTTCAGCAAGCGCCTCCTGTATCCACCTTTCGAATTCTTCCGGCGAGACAATCATTGGACGTTGAGACGGTGGCATTGCACTGATCCCTCGCAATGTCTAGAGCACGACTGCAGGATGCTCAAAAAGGCCGTCAGCAAGGCCGCAGCGAGCGAAGAGGCGAGGCGTACCCTTGCGGTACGTTGAATCTCTGAACGATGCGAGAACGCCGCTGGCGGCCTTTTTCAGCATCCTGCTAGACATCAATGGCGATACCTGGCCTTAAAAAGACGAACTGAAACGAGGGAGACGGCAATCCTAACGCACTCGCGACGGCTCGCGAGTAACTCTCCACTTGGGGTCGGTAGCGTTCAGCAATGGCCTGTAAGTCCTCAGCCGCCACATTATCCGTCTTATAGTCGGCAATCCAGATCCTGTCGTCAAGCCGGTAAATCAGGTCAATCACCCCTTCCATTATCTGGCCCTCGCCCAAGGACATGACGAACGGGACTTCTCGCCCGAGCACCGTCGCGCGTTGCAGTCTTTTGTACGGCTCAGAGGAAAGGAAACTTCTAAAGAGCATGGTGAGATCCACTATGACGTCGGCCATGAAATGAGGATGATCCTGTTCCACAAAGCGCCGACAGACTTGCTCGATAACCGTGCAGATCTCGGCGCGAGGCCTGGTGAAGTCCCACTGCTCAAGCACCGAATGGGCACAGACTCCCACCAGCCGACCTAGATCGGCATCACGCATCACGGCAGTCCGCGGGAAAACGGAATCGGGTCTGTCTCCTGTGAGGCTCGATGGGGTCACTCGTCGAGGCGTTGAACGACGCTGTTCCCGCTCAACCTGCCTTGCCTGGCGGCGAATGAGGATGGGGCCGAGGGCCGGTCGAGGAGCAATGGTAGACAGGGATTCTTGTCTACGCCGTCTCGCTACCGCCGTAGCCGGCGTAATCACACGAGTGAGACGGCTTGTTCCAACGCAAATCTGGTCCGGCGTTGAAGGGCTCCCCTCGTCTACAATCGCTTCTCCGAGTAGAGAGAGGACAGTGTCATGTCCTGGTTTCGTGGTCAGCCCGCCGGATAGGATCAGTAGATCACGCGCCCTTGTCATGCCGACATAGAGGAGTCGCCGCTGTTCCGCTTCTTCTCGCGCCGCCATCTTCATGTCTACGAGCACAGCTCCAACATTCGAGCGGCCTCCCATCTGCAGGCTATAACACCGGCTCGACCAATCATGATGGATGGAAGGCCCCTTGCGAGGATTCTTCGACCCTTGGTGCAAGCCTGGAAGAATGACCACGGGAAATTCCAATCCTTTGGCTTTATGGATGGTCAGTACGCGGATGGCATCCGGTGACTCTTCCGCCAGGGCGCTTTCCGCCTCATCCGGCTGTTCCGACAGTCTGGTCATCATCAAGTCAACGAACCCGGACAAGGTGAGATGGGGGCGATCGGCCAGTGTTTCGGCCATATCCCTAATCTTCCGAAGATTGGCCACGGCTTGCTCGCCATGGAGCGATGCCGCTGCCAACTCTAGTATGGGTAATCGTTCGAAAATCAGATCGATGGCGTCAGGCACAGGTCGCAAAGGAGCACGCTGATGCAGTTCGGCCAAGCGCTCATAGAGCCGCCCCACCATTCCTGCCTGTGGATGGTTCCAGGCAGACAGCCATTCCCGCTGCCGGTAGTCCAATCCCTCCATCTGTTGGAGTGCCAACAGATCCCGATCCGCCATGCCGCCCAGGGGTGAACGCAAGATTCCGACCAGGGCAATCGTATCGTGCGGGTTGTCGATGACCCGGAGGAGGTTGACCAGATCGATAATTTCCTGCCGCCGATAAAAATGCTTTTCCCCATCCGTGATATAGGCGATGCCGTAACGGCGCAGGGCATCGAGATAGACCTGGGCCTGGGTCAATTTTCTAAAGATCAAGGCAATGTGACCCGGCTGGAGTGAACCTTCTCGTCGCTCGCGATCCATGATCGTCGTGCCGGCGAGAAGCTCTTCCTTCAGCCAACGCGCCAGAGCCTCAGCCTCCGCCCGAGTCGCAGCCTGCACATCGAACTCCTCGTCCTCCTCTCCCGGCGTGACGAGACGAAGCTGTGCCCCGAAAACTGAAACCTCTGGTCTTCGTTGAGGTCTGGCTGCTAGTCGTTCATTGGCAGGCTGAACGTGTTCTGCAGGTTGGAAGAGCCGGTCGAAGACATTGTTGATGACGTCGAGGACAGCCCCGTCGCTGCGAAAATTAGTCACCAGGGAATACCCCACTCCACCACCGGCCAGAATCTTCTCCACCACTCGTTCGAAGGCTTCAATGTCGGCTCGGCGAAAGGCATAGATCGATTGCTTGGGATCTCCCACGATGAACAGTTTGCCCGGCTCCAAGTTCACGTCCTGCCACGAAGTCTGATGACTGCCCGCCCGTTCACCGAGGTAGAGGATGATCTCGTACTGCACCGGATCGGTGTCCTGAAACTCATCGACCAGGATCGCCCGATAGGTTTGTTTGATCCGAGCGCGGACGACCGGATGGTCCCGCAAGAGAATCTTGGCTCGCGCCAACAACCCATCGAATGCGATCCACCCGGAGGTGAGAAACCTATGACGTACCTGATCGAGGAAGGGTCGTACAAGCGTGACCACCTCTTGAAAGTATGGCTGGTCAACCGTGAGGAGTTGTTGGGCGAGCCCGATAATGGAGGCTGCCTCTTGGAACGCAGCCGCATCCCATCCGGCAGGCGCCTTTCCCAGATCCTTCTCCAAGAACGCCCGTTCATCCTGTGTAAGGTGAGCACGCCCCGGCGATCCTTCCTCCAATAAAAGTGCCAACGACTGCACCGCGGCGGCGAGCATTTGTTCCGCCTTACGCCGTTTCGGTCGGTCCTGTGCGGCAAGAAGCATGGCTGCGCGACCATGCGTGGCAACGACCCAGTCACGCAAGGCACCCTCCAGGGCGAGTGATCGGCACTGACGCTCCAACTCATCGAGGTCCACAAAATCTCCAGCAAGAGCAGCGATAAACTTCTGGAGATCGTCGAGGGTGGTCCCTGCCAAAACTCGTCGCCAGCGATCATGCTGTGGTCCGGCTGATCCGAGCTCGTCGTCCAGCCAACGGTCCCAAGATGAGTGAAACAATTCCTTGAATCGTGATCCATCATCCTCTTGAAATAATGGATCAATCACTGATTCAATTGGATGAAGCCGCAAGAGATGCGCGGCAAAACTATGCAAGGTGCCGATCTGGGCTTTTTCCATCTGCTCAAGTGCCGTCCTCGCCCGTTCGACTACTTGTTCAGCCGAAATATGGTACCGGGTCTGGAAGGTGACGATCATGTCGTCGTCCTGCTCGGACAAACGAAGGAGTTGCACGCGAAGCCGTTGCTTCATTTCAGTTGCGGCTTTGTTGGTGAAAGTGAGCGCCACGATCTCTGTGATGGCCAACGGATTTGGCTCTCTCAGGATGAGATTGAGGATGCGGTTGACGAGAATCGTGGTCTTGCCGGTCCCGGCTCCCGCAATCACCACGACATTGCGGTCCCAGGTGGTTTCCGCCAACATTCGATCCTGAGAGTCGGCAAGTGTCAGTACTTCACTCATCGCTTACTTTTTGCTTTCTCAACTTGCGTAAGGCTCGGGCCTGGGGCGATCGATACGAGCGCCACCAGGCCATAGAATCGTGGCGTCGGCAGGCGCCTGAGAATTCGCAATAATCGCAATAGCCATCTGGAAGAATAAAAAACTCTCTACGCTCGATGCCTTGAACCAGTGTGGAGAGCGTCTGTCGAATCATGTCACCGATGTGGCCGGTCCAGAGACCCGCGTCGAACATTGAGCGAGAGACAGGCTGCTTCCACTGCGGAGCCAGGAACAGCAATTGGACCTCGGTAACTACGGGAAATGACGGCAGCGTCATGCGGGCATAGAGCGGTGGTTGCAGACGAAATCCTCGCACAGCCGACAAGGCAAGGTTGCGATCCACGGCAGTGATTTCATTCCCCTGCTTAAATTTATAGTCCACGATACGGAGCGCCGGAGGCTCAGCGCGATACTCGACACGGTCCAAGGTGCCATGAATCTTTAGGAAACCCGATGACGAATCGGACTCCAGCGAAACGATTCCTTCAGCTGCGGCCTCGAACGCAACAGGACGGAATCCGGTTGTGAGATATTCCTCCTGGTCAGAAGAGACGGCAGCTGCGACCAACTCTGTCACCTGCTCGCGAGCCAACGTCCAGAGCAGGGCGTGCCCCGTCCCCTGGCTTGCAGCATGAGCGGCAAACGTATCGGTCACTGCCGCATGCACCGTGGAGTGCGCCGTGGCTTCGGTCAGCGGGTCATCCGGCCACTTGAGCAGCACCAACCGTTCGTAGCTCAACCGAAGTGATTCATGAACGAGAGTTCCGATTATTAAGGGAGGGAGGTGGTCGTGATGGAGCCGTCGCAAAGGCTCCAACCGAAGAACTTTTTCTGCGAAGTACTGGAAGGGACAGGTCGCATAGCGCTCCAATGCTGTTGGTGAGAAACTCCGTTCCGTGGCAGGCGGTGAGGCAGGCGCCGTGGCTCCAACCATGCCGTCGAACGGGCCAAGCTCAGAGGATTCTCGCTCGATTGTTGTCAGGGTGGCGAGGCCTTGCTCAAAGAGGGGCTGGTCCCGTCCCATCGCATCCAGTAGGGGTAACACATCGTGGCCCTGCAACAGGCAACCCAACGCCACATCCTCGACCGGTAACAGGGCTTGAATCGACGGTTGTTCACTGATACGCAGGGTCAGCCGTCGAGGGATCGTCGTTTCCGGCTTCCCGATGAATCGTGGATCACGCACCGCCATGGCGATGAAGCTGGACGGTGCCATGACTCGTCCTGTTTCATCGGCTCGCTGATACGATAGATACAGCCGATTGGTTGCCGAGCGGCTGAGGAGTTCGAACAAGAGTACTTCCTCTTCATGCCCGGCTAATTTCTCATCGATCTTGTAGCCCAGGGTCGATTCCAGCACGACACGTTGCCAGTCACGAAGAAATGGGTCTTCCCGCACATATCGTGGAAAGACCTTTTCGTTCATGCCAAGCACAAAGAGTGCTCGAACCGTCCGGCCGCGGGCCATCATGGCATCCAACACCTGAACACCCTGGTGCCGTTCCTCTTCGATTGGCATGCTGGTCTCGTCTACAATCTGGCGGAACAGTTCAGCCCATTCTTCCCAAGTAAGATTTCCACCAAGCGGGTCCAGTTGCTGCAGGCGGGCTAGAGCGGATCGAATCAGTGAGCCGATCTTGGTGAAATCGGTCAGTTCGAGTGATTCGCTCAATGGGATATCGAACAGATCAGGCGCATGAACATGGGATTTCACCAGTATGAGAAATGCGTCGGTCATGGCCCCCATCGATCCTTGTGCGGGGAGAGCCTGGCAATCGTGAATCAATTGCGACACGATCTCCCACAAGTATGTCAGCTGAGAGGTATCGGGCGTCCCGACCATTGTCTGCCCATCTTCGTCAGGCTCCGCTTCTGCATCGCGAAGAATTGACGAACTGGCCGGCTCTGCCAGACGCCGCCATTCTGCTTCTCCTTTCGTAATACCCAAGGTGTAGACGAGGGAGCGCCAGAGATCGGGGCGGAGATCGGCTCTGGTGGAGCCGTCGCCCTGGGTACGATAGAACGGCGACGTGACCACATCCAGCATGGCAGCACGATCGAAATCGTTCAGTGGGAGGGATGCGAGGCGCAAGAGGGTTTTGACCAGAGGCTCGCGCGACAGCGGCCGACCAGCCGCCGACGTGAACGGCACCAGATGATGGTCGAACACCGATTGCAGCCGAGCCTGGTAGGGTTCCAGCGTACGGGCCACCACACCGATCTCATCGAAGCGATAGCCATTCACCTCAACCAAGGTCAGGATTTCACGGCAGACCGTCGCCAACTCCTCTTCGACCCCGATCACGTTCATGACAGAGAGTTCGACTGGTAGCGTCGTCGCGGCTCCCTCCCCTTCTCTACTCCGATCCTCGTGGGTGTCTGCTATTGGGAGAAGATGGCGCTCAAAAAATTGGCGGGCAAAGAAGAAGGCCGGGCGGTCTTCTAACGGAAAGTACAATGTGGCCGGGGTAACGCGGATCACCGATTCAAAAAACGAGAGTTGGACCTGTGAGAGGTCGTAGAAACCATAATAGAACAGGCGTTGCAACCCGCTAAGGAATGAAGAACTTGAGAGATCTCTGCACAGTGAGGCAGCTAGGTCATCGGGAGAACCAGCCCCGAGCGATCGGCTGGCTTCCATCATGGCCGCATGCAGGGTGAAGAGGGAATGGAGCCAGGTTCGATCCTCCTTCTCGAAAACCCCTTCCGTGAGGGCCTTCAATGCCATCGTTGGCTCGACCACCGCGTCTTTCAAATCGCGCACCGTCGCCCACAGGCCTTTCCAGGTTCCTGGTGAGGCAGGCAAGCGCACAAGTGGTTCGAGCCCTGGAAGCTTGCGCTGAACGACCTGCCGAACTAATTGTTCGAAAAAGAAATCGTCTACCGGTTGCAGGGTTGGTCCTGGACTGACCTCAGAGACCGCCGAGAAATCGTCACGCAGATGGAGGGCCAGCTGGTGGAACGTCAGAAAATGGATATTGAGGAAGGCGTGAGGCTCGTGACAGGTGAGTACATGTTTGAGATGCTCGACCAGGGAGCCCGAGGGAACAATGACGGCGAGCGGAGCAAAGGGATCGCCGATCTTACAGGACCGAATGTCCTCGATTAGGGCACGATCAAGAGTTGGATGAAAAGGCCCGGTGACGATGCGAAGCATCTAATACCGAATGTTGAATTTTGAATGTATGATCAACGCTAATTCATCATTGAACATTTAACATTTCTTGTGCTACCCGGTTTCCGGCCCCATCAGCTCGCCGTTACAATCCATACAGCCCCAGTCACCATCAATGAATCCCATCGGATCGCCGCACATGGGACACTCGGGCGGGGGGCCTTTGTCGATGACGGGAAGTTCAGGCAGTTCAAAGTCTTCATCGGCCATGGAGCAACCCTTCCCTTTACTCGCGCGGTTTCATCTTGAGCAACAAGGCCTTCTCGGCACTCTCCCTGCTCGGCACACCGACGAACGTCAGCCGCCCATCGATAATGGTGGCAGGCACTGCCCTGACTGAATGCCGATCGGCCAGGCTCCGTCCATCTTCCGTGGTGATATCCACCTCGCGATAGCTAAAGCTGTACTTCACCCGCAATTGTTTCCACAGACTCTTCGCCGATGGGCAGGCCCCACAGCTCGGCGAAACTAATAACAAAATATTCGGCACCGATTCCCTCCAACAATTGGAGATCTTAACACCCGGTCGAATGGGGCGGCAAGCGAAGGGGATGGCGCTGGTTGGGCAGCTCTGGTCTTGCAAACGGACCGTCACCATGCTAGCGTGCCAAGGCTGTCACGGTCAGGAGATCAGCTTCTTCTCGCATAATCTCGTGCGTGAAGGGTCAGTATCAAATTCATATCGACGTCACGGACGTCGCTCGACTTGAGAATAAGGGGGCCAGCCCCCCTCGCCTGCGCTAGTAGGTGCTCTGCAAGTCTTGAGGGGAGGTGAAGGCATGGGAGTGGTTTCGATCAAGGAATTGTTAGAAGCGGGTGTCCATTTCGGGCACCAGACAAATCGGTGGAACCCGAAGATGAAGAAGTTCCTCTTTGGAGAACGCAACGGCATCTACATCATCGATCTTCAGCAAACACTGGCTCGGATGGAACAAGCCTATGCCTTCGTCCGCGACACAGTCACTGCAGGCCAAACGGTGCTGTTTGTCGGAACCAAGCGGCAAGCTGCTGAGATCCTTCAAGAAGAAGCCTTGCGCGCCAACATGTACTTCGTCAACCAACGCTGGCTCGGCGGGATGCTGACGAACTTTCAGACCATCCGGAAGAGCATCGATAAAATGAAAAAGATGGGAGCCAAGCTGGCAGATCCCACCCAATACGGGTTGAAGAAAAAAGAAATCATGAAGATGCAGAAGGAGATCGTGAAGCTCGAGAAGTATCTGAGCGGCATCAAGGACATGCGCGGCGTTCCAGGAGCCGTGTTCGTACTCGACACGCGCATCGAACACATTGCTGTGCAGGAAGCGAGACGGTTGGAGATCCCCGTGATCGCGATTCTAGACTCGAACTGCGATCCCGACCACATCACCTACCCGATCCCTGGAAACGACGACGCCATTCGCTCCATCAAGCTCATCACATCTCGCATCGCCGACGCCTGCATTGAGGGCGCTCATTTGCGGACACAACGCGAAGAAGCGGATTTCAAGCCAGTTCCGGCTGGGGGAGACAAGACTGCGGCGGTCAGCCTGGCAAGCGCACCGGCTTCGTAACGTCCGGCATCGCATGCATCAACAACGACATATACTGTATAGCAAGAAGGACCCTCACGTATGGCTGGATCAAGTCAGCTAGTCAAAGAATTAAGAGAGAAAACCGGCGCCGGCATCCTCGATTGCCAGAAAGCGCTCACCGAGAATAGCGACGATGTTGAGAAGGCCATCGATTACCTGCGCCAAAAAGGCTTGGCAGCCGCACTCAAAAAATCTGGCCGTGAGACCAACCAAGGCCTCGTACATGCCTATATCCACATGGGCGGGAAAATCGGTGTACTCATCGAGGTCAACTGTGAAACCGACTTCGTGGCCCGAAACGAAGAGTTTAAGACGTTCGTCAACGACCTGGCCCTTCAGGTCGCTGCGGGAAAACCCTCCTACGTCAAACGGGAGGAGATTCCCGCCTCCCTCATCGAGAAAGAACGATCGATTTATGAGGGACAGGCCAAAGAAATGGGTAAACCCCCTGCCGCATGGCCGAAAATCGTCGAAGGCAAGTTAGAAAAATTCTTCCAGGAGAGCTGTCTGATCGAGCAGTCATTCGTCAAGGATCCTGCCGTCACCATTAAAGATCTCCTGGCGCTGAAGATTGCCAAAATCGGCGAGAACATGAACATCCGTCGCTTCACCCGGTACCAATTAGGCGAAGCATGAGTTCTGCGAATTACCGGCGCATCCTCCTCAAAGTGAGCGGAGAGATGTTGGCCGGTGAGCAGGGCTACGGCATCCAACCATCCATCCTTGAAGGTCTCGCCTCGGAAATCGCCTCCGTCGTGGCTCTCGACATCGAAGTGGCCGTAGTCATCGGCGGAGGCAATATCTTCCGCGGGATTGCCGCCAGCGCGTCCGGCATGGAACGCGCCTCTGCCGACTACATGGGGATGCTCGCAACCGTCCTCAATGCCTTGGCCCTGCAAAACGCGCTCGAGCGCGCCGGCATTATGACGCGAGTCCAATCTGCAATCGAAATGCGCCAACTGGCGGAGGGGTATATCCGCCGGCGAGCCATTCGTCATCTTGAGAAAAAACGCGTGGTCATCTTCGCCGGAGGCACGGGGAATCCCTACTTCTCAACCGATACCGCAGCGGCCCTCAGGGCGATGGAGATCGGGGCCCAGGTCATCATGAAAGGGACCAAGGTCGACGGCATCTACGACGCCGATCCCGTCAAGAACCCCTCTGCCAAGAAGTATCAGACGATCTCCTTTCTCTCGATTTTGAATCAGGATTTAAAAGTGATGGACGCCACCGCCATCAGCCTCTGCATGGATAACAACCTTCCGCTCATCGTGTTCAACCTGAAGGAACAAGGCAACTTGAAACGCGTCGCCATGGGCGAGGCGATCGGAACCGTTGTCACCCCCGATCGCCGCTAACTTTCTGGGGAGTCTCTCATGCCTAACCCTGCCGCCATACACCAAAGAGTCTCGGGGAAAATGGAAGCTGCGCTGGAACATCTCAAGCGCGATCTGGCCGGCCTACGCACAGGGCGAGCTTCGGTCGCCCTCTTCGACGGCGTTCGGGTTGACTACTACGGCACCATGACCCCACTGAAGCAGGTTGCCAGTATTTCGACGCCGGAAGCGCGCCTGATCACAATCCAGCCCTGGGAACCTGCGCTGATTAAGGAAATCGAAAAAGCTCTGGCGGGATCGGGCCTCGGCATCACACCGTCCAACGACGGAAAGGTCATTCGCGTTCCCCTTCCGCCGCTCACCGAAGAACGGCGCAAAGAACTCAGCAAGATCTGCAAAAAGCACGGCGAAGATACGAAAGTTGTGGTGCGAGGGTTTCGTCGAGATGCCAACGAAGAGTTGAAGAATCTGCAAAAGGATGCCAAGTTAACTGAAGACGAGCTGCGAAAGTCCGAAGCAGACACACAGAAACTGACCGACCAATACATGCATAAAATCGACGACGTGGTGAAGAAAAAAGAACAAGAAATTATGGAAGTGTGACCTCAATTTCGACCTTGTTACCCACCTACGCCACCATCAATCTCACGGCACTTGCCCATAACCTTTCTCGCATCGAGCACTATCTGCCATCTGGCTGCAAGATCCTTGCGGTCGTCAAGGCCAATGCCTATGGGCATGGAGCGGTGGAGATCGCTCGGGCGCTTGCCTCCCTGGGCATCGAGCGGTTTGCCGTGGCCTCGCTCAACGAAGGTATCGCGCTCCGCCAAGCCGGCCTCTCAGGGTCTGTTGTGGTTCTGGGAGCGCTCTTCGAACAACAAATAGCCGACCTGGTCACTCATCGGCTGACCCCGGTCATCAGCGATAGGCGCATCCTTCCCGCATTAGCCAAGGCTGCGCACTCACATCCGACTCCCTACCCCATTCACCTCAAGGTCGAAACAGGGATGGGGCGGTTAGGATTTTCTCCGGAAGAGCTGCTGACACTCCTCGATAACCCTCTCTTGCACCGTTCCCTCCAAATCGAGGGCATGATGACCCATCTTGCCGACGCAGATGGGAAAGATAGCACGGTCACAGAACGACAGCTTGGCGAATTTCGTGCCGTGCTGGAACAGATCGGTCAGCGTGGTCGAACTTTCCCACTGGTGCATGCAGCTAATAGCGCCGCCATCGTCAGATTTCCCGATGCGCACTTCTCGCTCGTGCGTCCCGGCATCATGCTCTACGGGTACCACACCTTGCCCGCCACAATCCCCGCTCCCGATCTCAAACCTGTCCTCTCTCTGCGCACCACGATTGCCCAACTGCGAACCATTCCACAAGGGGGAACCGTCAGCTACAATGGCACATTTGTCGCGACACGACCGACCCGCATCGCGATATTGCCGGTCGGCTACGCCGACGGCTATAGTCGGCAGCTCTCCCATCGTGGATCGGTCTTAATTCAGGGACGCCGCGCCCCAATCGTCGGTCTGGTCTGCATGGACATGACCATGGTGGATGTCACCGACCTCGCACCGGTACAAGTGGGGGAGACCGTCACTCTGATCGGGCAACAGGGGGAGGAATCGATCTGGGCTGATGAAGTGGCCGGCTGGATCGGCACAATCCCGTATGAAGTCCTCTGCGGGATAGGCTCCCGCGTTCCACGCATTTACGAATCCGCCTAACACACAACTTGCGCATCTCGCCGATCCAGTGAAGAATAATCCCGCATGATGCTCAAAACGTTCAGACATCTCACCCACCCAACCCCGGCGCGCCAAGACGCGTCGTTCCGCAGGCAAGGCCGCTGGCGGACTTTTTCAGCACCCTGCTAGTACACCATTCGAATCGACGCACTACCCAGATACAACGTGGTCCTGTAGATTCCATCGACAGTCGGGTTACGATTGTCCAGCACCGTCCGATCCTCGTAGAGCCCCGCTTGAAGAGAAAGATCGAGTCCGATCGCTTTGGGTTTCAGCGATCCCAGACCGAAGTCTCCACATCGCATCAGGCCCAAAAACGATCCCTGCTCTTTGCACAGCAATCCAACCCCTCCTCCCACGATGTGAAGATCCCACGACGGAATTCCTGGATCATAGGTCATATTAGGCATTTGATTTTGCTGGTTCGTATAGCCGCCCCGTAGCGCCACCTCCCAGTTTGGAAGCGAATCAAGCGTCAACCACTTATATTCAGTTCCGAGCATGACCGCATAGGTACTACGCCAATTCTGCGGCTGTGCGATCATCGTCCCATTTTCCAATGTCACATCGAGATTCCGAACAGACTTCCACCCCACGTAGTCGACATCCATCTCCAATTTCCATTCCCGTTCCCTCGTTCGAACAGGCCAGATTGCAATCGCGCCTGTAATGACTTGCGGTAAGACCAGTGTGGCGTTGGCATCGGACACTTTAGCTCCATTTGCCAATAATGCGCCGCTCAGGTGCAAGGTTGCTTGACTCCGATAGACAATCCCAATGTTTGCCAACGGCTTCCCATCGTCATTGCGCAACGCGGTATACAGAAGACTGGCATTGAAACCGGCCGCAGTGTCTTTCCCATTGAGTTCGGTTTTCACCCCGGCTACAGGAATCGTGTGTCTTTCGGCCTGACCTTCGCCGACGAGACTGCTAAAGGTATAGATATCAGCACCCAGCCCAAGTGAGAGGTTCTCCGTTACCTTGTAAGCAAGAGTGGGCTTGATATCCAACAGCGGCAATGTGCTGAAGGTCGTGGCTGATCTGAACGGCCCATCGTTCGGCCAGCGAGTCAGCGAGCCGAACGGCGCAGTCAGGCCGATTCCGACAGATAGGTCTCCCAAAAACGTTATTCCGAGACTCTTCAAATTCGCTGTGATGTATGTATGCCCTGGAGGAGGCCATGCCGCACTCCCATTTCGATCGCCATTAGCCGTTACACCTGTCAGGCTGGTGAAATCCGTCGATCCACCGGACGCAAGTGCCCCTGCCATGAGTTGAACCCCCTGCAACTGCGTCATCCCTGCAGGATTATAGTGCAGAGCCGACGGGTCGTCGGCTTGTGCTGCAAACGCATTGCTCATCGCAGATGCGGCGGCTCCCTGCCCTTGAATACGGGGCACCTGCGCTGAAGCCATCTCAGGTAAGCCAGCCAAGCAAAGCCCCATCACACACATCCACGGCATCCATATCCGAAATACCGATCCAGTCTTGCGCAAACACCAACCCAAAACTCTTGTGGTCATACTTCTCCTTATCTCACTCACCCAAGCATGCGCGCCTTCCCGTAGATTCTGATGACGGCCGCGCCAAAGGCTGGAACCAATAGTCTGCGACCTGTTTCAGTTCATCGACATCGAACGGCTTCAACAGATACGCCTGTGCCCCCATACCGACCGCACGAATCGCCAACTCTTTGGAGCCTGACGCCGTGACCATCACAATCGGGATCTGCTGATCCAATCTTCGGATCTGCCGAAGCACTTCCATCCCATTCATTAAGGGAATGCCGATGTCGAGAATCAGGCCCTCGAACGTGTGGGCCTGTACCGCTTCCAGCGCTCGGGCTCCGTCACCCTCCAACTGGACCCGATATCCTTTAGCCTGCAAACAATCCTGTACGAGTTGACGAATATCAAGATCGTCCTCAACCACCAGGATACGAGGCGCCTCTGCCGATGCACGACCAGATGGCAGCGCAATCGTGGGACGCAATGGAATCGTGAAGTGCAGCTCGGCGCCCTGCCCTGGTTCACTCCGCGCGGCGATCGTTCCACCGTGCAACTCCACCAATGTCCGTACGATCGACAAGCCCAAACCCAGCCCCTTTATTTCGCTTCGAACCTCCTTGGCTCGAAAGAACGGATCGAAGATCTGATCAAGAAACTCCGGTGGAATACCCGGTCCGGTATCGCGCACGGAAACCCCGGCGAGCGTCTGGGTTTCTTGCTTCACCGTCACCATAATCCTGCCTCCCTCCGGGGTGAACTTCACCGCATTCTGGACCAAATTCGTGACGATCTGGATGAGCCGATCGGGGTCCGCCCAGACCATCAGTGGGGCAGGAGGAATGATCGCCTCCAATGTCTGCTGTTTGGCCTGGGCCAACAGACGTAATTGATCGACCGCATCTGCCACACAGTGGCCCATGTCGATCTCGTCGGGAACGAGATCCAACCTCCCGGATTGAATCCTCGTGCGATCCAACAAGGCCTCGATCATACGGATCAATCGGTCTGAATTTTCCAACATCCGTGACAGATAGCGCTTCTGTTTCTCATTGAGCGGCCCAGTCAATCCATCGAGCAGGTTCTGCAAGAACCCCTTGATCGAGGTGAGTGGCGTCTTGAGTTCGTGCGAGACATGCGAAAGGAATTGAGACCGCAAGCGATCTCCTTGCTCGAGCTCAGCCGTACGTGCACGCACTTTGGCCTCGAGCCCCACGTTCAGGTATTCGATTTGTTCATAGGCAGAGACATTATCCAGTGCGATCGCGACTTGACGGGCGACCGTCATCATCAACTCAAGGTCATCCTGAGTCAGACTGTGCGCCTCTATCCGATCAACCGTCAGGCTTCCAAGAATCCTATCTTTTGTTTTCAACGGTACAGCGATCAATGCCTTGCTCTGCGTCATTGAGGCGAGCAGTTGGTTCAACGGATGAATCCGATCCCATACCGCCTGCAGATCCCCAATCAACAACGGCTGGCCCTGCAGCAACACGAGGCCTTCAGGGCTCATCGGATCGGTGACCGGAATCTCACGCGCGCGCGCAAACGCCTGAATCTCGGGCGAGACGCCGAGTAGCCGCGCATCCTTGACGACCTGGCGGACTGGATCGTAGTAGGAGACCATTGCCCGATCGTATTGCAGATCTGTGGTGAGAGCCTCCAACACTTTCTGCATCAGCACTTCTCGATCCATCGTCGAGCTGAACAGCAGTCCGGCGCGGTGGAGGGCCGTCAGCTGGGCCACTTTTCGGCGGAGTTCGACACGCGTCTGCTCCTGTCCCAAATAGGCTTCCCGCAATTCCTCATGACGTGACTCCACGAACGTAATCTGCTCCTGTATCAACTTCTCCCGTTGCTGGCTCTCCAGGCGAAGCTGGCGATTGATCAGTATTCCTGCGACAAGCATGGGCACCAATCCGAGAAGAATGACTTCGCCCATACTGGCCGATGGATTCATCATGCGGAACCCCACGGCTAGAGTGAGGCCGGCGAGCGTCCCGCAGAACGACCATGTCACATGCCACCGGGATTGTGTGGTGCCAGCCGCGGCATGGATGAGCGCCACCTCTGCTCCACGATCGTCTATCTTCTCTTGAGACGGAGTATCCTCGGCCGGTTTGTGCGAAGCAGACTTCTGATGTCGAATTTCAGACGGCCGGTTTTCTTTCGGTCCTTCGAGCATCCGCCAGAATCTTTGGCGCCAGGTGCCCTGTCCCTCTACATCCCAATGGATGCCCCACTGGCACCACTCGTCGTCATTGGCAATACAAGAGAGTTCTGTCAGAGCGGCCGGTGGCAGGCCATGGACGCGCACCGGGACTGCCGCGATAATGCCTTGCGCGGCCTGACACATCAGATGGGCGCACCGTCTTTTGTACGGACCAAACTGACGGAGCGTACGATCGGAAAACTTCATCGCCAGAGTCGCGGAAATCTGGGTCACCTCGACCACTCGAAATTCGACTGAGCCGGACGCGAACTTGTTCCCGAAGTAGGGAAACATGCCGTAAATCTGCGCCAGCGAAAACGGCCGGGCCAGCACCTGCATGATCGATGACGCCTTCTCCATCCCGCCCCGAAACACAAATCGACGATCCCCGGACATGCGTTCACAGAACTCATAGAGATAGGCCGTGAACTCGTACGAGTAGCTGTTCCACGCATTCATCAGAAACTTCGGCGTCACATGATAGACCGGGTCTTTGATGCGCTGATTCAGCAGAACACACAGGTCCTCTACCGCCTGAGTTCCGGCTGAGGTTCCTCTCTCACGAGTGAGCGATTGCTCAAGGTAGACGACCACAGCCCTGATACTCATCCCGCTCAAATCTCTGATGGTGTGCCCATGCTCGTCCGATCCAAACGGGTGGAATTTCATGAACTCCTGTTCAAGAATCGTGCGGCCTTTCGGCAAGAGTCCACGATCGGCTTGCAGCGTGAGGTCGGTCTCGTCCGTCATATGGATGTTGTCGTGGCGCTCTGTTGGGTCATAACTCTACGGATGGCGAAGTGCTCTGGCGCTCATGAGAAGCTGAAGGTGAGATCAACCGTAGTCCATCAAATCTCCAGTCACGTATCTCGCGTGACCACGAGAGGTTCTGTCGACTCTGCTGCTGCATTTCTTTGCATGACACATCTCCACTGAATGCAGGGACCAGTACACGAGGCGGCCTAGTATATATAGGCTACCTATTACTTTCAAATACAAACTAACTGATTCTGATAATTCGCGATTTGATGGTATTTCGGCTGGGCGCTATACGAGATGCGTGGGTAGGTTGAGTAAGAATGTTGTGTGAGAGCGGAAGGAAAGAGCGAGAGGTTTGAACGAGTGAGCCGCTATTTTAAACATTTCTGAGAATCCAAGACTGCCCAGCTATCTCTTGATCGAACAAAATAATGATCAAATGAGTAGGATGATGGAGTCGCTGTCTTTTGGAAAGCGCTAGGCGGATGAAGAAAAAGTATTTGGTAGGATGCTCAAAAGTCCAGACTTCTCACCCGCCCGCCCTGAGTCTGCCAAGACAGCCTCTTCGCCCAAGGACGCGCCTTGTCCCAGGCAAGGCCGCAGCCGATGAAAGCACCGGAGGCGTAGCCTCTGGGGCGCACGGTGCGACGAATAAGGAGCACCACGTCTATGCGCGCCGCCGAATGAGTGAGGCGGCCGGGTCCCCGTTGAGGATCAGAACGATGCGAGAACGATGCGTGGGAAAGGGCGCGTCTCGGCGCGCCAGGGCTGGGCGGGTGAAGAATGAGGCTTTTTCAGCACCCTGCTAGTGCTTGATCGATCGCTTAAGTTTCTTTTCGATACTCGCAACTTTACTCTGCAATCGCCCAGCGCGCCCTTTCCGATAGTCAACTTTGATCGTGCAGGAAATGCGACCGCAATCTTTCTTCATCCGTTCATAGCATTGTTTGACGACAGCAAACACTTCATCCCACTCCCCTTCCAGCACCGTCCCCATCGGATTCAACCGGTAATCCACCCCGCTCATATCGATGATGTCGAGCGAACGCGCCACATACTTGCCCACACTCTCTCCCTTGCCCAACGGCGACATACTAAATTCCAACAACACCATAGCGCTCTCCTCTCTACTTTCGCCTCACGTTTCACGTCTTACGTTTTACGTCTTCGCAGCCCGCTCATCCAGCCAGACTTTCGGATACTGCACCTTTCCCAATAAGCGAAATCCGTCCAGAGCCTCACGCAGCAAGGCTCGACGTTGTTCAAAGTCCGGTTCCGTTGCCTTGGTGTGTTCACGAAGTTGGCCGAGCCACTCCACAAAAGCGGCAAACTCCTCGCCGAAGATCTTCTCCATATCTTCCTTTATGAAGCCTGACAAGGCCGGGGCGACTCCGCTCGTGCTGATAGCCACACGCAGATGTCCGCAGGCGACGACCGCCGGCATCGTAACCGTGGAGAATTCCGGCTGGTCAACCGACCACAATACGCACTTCTTCTCACGCGCCTTCGCGAACAGTGCTCGTGAAAAATCCCGGTCTCCCCGAACCATATTCAGCACCAGAATCGCGCTCTCCAAATCAGCCTCGCGAAAATGACGCCCACGATGCACCACTTTCGCCGAGGCGGCCATATCTTTCAGTAGGTCATGTAAGGTCGGCGCCACGACGGTCACTTTTGCCCCGGCATTCAACAACCGCTGGGTCTTTTCTGCGGCTTCTTCGTCTCCTCCAAGCACGAGTACCGGATACCCTTTCACATCGAGAGACAATGGAAAGCCAGAATTCGCAGCCATATTGTTCCTCCTAATTCAATCGCGGAACGCATCATACAACACCCTGTGAAGCAATGGTCAATGGTCAATGTTTAATGCGGGGAAGGATGGGCTGGCTAAGAAGCAATGTTGAAGATGAGCTTTGAATGTTTAATTGATGCGGGGGATACGAGCTGCAGGGGTGGCGGGAATATGATTCAACATTCGCAGTTACGTATCTGCGGGATCTGCATCGAGCTCCATGTTCCAATAGAAATAGTCACGCCAGCTGTCTGGTGTGTTTCGAATCCCGATGGTAATGGTGACAATTGGATTCCATCGTGGCTTCACCGGCTTCTTCATGAGCTTCATGCCGGATTCTTCGGGCGTGCGACCGCTTTTCTTGTTGTTACAGCGCCAGCACGCCGTCACAATATTTTCCCAGGTCTTTCGTCCACCCTTGGCGATAGGGACGACATGATCAAACGTCAGCTCTTCGGTTCGAAATTTGTGGCGACAATACTGGCAGGCATAGCCATCTCTCGTAAAGATATTGATGCGGGAGAATTTAACCGCCCGGTGGACATCTTTGAGCCGGACCAGCTTGAGGAGCCGCATGACAGAGGGAAGTTTGATGGAGATCGACACCGCGTGGACCTCTCGGTCATAGACCTCGAGGACTTCAACTTTACCCTGCCAGAGGAGCGCAATCGCTTTTTGCCAATGGACGACCCTCAGGGGTTCGTACGTCGCGTTGAGCAGAAGGGTCATTTCCATGCCGCAACCTCATCCAACCAAGGCTCCTTGTATGAGAGGGCCTGGGTGTAGTAGTGGAACGCGTACCCAATTCTATGCCATAAGCCTTGTTCGAAATCAAGTTACCAACGGGTCTACGGGCCCTATCTGTTTCATCGTCCAACTGACTAAGAAGAAGGATCAGCGGCATGCCTGAATTTGTCACCGTCGCAGCGGTAGAGGAAATCCCTCCGGGAACCGGTCGAACCGTCGAGGTCCAAGGGGTCTGGATTGCCCTGTTTAATGTCGCGGGACGCTTCTATGCTGTCGACAACACCTGTCCTCATGCGGGAGGACCTCTTGGAGAAGGCCATCTGGAAGGTCATGTCGTCGAATGCCCGTGGCACGGATGGAAATTTAACGTACAAACCGGCGAAAGACCGGAGAATCCGGAGATCACCGTCGCCTGCTGCCCCGTACGGATCGAAGGGAATCAGATTCAGGTAGCCCTTCCGGAAAACTTCAAGTAGCCCGTTTTTTGTCACACGGCATTCGCCAAACGGGAAAGATCCTCGAACAGGATGCTCAAAAATACTAGACTTCTCACCCTCCCAGCCCTGACGCGCCGAGACGCGTCTTGTCCCAAACTAGGCCGCAGGCGAGTCAAAACCGGAGGCGTACCCTCTGAGGTACGTTGAGGATTTTGATGAGACGAGAACGACGTTGAAGGTCTTTTTCAGCTTCCTGTTATGGTGCAGCATCCGGCTCTTTGGGTGTCACCCCATCAGCCGGGAGCGACGCGGCATTGACCTTCTTCAATGCGAGATCGGCGTGCCAAATGAACTCCCGTTCGAACCATTGGCCGGTCGCTCCTTGATCTCGCAACCACACACGTATCTCATATTGACTCCCTTCCACTTGCTTCACCCGCCACTCGCCCAACCGAGCGACCTGATTACGTTCGCTCATCGAACGCACATGCTCAGTCATGGCCTGAAGTATGGTGGGATGACCCTGAGCCCGATGAGTCTGCACTAACGCGAGGGCCTCGGCAGCCCGACTATCGACTATGGGATTCAGCGACGGAGGCTTCATCCAGAGATAGTAGAGCACGCCCAGCACGAGCACTGCCACGACCGCATAGTGAATGATCTTCACGATGAGAACGAGGACTGTGGTCTACTGGCAGGATAATAATGTTCCAGCATAGACATTCTAAAACAGGGTTTCCATGGGACGAAGCGGACCCGCACATGACCGCGCTGCATCTTAGGAAGAGCACCGGCGCGAAGTCAATTCGACTGTATCGAATCAGACCGACCGGCACGCAGCTTGTGAGCGTGAAAGTGGTTATGCTACAAATATCAATCGATTCGAGAGACCTCTACCCTTGGCCGTAACTCATCCATGAAGTTCTTCCTCTACGGGGACCATCTCAACCCGACACAGCTGAAACGCCGCGCTCCAGAGCATCGATTTCTGATGCTGGCCACACTTCCTGAACACACGATCAAATTCTGCCGATGGTCCTCGCAATGGCGATGCGGGCTCGCCAGCGTGACTCCGTCACCGGGAGAACGGGTTTGGGGTGCGGTCTTTGAAGTAACCGACGAAGACCTCAAGCTGATGGACCTCTTCGAAGAGGATGTACCCCTAAGCGCATTTCGCCAAGTCCAAGTCACCGTATTGACGGAATCTGGGGAGAAAACACTCGTCACCACCTATGCTGCCACCCCAATCGGCAAGTTTAAACCCAAAGCGCACTACCTCGATTGGGTCATGAAGGGCCTCAAGCATTGGAAGTTGCCTGAAGAAGCCATCGATACATGGAAGTCGTTCGTGCCGCAGTGACATAGCCTTCGGCGAACAGCCATCAGCTGTCAGCTCTGTCTTAAAGATAACTGAATGCTGATGGCTGAAAGCTGACTGCTTTTTATCGACCATTAAAGGAGAACCCATGCCGAAGCCCAAGTATCACATCGTCGTGTGCACCAACGCCCGTCCACCAGGCCATCCGAAACCCTCCTGCGGCAGCGCCGGGGCAGCCTCCCTCCTCATGGCCTTTAACATGGGCCTCATGCAGAAGGGTGTGACGCCCGGCGAAGTCCTCGTCAGCGGGTCCTCCTGCCTCGGCCCCTGTGAGCAAGGACCGACCGTCGTCGTCTATCCTGACGCGACCTGGTACTCCAAAGTGACCGAAGCAGATGTGTCAACGATTTTGGATGAGCACATCAAGGGCGGCAAGCCCGCAGCCAAGCTGAATCCAGACTCGGTGTGGAAGTAAGCCTTTCCCTTTCGAGCCATGGCCAGCGCCACTCACCACGTACACAAATCGCATGCGCCCAAGTCAATTGGGTGCATGGTGATTACTTGTAGCGACACGCGAACCCCCTACACCGATACGAGCGGCCAACTCATCCATACGCTTCTCAAGAAGCACGGACACACAGTCGCTGTCTACCTTGTGGTGAAGGATGAGCCGTCTCAGATCAAAGACCGGATTGCAGAAGGCCTGGTGAATGAAGCAGTCCAGGCCATCATCATCAATGGCGGCACCGGCATCTCAAAACGGGATTCAACCTTTGAAGCGGTCGACGCAATGCTGGAGAAACGACTGGTTGGATTCGGCGAGATCTTCCGCTACTTGACCTACCAAGATATCGGCTCACCGGCCATCATGAGCCGCGCCACCGCCGGCATCATCAAAGGCCGCGTCCTCTTTTCCACCCCCGGTTCCGAGAACGCCGTCAGGCTGGCCATGGAAAAATTGATCCTGCCCGAACTGGGGCATCTGGTGAAAGAGCTGACCAAGTAAGCATCGCCTGACGCCTCATCCCTCAGATCGCTCCCCGTAGGATGCTCAAAACGGTCAGCCAAC
>JBDSDL010000013.1:0-4892 GCA_039920585.1 Nitrospiraceae bacterium | reverse complement strand
GTCGCGCAGCGTGTTCCGATCCAGCGCTACCCACTGACACACCCGTCGCGGGCTCAGCCCAAAGCGTGCCACCAGCAACGTGGCGGCGGTCCGTTTCGCTTTGGGCCGTACCAGTTTGTTGCGGTGACCGCCTTCAGCGCCTGCATGTCCAGCGCTTGCTCGGCCACCATCTGCTTCAATCGCCGGTTTTCTTCTTCCAGCTGACGCAGTTTCTTCACGTCACTAACTTCCAGGCCAGCGTATTTCGTCCGCCACGTATAGAAGGTGGCATCCGAGAGGCCGGGCTTCCGACACAGGTCCTGGACACTGACCCCGGCTTGGGCGTCTTTCAGTACCGCAATGATCTGCTCCTCCGTATGCCGTTTTCGAGTCATGGGCCTCCTCCTTTCGACCCATCACAGCACAGTCGAGCTTCCTAACCAATGGTGTAGTTTTCTGGGGGAAGGTCAAGATGACCTGTCTCGTCTAGCGCGAAAGTATCTTGCGGAAACAATTCTATCGGTAGCGGAGTTAGCGCTTGACGGTAAAATCATCATTACTGAAGGAGTGGCGGAAGGGGTAGAGAAATACGTCTTCGAGAAAAGTACTTCGGTCGATAAAAATAGGTGTCAGGATTCTTTTTCGGAAGGCCCAGCCCCGCCAGCCGTTCACCGTGTCTGAGCTTGATTCAGACATCTCGTCGCTCGTCTCTTAGAGCTCCTCATGGTTCAGGTAAAGAGCCTGAGTTTCGCTATACCTGTCTGGGTCGGATGCCTGGCTTTGAGTCAGTACGCAAGATAAAATGGCTGGCAGTCATGACGAACTAACCCCAATGCATTGCCTCAAGTTTTTCATCAGCTGTGTTCTGGCTTTTTCAGTAAGCCAGGCAGGTGAGTCGGCCCAAGGAGAGTCTCCGCGTCAGAACATGGATATGGATCGTCACGATCATGCGGAGGGGACTGTCGATATGATGGTTCCTCATCAAAAACATCTCGGGCCCCACATGAAATGGACGGCGTTGCGGCCGGCGAACGCAGACGACGCCGGGCGTGCCGATCAGATTGTGCAGACTCTGCGGCAGGCCCTTGCCAAGTACAAGGATTACCGGGTGGCCATGGACGACGGCTATGTTCCGCTTCATCCGGAGCGAACGCCAAAGCATTATCATTTCGCGAATAAGCAGCGCCGATTCCTGGCGAAGATTCGCTTTGAGCCGGCTGAACCGACCGCCCTCTTGTACAAGAAATCCGGGGATGGCTATGAACTCGAGGGGGCGATGTACACCGCGCCGAGAGACATGAGCGAGGAGGAGTTGAACGAGCGCATTCCATTGAGCGTCGCGCAGTGGCATGCCCACATCAATCTCTGCTTCCAGCCGGACGGCAGTAAACGCCGCATGACCCGGAAACAACTCGGGGGCAAGGGGAAAATTGCCACGGAATCACAGTGTCAGCAGGCAGGCGGGCGGTTCGTTCCGCAAGCAGGTGGATGGATGATTCATGTGTATCCGTTCGAATCGACTCCCGTAAAGATCTGGACCCACTAAGCGGAAAGACTTTCGTGAGATGGCTTCGAGCAAATAAGCGTACGTATAAGCAGAAAGTGTCCGGAACCATTTCGGTCTGACCAGCTGCCAAAGCTCCGCCAGCATCCCACCGCGTCAGGTCCTCGTTTCCCTCCTTCGACATACTGCACGAGTAGGCGTCAGGGCTTCACGTGGCAACCCATTACACAGACGAGGGGCCTGGCATTTTGAATACTTGTAGTTGTTTCGGGTGCACAAAGACCACATCACCTTGGCTTAGCTTCAGCTCGCGATAGCGCTCCCTGGTGAGTTCGACCGAAATAATTTGCGGTGAGCCCTTCGATGCCAGTTCGAGTCGCACTCGCGATCCGGCGGTGATGACAAATCTCACGGTTGCTTCGAGCTGTGAGGGTGTGGTCCGGCTCAGGCTGAGTTCTAGGTCATGGGGGCGGACAAACGTGACTTCGTGTTCGCCCGAAGCGTCCGTTTCATGTTCGCGCGCTCCTTCGTGCGAGGGCCGGTCTTGAGGCATGCGGCCATGAAACACGTTGACATCGCCGAGAAACTGGTAGACGAACGGTGTCGCCGGATTCTCATAGACTTCGTCCGGTGTGCCGATCTGTTCAATATGCCCTTGGTTCAACACCACGATACGGTCTGCCGCTTCTAAGGCTTCTTCCTGGTCATGCGTCACCAGGATGCTCGTAATGTGCAATTCGTCATGAAGCCGCCGAAGCCAGCGTCTTAGCTCTTTTCGGACTTTGGCATCCAATGCCCCAAAGGGTTCATCGAGCAGGAGCAGTTTTGGTTCTACGGCCAGCGCTCTGGCTAAGGCCACGCGTTGACGTTGCCCTCCGGAAAGCTGGCTCGGATAGCGGTCGGCCATCGCCCGCATCTGGACCAATGAGAGCAACTCATCGACCTTCTTCTTGATCTTGTCAGGAGAAGGCCGTTGTGCTTGGGGAAGCACGCTCAGCCCGAACGCGACATTCTCTGTGACGGTCATATGGCGAAACAACGCATAATGCTGGAACACGAATCCTACGCGGCGGTCGGTGATACGCTGATCCGTCACCTCGATGCCGTGGAGGAGAATTCGTCCTTGGTCGGGCCTTTCTAGTCCAGCCAGGATTCTCAGCAGGGTGGTCTTGCCGCAACCGGAGGGGCCGAGGAGCGCAATGAGTTCTCCCGCCTGTGCATGCAGGCTCACGTCATTCAAGACGGTGAAGGTGCCGAATCGTTTGGTGACTTGATCGACCTGGATGCTCATGACGGGCTTCCTGGTTGCGTGCTCCAGACAGGATCATGCGCCGATCGTGATGGAGCAGTTTTCCGTTCGATCATCGTTTTCGCTATGAGGGTCACAATGGCTAATAAGGTGAGGAGTGAGGCCACCGCAAACGCCCCGACGGCATTGTATTCGTTGTACAGGATCTCGACGTGCAGCGGCATCGTATTGGTAAGCCCTCGAATATGGCCTGAGACGACAGACACTGCTCCAAATTCTCCCATCGCTCGCGCATTGCAGAGAATCACGCCATAGAGCAGGCTCCATTTGATATTCGGAAGGGTGACGCGGATGAACGTTTGCCATCCAGACGCGCCCAACGTGAGCGCCGCCTCTTCTTCCTCTCGTCCCTGCGATTGCATCAACGGGATCAGTTCACGCGCGATAAACGGAACGGTGACAAAGGTGGTGGCGAGCACGATGCCCGGCAGGGCAAAGATGATCTTGATGTCGTGCTCGGCCAGCCAGGGGCCGACCCAGCCCTGCGCCCCGAAGAGCAGCACGTAAATCAATCCCGAGATGACGGGGGAGACGGCCAACGGGATGTCGATGAGCGTGATGAGAATCTGTTTGCCGACGAATTCAAATTTGGCGATGGCCCAGGCCGCAGCGATGCCGAAAACCAGGTTCAGTGGAACGGCCAGAGATGCAGCCAGGAAGGTCAGGCGAATCGCCGCCAGGGCATCCGGGTCCGTAAATGAGGCGAAGTAGCTCTCAAGTCCGTTCTTCAGTGCTTCGGTAAAGACGGCTGCGAGGGGGACGAATAAGAAGAGCGTCAAGTATCCGAGAGCCACGACAATAAGCGCCCAGCGAACCAAGGCGCGTTCGCTGGTCAATGAGGCTTTCCACTCCTCGTTTCTCACTCTGGCGGCGATCTCTGTCGACATGCTCTTCTCTTTCTACGGAGCGCTGTGGCGAGCGCCGCTCCACCATTGTATGAGATTGATCATCAGGGCGAGGATAAACGACACCACGAGCATGACGACTCCTAGCGCCGTGGCTCCGGCATAGTCGTACTGTTCCAGCTTGGTCATGATCAACAGCGGAGTGATCTCCGATTTGAGCGGCATATTGCCGGCGATGAAGATGACCGAGCCGTATTCCCCGACGGAGCGGGCGAATGCCATCGCCATGCCGGTCAGCAGGGCAGGCCACAGTTCAGGCACGATCACCGCCCTGAATGTTTGCCATCGATTGGCTCCCAGCGTGGTGGCGGCCTCCTCCACCTCCTTGTCCAAATCTTGTAGTACCGGTTGGACGGTTCGCACCACGAACGGTAATCCAATGAAGGTCAGTGCAACCAGAACACCCAGAGGTGTAAAGGCGACTTTGATGCCCAACGGTTCGAGATAGCGTCCAATCCATCCATTCGAGGAATAGATGGCAGTCAAGGCGATCCCAGCGACGGCGGTCGGCAGAGCAAAGGGCAAGTCCACGAGTGCATCTACGATGGAGCGTCCGGGAAAGCGGTATCGCACGAGGACCCAGGCCACCACCGATCCGAAGAAGCCGTTGATCAGGGCTCCCAGCAATGACGCGCCAAATGTCAGTTGGTAGGAGGCGCGCGCGCGCGGTTCCGTCACCGTGTGCCAGAATTGTTCCCAGGTCAGTGTGGTCGTCTTCACGACGAGACCACTGAGAGGGATCAAGACGATCAGGCTGAAATAGAACAGCGCAAATCCCAGCGTCAGACCGAATCCCGGAAGGACACTGGGCTGTTTCAACACCATGGCCATGAATTTCTCATCGTCTCCGAGTGAGCTAAGTACACGTCCTGGCATTGGATCAGTGCGTCTCATCGCCGCTACTTCGCGCCCTGCAAATAGATTTGATCGAAGCTGGCGCCATCGGCAAAGTGCGCCTTGTGCGCTTTCTGCCAGTTGCCGAAGAGTTCCTGCAGCGTGAATCGCTCCACAGCCGGGAAATTCGCAGCATACTTGGCGGCGACTGATGGAAGCTGCGGGCGGTAGTTGTTTTTGCCGGCAATGTCCTGGCCTTCTTCAGAGTAGAGATATTCCAGATAGGCTTGAGCGACTTGCCTGGTGCCTCGCTTGTCCGCGATCTTGTCTACGACGCTGACCGTCGGCTCTGCCAGGATGC
>JBDSDL010000012.1:0-2920 GCA_039920585.1 Nitrospiraceae bacterium | reverse complement strand
GTAGAGTACTACGTCATCACAGCTTACAATAAGAAGGGTCATGAGTCGCGCCCCAGCAACGTTGCGGTCTTCATCCCAGCCGGGACTCCGCCGGCGCCGCCGACTCCAGGAGGCCTCACTGTCGTACCGTGAGACCTACGCTATCTTAGCAGGATAGCCGAGCGAGACAGATCAAACGGCTTCAACTGGTCTCTCTACCGGTATCTGATTAGGCGGTAGTGGGTCAGTTTGAAATAGGTAAAGTGTAGGTTTTAGGCTTCACAGGCTTGTTTGTGCGAATGAGTTTATTGCCGATCTTAAAGGCCGCCTTGCTCATCTCGGCGCAATGGCGGCTGTGCTCATTTCAACTGAGCTGACACCGCATTGAGCAACTCCTGAAGACTGAACGGCTTCATCAGCGAATCGTGAGCTCCCAACTTCTTCGCGGTGTCGAGACAGTCCATTAAGCCTGATTTTCCAGAGATCGCAATCATCTTGGCGGCAGGTCGCGTCTTGCGAATCAGGGGGATCAGTTCCAAGCCGTCCATCTCTGGCATGAAGATGTCCACGATAATCAAATCCACCTTCTCTTGCTCCAAGAGGCGCAGACCGTGTTTTCCATGTTCGGCAGTCAAGACACGGTACCCCGCCTCTTCAAGCGTGGCCTTGAGGAGTACCCGTATGGATTCCTCGTCATCAATGCACAGGATCGTTGGCATCGGTATTCGCACTCCTTCCCTTGATCTCGTCGCCTCAGGAGTCGTCTCGCTGACGACAAGACCACCTCACACGCTTGCTGTGTGTTTGTAGCTGAACGGGGGAACGGGCAATACTGGCGGAGTCGCCAGGTACAAGCGTGCGCCTGATGTGTCTGACCACTCACCGTCGTCCCGCAGCATTGCATGGCACTCAGCTAACGTCTGACTCAAGCTCCGCTGTCGCTCGGAGCAGCTCCCTACAATGTTGTAAAAGTGATGGCCTGGTCTTGCGCCCTCGTTCGCAACCCTTCTAGAATGTGACTCCTTGAACCGTTGATGGTGAAGGCCTTCCATGGATCTCACTCACATTTCGAGCGCAGCGGAACTCCTATCAATCGAGCACCCTCATTTCGGCAGGATTCAACCCCCTGGATTACTTAAGACCACCATCGGTACCCTCACTGGTACAAGCCAGAAAGCCGTTGCCATAGCGGACTATAGTTCTGGCAATCGGCAGACGGTTGCGGTCCAGATAGATCCACAAAATTTCATGGTAACCATTGCCAGTTCATTTGTGCTGCTTACCCTAGAGGAGGGTGCGGGTAGGCACCCGGTGATCCACAAGTCATGGAAGATGGTGAACCAGCGTAAGGGGGAAGACGTGAAAGACTTCTTCGGCACAGTCAGTACATATATTGATTCGGATGGCTTGAAGTGGGAGCATAGATTCGAAAGACCACCGCACGAAGATGAGTTAATTGGCTTTGGGAGCAAGGAGGAGGAAGTCCTTATCATTACTCTGGAGAGCTTCTATCCAACGACTGCTCCTGACGTCAGCGGAGTGATAGTGTCCCCTCTGGCCCCTCCCCTCCCTAATGTTTGACAGATTTTTCCTCCATAGGATAAAGTCCCCACCTGTGGCCCTTGCGCCTTCCTTCGGTCCCCTCCTACAATGAGCCTCCCTGCGAGGCTCCCATGCCGTTCACGCTTCGTCCCTTCCACCGCTTTCCTGTGCGATGCTCTGGCAGGTACCACGCGGGTCCATTTCTCACGGTGCCTCCGCTGACCTTATTGAGGCAACATAATCCCCCTCTTTTGAGGGGCTTGCACAACTGAGGTTCGCGGAGTACTGCACAGGTCCCTACCAACGATGGTCTACCACGGAGGTCATCCCATGAAGATCCTCATCACGCTCCTCATCAGCTTGTGTCTCACTGCGCCGGCGTGGGCGCTCAACTATACCTCCTCAGCCCTAATTGATTTAAGCACCTTGACGTTCAGTGGAGTACAGGTCAATGTGACACCTCTCATCACCTATCATGCCGTTTACCAGAACGGCCTGGGATCCGATAGCGCCAGCACTGAGCCTGGTGAGAGCGGAACTCTTGCTCGAACCTTTGCGGGAATCGGCTCCGTCACCACCATTGCGGACCCGACACAGCTGCGGGCCGACGTGAATATTTCTGGACTTGGCTCGCTGGCTGACATCCTCTACCACTATGAGACCATCACGGCTCTTGAATCCGGCTTGTTAACAGCCAGCGTAGCGTACACTCTTGAGCCGATGTCGCTCCCCTTCAATGATCCCTTACCAACCGATGTATGCTGTGCCTCGACGAATGCCCAAGCGATCATGAACTTCATGGGATCGTCACAGTACATTGCAAGTCTGAGTGAGAATTACCTGCACTTCGGACAATCGACTACTGGATTTCTGAGCCTCACACAATCAGTAACCGCCGGCCAGTCGGTGCCCTTAGAGTTGGTTGCGGCCGCCAATGTCAGCGTGCCTCTTCCCTCCATGTTCTGGCCGACCGCAATCGTGCTGGTAGGCTTGGCGGGGTTTGCGGCGTGGAAGCGAAGAGCGCAGGCCTAAGTCGTTGCGTGTAAGCGGATCGCCCAGGATTATCAGCCCCGTCAAAAACTAGGGATTTCCCCACGTCCCATCATCCCCCCGCCAGTGATAAGGTGCCTCAAATTCCTAAACAGGAGGAGGAAGCATGACCTGCCCAAGATGTGGGATACACCATGCCGAACCGACCATGAGCTGGACGATATCGGGCCGCAAACTGACCGTCCCGTCAGTGCATCTGTGGGCCTGCGTGAATCGGGATTGTCGTTACCAGTGGCCAAGAGAACTGAGTAGTGCCATCCAAGAGGTGGCGTCGGATTCTCTCGCGCCTCCTCATTGATCATCTCATCGGCCTCACGCGGTGACATTGGAGCGAAGGTAGTGATCACGA
>JBDSDL010000011.1:0-21044 GCA_039920585.1 Nitrospiraceae bacterium | reverse complement strand
GCACGCGACAGGCGTGGGTGTCATTCGGGGAACAGACCCAGGTAAACGATGAATCGTACCGATACTGATCGTGATAGACCCGCTCCCAGGACCGATCCGGGTAGTCCCCCAACGGGTTCCCGACTTCAATGACGGGCTGGAGTGCGGTCAACGCGAGCACGTTGTCCGCCACCGCGACCGCCGCGACCGTCCCGGCCGTGACTTTTAAAAACTGCCTCCGTGACAAAAACATGGGGTATACCTCCTACAGTTGAAGGCTTCTATCAAGCCCACACGACTTCACTATGACAGCGGAGATTTAGCTCTCATTTTTCCTCGGACCAGCTACCGTACAACAAAAAGAATGAACATGCCTATTGACCGACAGATCACTCCTTACCATCTCTTTAAATTAAACTTCTGGCATCTGTACAAGCATTTGAGTAACGCAATATGCACACCACTTTCAGTAGATATATTTTCATTGAGGATAATTGATGTAAGTGATTGAGTAATAGTCTATAAAGTGCACTATGGATAATTGTCTAAAACAATCTTAAAGTGTATGCCATTGAGTGTTTATCGTATCATTTGTTAAACATTTATTCGGTTTTAATAATTAAATATTCGCTAAATCAATTACTTGATTGAATTGCTCACATGTTACTATTGGGTAGCGCTATTGAGTCATCGTAACGAAAATAACGAGATAACAATAGCAATGAGCAATGCGGCCGACGAAATTGATTGCTTGACAGCTTCGTTCCTGCATCAGTAAAATCCCACCCCTCTGACTGACTGTGATTGAGCGGGAATAGCTCAGTGGTAGAGCATCGCCTTGCCAAGGCGAGGGTCGCGGGTTCAAATCCCGTTTCCCGCTCCAGTATTCGGTCTTCTTCCAAAGATGCCTTCCTCTCCCATGCTATTATGAGGGAGCCCACCACGCTGTTTCCCAGTTGAAGCGTTTCTCTCCAAGGTCGTGCAGACAACAGACACAGACGTAACCGTTGCATTGGTCGAAGAGGCCGTTCGTACACTGCATGATGTTGTGCCTTACACACCGGTGCTGACCAGTTGTCAGCTTGATGCGCTATCGGGAGCACAAATTTTTCTCAAGTGTGAAAACTTCAGCGCGGCGGCGGGTGCTTACTGGAGGCAACGTGGAGCGGGTGCAGCCCTGTCCACGTCTAACGGGACAGAGACCAGGAAGCAATGGGCGGTTAGCGGGCCACATGTATGAGGGACAGTAGCCGTCCCACCTGTTCAGCTGCATGAGAGAGTTCGCCTGCAGTAAGCGGGGTTCGACTATAGCGACCCTGGTGGTAGAGGGCTGTCACATCAGCCACCATGGGGCCGGCCACTTTCCATTTCCGCTCAACCAGTTTGACAAATTCACTGGCTGTGGAAGATGGAGGTTTGCTCACACCGTGTCTCTCGACCGTGCGAACCATGTGAGCATAGAGCTGGACGATCGCGATTTCCGGGTGTGTTGTCGGAAGATGGGTAGTCGCCCAGAGCCCTATCCTATCCCGAAGCATGAGGAGCAGCAGGGCCGAGCCGACCACAATCACTCCCGTCACAAGTCCCAGCATGCTGGGCTGAAACGTTCGGACCATGTGCGCCAGGCGGCTGAGAGCCTGGCCTATCGGTGCGCTGAACAATGAGCCCCAGCGACTCATCCGTTCACGCACGGCATCACCGCCCTCTCGTACTCCATGAACAACTGCCAGTTGATCCTTTGCGCTATAACGGACAAACAAGCGATCCCACTGTAGCCAAATGGATTCTCCAAGTCGGTTGATGGATTCCCAACGATTATTGGCAACTGTTACGCTGATCGTAGGAGTGGGATCCATAGTGATCCAGCCTGAGTGAGGAAAGTAGACCTCGACCCAGGCATGGGCATCCCGCTGACGCACGGTGAAATAACCCCCGTATTCGTTCCATTCTGTGGCCAAAAACCCTGTCACCAATCGAGCGGGAATACCTACGGTCCGCAGCATCACAACCATGGCGGTTGCGTAATGTTCGCAGTACCCGGTTTTGCGTGTAAAAAGAAATTCGTCAAGCGGGTGACTGAGCGTGGCGGTGTCGGCTTCAAGGCTGTAACGGTAATTCTCCAAGAGATGTTGCTGGATCGCTATCGTTCGTCCAAATGGAGTCGTGGCCTGTTGGGTGACACGATGCGCCAAGTCTGCGACCGGCTGTGATCCCACAGGAATCTGAAGATAGTGAGAACGAATTGAGTCGGGGTAGGTCAGGGTCGACGCGGTTTGTTCGTCTGCGACGAGCCGTGGAGCTTGAGAGGTGACGGAGTATCGGATGCGGGCAGAAGGAGGAAATGACAAGTGGAGCCCGCTCATGGCATCAGTCTGTAGGGCGAGAAACTCGCCGCTCACAAGTTCAGCGAATGGTGCGGCAAACAGGACCGCGGTATCGAGCGGTTCCAACAGGATATCTTGGCGAATTGGTATGGACTGGCCCTCCGGGAGTCGGCTGCCAGCTGGGCGAACGAGAAATGTTCCATCAGCCACGAGATTCAGCGAGCGCCGACGGATTCCGCTATGGCTCCATGATCGTCCGTTGTACTGATCGTAGGCGTGGCCCCTCAGGTAGAGGCGGTCTTTTTCAATAGCGGGCTGGTCCGGTAATTCAACCCGCATGACGATCTGAGGGTCTTGCTTGACTGACCCAATCGTCCCCAGGTCAACTCGGTCGGAAAAACCCGTCGTCCGCAGTGTTTCCCCGCTCGTCTTCTGCAGCACGCCCGCACCGATGCGAGGGATGAGAAAAAAAATGGCGAGCGTCATGGTAACCGTCAGGACGGCGATTCCGTTCGTCAACCAAAAGAAGCGGTGAGTGATGCGGCTCGGGAATGCCGCGTGACAGATTGCCACGCTCGCGGGTGAAACACCGGCCAGGGTTTCGCCCGTTTCTTGGGTCAAGTGATAGAGCAAGAGTGTCCAGACAGCCGCGAGCAGATATAGCAGAAAAATTGGGACATACCACGCATCCGTCGTCAGTGCCGCGGAAGCCAGGATGGCCATGAGACTAATCGCATAGAGATGCCGATAATCACGCTGCTGCTGAAGAGTGAGTAACTTGATACTCAGCAGTACGACCAAAAAATGGATGCCCGCAGGGAGAAGGTCTCGTGATACCACTATGAGATCGATCAGCAATATGGCAAAGGCGCCGATCAAGAGGACATTCCACAGGGTTGGAGAGACGGTCGCGCGTGCCATCGCCCGTCGAACAAAATGGACCCCTCCTGCGTGAAGCAGCGAAGTGATGAGGATGATCGCTGTGGGGAAGGCGAGCCAAAGTGGGACGCTCTGCGCAAAGACAAGCCCGCTAAACGCTGTGGCGGCAAGGAAGACGGAGCTGAGAGCAAAGGCCTGATTAAAAGGCATGTGTTAATTCTTCGAGTTGAGTGGCATGGAGTACCCGATCAGCTTGTACCGTGTTTGTGGCTATCGCCTGGTCCGACCAGGGTACGACTGCCACTGTGTAGCCTCGCTCGCCTTCGTGGGTGAGCGGAGGGTGCTCGCCATGATGGCCGACTCCACCGGCTTCAGGTGGCTGCCGCTTGCACAACGCTAACAGACGCAGCATCGCTAAAAGGTGAGCAGATCCCGACCCGAGGCCTGAGTCTGCTGTTCCTACAATAAGTCGCACAGGGTAGGCCCGCTCAGTCAGTTGCCAGAGAAGTGATGCCACGAACGTCACGCTTCGTTCGAAGAGAGGTTCGCATTCTTCAGGGGCCACGATTGAGAGGACGACTGTGATGCGTCGTTGATCCTCCGCTTCGGTTTCCCGCACAATCAGCTGGGACGTGCGAGCGGTTGTCATCCAATGGATGGCTCGCGAGTCATCGCCTGGTTGATACAGACGAAGGTTGTACAGTTGGGTTCCCTGTCCTCGTCGTGGGAGGGGCTCCCCCTGCCCTTCGCTGACCAATTCATCCACGAATCGCAAGGTGAGCGGCTTGATGGGAGGACTAACGAGGAGATGAACTTCCGTGGAGTAGCGCCCTTTCTTGAGGAACAGTCCAAAAGGAAATAGCGTCTGCGCCCGGACTCCTTCGAACCGGATCCAGCCCCGTTTTGTGGCAAGCAGTGGATAGGATAGGAGCACGGAACTCTGCGAGGGCAGGAAGTGAACAGCCAGACCTCGATCGACATCTTGGCCTTCGACGACATCGAGTAGACGCAGGGAAAAGCTGGGCAGGTGCCGGTTTCGGTTGGTGACTGAGAGTGTGAGGGTGGTCGGCTCGTTAGCCATGATGAGATCGGGCACATGACGATGAAATTCCAATCGCCGAAGACAGTACTCCGAAAGCAATCCGGAGATCACGATGAGGCTGAGCATCATCGCGAGGAGTAAGTAAAACAGATTGTTGCCGGTGTTGATGGCGGCGAGCCCGATCCCAAATGTGAAGAGAAGAAACCTGGTCCCTTCAGGCGTGAAACGAATCGACCTCCGCCGGGACATACTTCGGACGAAGGAGAAGGCTGGGGAGGCACGGAGATTGAGCAGTGGGTGTTTCACACGTGTAGTTCGTTTAGTTGACCGACAGCAGGATGCTGAAAAAGTCCGCCAGCGCCACGCACCGTGGCGCGAGAAGCGCGCGGCATGCGAGAAAGGAACGACTCGAAGTTCTGGGTTCGACGTTCCGAAAACCTCGGACTTCGAGCCGTCGTCCGTCTCGCCCGTCTCGCCTTTCCCGCAAGTCTCGCCGGTCGAGTGTGGTTATTACTAGACAGGGACGGGGACGGTTTCGACAATGTCGAGCACCATACGCTCCGCCTGTTCGAAACTCTGGGTCCGCATGCCATGGGTCCGGTTCAGCATGACGCGGTGAGACAACACGATCGGCGCCAGTTCTTTGATGTCGTCAGGAAGACAATAATCGCGTCCGCGAACGACCGCCAATGCTTTGGCCGCCTTGCTCAGCGCCAGTGCTCCACGTGTGCTGACTCCCAGGGATAAGAGCTCGCTCTGACGGGTCGCTTGCACGATCGCGAGCAGATAGTCCGTCACGCTCTCTTCCATGTGGACCTGATCCACACGGGTCTGCAAGACCAATACTTCCTGAGTTGACAGCACCGCCTCTAGTGTTTCAGCGGGATGCAACGAATGTGGCCGGTCGAGCACCTTCCTCTCCTCTTCGAGCGTGGGATATCCAATACAGAGGCGCATCAGAAACCGGTCGAGTTGGGATTCCGGAAGGGGGAACGTCCCGTGATATTCGGCAGGATTCTGCGTGGCGATGACCATAAAGGGCTGCTCAAGTGGATGCGTCTGATTATCGACGGAAATCTGTGCTTCACTCATCGCTTCCAGAAGACTGCTTTGGGTCTTTGGCGTGGTGCGATTGATCTCATCGGCCAGCACGACATTGGCGAAGATCGGACCCGGTATGAACTCAAACCCCTGTTTTTGCCGGTTGAACATGGAGACGCCGACGATGTCGGAAGGCAAGAGATCGCTGGTGAATTGAATGCGCTTGAACGAGCAGTCCAGCGATCGGGCCAAGCTGTGTGCCAGTGTGGTTTTGCCGACACCGGGCACATCTTCGAGTAGAAGATGGCCACGGGCCAGAAGGCAGACCACCGCCATCTCGATCACGTGGCTCTTCCCCTTGATAACCAACGCAATATTGTCCTGGATCGACCGGATGGTGTGAGGTGAACTCATGTTGGGATTAGTGGTCCTGGTAGTTCTGGAATGCATGGTGATCTGACACGGTCGAAGTCTAACAAAGGGTCTGTGGATGGTCAATTTTCACATGAGTTCTTGCATCGACCAGTCTGGAGCCGGCGACTCGTCGGGCTTTGCGCCGACTAGGCTACTCGCGCGCAGCTTTATCAGGCTGCGGAAAGACTATATTCGCACACGAGAGCCTCGGTGGCTCGCTCGTGTGCCACAACAACAGCAGGACCGTCCCGTAGGATGCCCAAAAGGCCGGCAAGGCCGGCAATCCTATGTTTCACCTTTCACGGCTCATGTTTTCACAGTTCCTGGGAGCGACTTCTTCAGCCTCTTACTATTCCGGCACAAGGATCAGCATCCAGGGAGGGCTTTCTTCGACCATGTCAGAAAACCGTCTGGCGGTACTGCTGGCAGGCATTCTTGGGAACACGGCTCCACGGCGAATCTGAACGGATCGGAAACGATAGGAGGGATCCTGCGTCGGGAGAAGGGGGAGAACTCGTGGAATCTGTCTGCGTAACGGGCCGCAGTCTGACAGGTTCAGAGTCTCGCCGAGTGCAAGGCTCGAGAGCCGCTCGAAGATCTCGCCGAAAATCGTCGGGAGATTGTCTGGCGTGAACGGCTGATTGTCCGGTCGATAGCGGGCGTTGTCGAGGAGTTGTGCCAGGATTTCCCAGAAGACCTGGGTATCGACGGCTCCGAGGGTGCAGAGGAGGCCTCGGCGCGCCAGTAGGTCGAGCAAGGCGAGGGGGCCTCGAATCTCGAACTTCCATGGCGGAAAGAGCAGGGTACGGTTTCCGTGCTGGACCTCCAGTGCCGGTTCGCCGGAAAATTGGGTCTGCCGAAACGCGCCTTTGGTTCGATGGAGATCTTGGTTGATGGTCTGATCGGACAATCGGGTCGGTTCATAGGCAAACGTGGGTGTCGCGGGAGCCCAGCAGGTTGCGATCGTATATCGGGGCGCTAGTTTCCCTGCCTGGTCGAGGTTGCCCAGGTCGAACATGTCCTGGTTCCCGTAGAATTGAAACGAGAGACCGGACCGAGACCGCAAACCGTTGAGTCTCTCCCGCTCCGGATGGAGTGGACCACCCAGCTTTGAGCCTGGCTGAAGCCGATCGAGACTATGAAGAATCAACTCGCGCTGTTGCTGTTGAAGGGGGGCCACATATAGCTCGACGAGCTCCGTAGCAAACGAGAGGTCGCCGACTCCCAGATCGAGCAGAGAGGCCACGTCCGCATCGAGCAGCAGGTCAAAGGGATTGGGATGGGAATGGGCGAATGCCTCAATCTCTTCGCTCCGCAGGGAGGTCACTGGCCACAGGGACATTGGGCCATCAACAATGCCGAACCACACACAGAGGGCTCGCACGGCTTTTGTCGGGGGAAGCCCTGTGAGTTCTTTGAGCCGAGGACCGGGGAGATCCTGGACTCCTGCGGCTTCTGAGTTTCCCAACGCCAGGGTGATCGCATCTCGGATGATGACGGGAAGGTCGACGCGGTGGGCTTCTTCGATCAACCGTTTCAACGTCGCAGTGAGATGCTTTGCCTCAACAAATTTGCGCGAGGTCTCCCACTCCTTGTCACGTTCCTGCAAGAGCTGAGTGACCTGCGAGCGAAAGTCTGCAAGGATCTGTGCGGTAGAATTCATTAGCCGGTTGGTGTGGGGTCAGAGTTGTAGCTCTGTCGTTGTCAGTTGATGAATATCTGGCAGCATAACGACCTGGTCCATGAGCGTCAAGGTTTCCGTATTGCCCATCCCAAGAAACCTGTGTTAGGTAAAGGCTATGTGGAAAACACCGATGCTGCTCGCGATGCGAGCAATCTTCGTCACATACAGGGTGGTGATGGTCGTCGGGGCATTGTGCTTCAGTGTGGCCTGCACGAGTGGAGGGAGCGCCAGATCTTCTACCGCCCCACAAGACGGGTATCCCACGCCATTCAAGGAATGGCAGATCATTGATACAGCAACGGGACAACCAGTCTCTCTCGACCAATGGACTACATTGTTGCTCCAGCAGGACATCATTTATCTGGGCGAGGAACATCACAATCAGTTTCACATCGATGCGGCAAGGATGGTGCTGCAAAAATTGAAGGCGGGGGGGCGTACGCCGGCCTTGGCCATGGAAATGTTCGGCTGGGACGGCCAAGCGGCACTGGACCAGTATCTTTCCGGATTAGACCTGAACCGTCATGAATTTCTAGAGGCCGTCCGATGGCGACAGAACTGGGGTGGCCTATTTGAGGATTACGAACCGCTGATCCAGCTGGCGAAAGAGCACCATTGGACTGTGGACGCCATGAATCCTCCGAAGCCGTTGGTGCGGATCGTCGCCAAGAACGGTTTGGCTCAAGCGGAAGCTGATCCCATGATGGCACAGTGGGGCATGAAGGCTGAAGCCATTGTCGATGATCCGATCTATCGAGCCCGTATTCTTGAGCAACTCCAGGCCTGTCATGGCAAGGGGGACGATAGCCTCTATCAGACAATGCTCGACGCCTCCATGTTTCGCGACGAAGGGATGGCCAAGACATTGGTCCATCGCCTCAACCAGATTCGTTCGGTGAGCAATACGATGGCTGGGCCCCTGGTAAGCTATACAGGGGCCGGACACATTCAGTACAATCTTCCGGTTCCGAAGCGAGTGGCCCGCCGCCTGACTGATCAGGTCCGCCAGGTCAGCGTGTACATGACATCGTTCGAAGTGGGCCGTAGTGAGGAATTACACGGCATGATCCGCGAGAAGGTTGCGGACTACCTGTGGCTGACACCGGTCAGTGCAAAGGGGCCGCCTCGCCGATGTTGAGAATAGTGCGGACCCTTGACAGTTTTCCTGATCTGTTTCAGACTACGGCGCAACAGGATTTGGAGTTGTTAGCGAGTGGGGACGCAGCGCATGCGAAACAAAATTCCCTGTTCTGCTGAGCGGTTAAACCTCCTGGATCCTCCGATGATCCAGGCGGTGGTTGATCGCAATGCCTTTCACATCGGCAATCAGTACCTCTCTGAAAATCGCGTTCGGATCGTCGAGGCCGATGATGCCCAGATTTCGTCCGCCGTCATTGGGAATTCCGGCCTCTATGAACAGACAATCCGTCTCAAGGAAGGGCATCTCATCTCAAAGTGCAGCTGTGCCTTGCCGGAAGAGCCAATGTGTCGTCATTGTATTGCGGTCCTGCTGGAATACCATCGCTGGGCACAGCCGAGGAATGGCCAGCAGAATAAGGCGAAACCGTCCGCAGCTCCTCAGCCGGCACAGGCCTCTCCAAATCGCGACAACACGCCTGCGCCAAGTCCCGCTTCGACGACCGACCTGAAGCTGGGCGAGGTGATGGCATTCATTGAATGGCTCCAACCTGCGATAAAAGCGTTGGAGCGTGGGCAACCGTTGCCTGACTCACCAAAGCTCGGCGGAGATCTCGCTGCCTGGACTCAAGGCATTCGTACTCTGGAGGAACGCCGCCGCGAGAGCGAAGAAGTGCGGGTCAACCTGGAATCCGACATGCGGGACCGAGAAGCCTATGTCGGCCGCTTGACGCAACAGGTGCAAACTTCGATGGAAGAGATCAAAGCCACCCAAGCCCGCTCTCAGCAACTGCAGCAGGAACTGAGTGCTTGCAAAGAGATCCTCGTGAAGGTTTCCGAGGTTGCCTCTGAGGTTGGGAGCTATGGCGGCCAACTCAAGTCTGTCGCGGGTGAGGTGATGTCAAGGGGATCACAGCTTGATAAGCTCGCTCAATCTTTCAGGGAAGTCTCGACGGCATTGAAAGCTCTGGCCAAGACCTCTACAGACGCTTAGCCCAACCTCGCTCAATGTGTTCTCCCAGGCTCCACGCATGTCTCTAACGCTATTGCGTCTGGTCCAGCAACTTCAGTATGATGCGCGTCTTGTTTTATCCATTGACCCGAGGGAGGGAGGTTCGAGTCATGAAAAGGATTTGTGCAGGGATATTCATGATGGCGAGTACAGTCCTGTTGGCGGGTGCATCCTACGTTCTAGCGAATGAGCCAAAGGGTGAGGGTCCGCCTGATTATAGCGGGATCTCCAGCATCTATTACGTATTGATCGGGTTGATTCTCGCCTACGGCGTCTACGATTCATTTTTTAAAAAGCTCTAGCAGGAGAGGAAAAATTCATCCGCAGCACCCCTGTCCGTCGTGCCGGGCACGGCACGCAACTCATCGCGATTGTATAGTTGGTGGGGCAGGAGAATGCGCCGCTGAATAACGGCCTCGCACGGTAGTCCTTTGATATAGCGGCAGTGAGAATACTCACGGGGAGTAGAGGCACGGTTGCCTGAATTGTCTTAAATACGGCTGGTCCATCTCCATTTTGCAATCCAATATCGAGCAAAACAACAGCAAGGTCGACAGTCTTCACCTAAGCCAGCCCATCACAACAGGTCGAGATTCCGGTTACACAAAAACATTCAGGCTCAATGAGATCGTGCAGGGTAGTTAGGGTGCCGAGATCGCTGTCGGCTATTCAAAACGACCAGATAAGCCGTCTGTAGATTAATCGACGTCTCTTGCCCTACATTGCTCATGACGGTTCGTCGCGCGATCACCAAGTAAGACAGGCGCACGGAAGGGATGCATACGTGCGAACGGCGAGCCTGCCTGGACGCAGTGCCAACCGCGCCTCAGTTCGTCGCCTCCGCGCTTGCGATGTTGAACACCCGTGCATGAGCTTGCCTCGAAGAGAGAGTGCCGCATCGGATTCTACATCCCGCCTTCGTGATTGCAGCAGAAACGTTCATGAGTAATGCAGGCTCAGGCGACTTGGAGCCAGAAATTCAAGCGACATTAAGGAGCATATCTTGGTCAACGGAGGAACTATCCGTAAGATTGCCTTATGTCGCATAACCGGCTGCCCACGAAGCCCAATATAGGGGGCAGTCCGGCTTGATGCGATTGTTGGGCAGTACGGACAACGCCGGGCTTCTATCCGCACTGCCTGCTTGCTATGTCCTCGCCTGAATCGCTTTGGCAAAAGCCGTAGTTTGTTTAAGCGCACACTGGAGAGAATCGTTAATCGCCTGCTCGGCACCGCTTATCTATCCCTTCCGAAATAAGATCTCGGGCAAGTGTATCGCGCTCTTGCTCCAATAGACCTGCCAGTTTTTCTTCATCCGCAGGCAACTTGTGCGTAAGCAGGTTCCACGGATCCAAGAATTGCGCGTCTCAGGTCGTGCAGTGGCAGCAAGGATGGCTCGGCGCGCTTTCTTTGATCGTCGCTTTGTGCATGCTGCTGCACCTTCAGCAGTCGCGCCAATGTGAGTGTCACATTGGTGGCGCTCAGCATTTCGTCAACGATTTCCGCCAACGCACCGGGTCCCCAGTGCCGTGTGACCACCTCTTCCGATGAGGCCAATGCGTATGAGTGGGTACCACGGACAGGGGTGCGGTTCCGGCAACCGAAGCTCAGCCATTTCGAAATCGAAGCGTACCAGTGCTACCTGCAAGAATGGCCAGCACAAGCGGCGACCGCGTGGTGCGAGCCACCGCACGGTGTTGAAGTAATAGCGTTGAATCTTTAGGTATTCCAGCGTCGGGACTCCGAATACCTACAGGCCGGTACGCGCAAACCGTTCATGGGATCGAGACCAGCCCCAGAGCCGTTGAGATTGATGTTTACGAAAATGCCCCGCGATTGTCATGATAGAAACGAACTCGGAAAGCCCGAACCCGCTGGTTCCGAGGTCGCGGCTACTGTCGTCACCATAAGAATCTTCTGTGGGCAAGGAAACTTCCAGACGATTTCCCAAAATCTATTTCCAATAAACTGTAGCTCAAAATTATTCATTGCCATCTCCTTTCATATGCTCGTTGAAGGAATACGTAAGGTGGCCGTGTCCACGAATTCATGGGCACCATCACTCGATCGACGGTTGTGAAAGAACGGTGGCCTGAGTAATCCTCTCAACCTGGCGGACTGTTCCATTGCCAGTGAGTCTAGCACGAGGGGACACGTTCATCGTCTGACCGACCAATCGAGGTCGCCCAGCGCGGAGCGCGCTCGTTCGTTTTGGGAAGGGTCCCTGGCGCTCGACCTCCATCTCTGCCAGGGAAGTCCGTATGGACTGAGCGATCAGCCATGCGAGCGTCAAACTAGGGCTCCAATATACGGCATCGCGCAAACGATCTACGAGATCACCGGGAAGGCTGACCGTTAACCTGATTTTTCTAGGCTGTTGCCGGTCGGCCCTGCCTGGTCTGAAAGACGAACTACTCGTCCCGGTGTGATCATTTTTTATCGAGTGATTTTGAACGGGCTGATTGCTCAACGACATGTATTCCTTTCCAGGTTGCTCAGAAGGGAGTGAGTCCTCAAACTATGGTCTAACTCTCACGCCTCAGCCAGCCCTGTCAGATGGGAGGGCCGCGCCTCTGCTAAATAGAGACAGGACGCGGCCCCAATGGCAGAAGCGTATGGCGGTGGGAGAGCTCCAGATGGGCATAATCCAGAGGTAGTCCCACTTGCATGAGAGGTATAACCCTCTTGAGTGGGGATCCACCGGCATTTCGCTTCGCCAAATAATTTCCAGTTCCTGACCATCAGCTTTGTCCCCTTGCACATCAGACGATGAGAGAACTACATCCATACAGCAACCCTCGTACCAAGGCTCTCTCGATCAAAATAATTCGAGGCCTGCTATGTAAGTCGTTGAGTGGACTTGGTTTGGCGATTGAGCCCGAAAGACGAGCCTACAGGACAGAGGCGTATCTTATTCTGTACGCTTCTTATCCTCCGAGATACAGCCACGGGGAAGTGCGATAGGTGAAAACTGCAGGGAGCCTGATCTATTGATGGAGATGCTTCATCGCAGCGGCACAGAGAAGGATGAAGAGACCGATCCAGAGCGCGGCTTGTTGAAAGGGGATCGCCTCATAGGATTCTTCCACCTTTTCTTCTGCGCTTTCCTCTGCATCATCGGACTTGAAGAGCACCGTGTACAGAAAGAGGGTGAGAAGACAGAGGACGAGAAACAGCTTGATAAAGAAGACGGTCAGATACTTCGCATGGTGCTCAATCCCGCTGCCAGTTTGCAAGGTAATGACCTGATTGACATAGTGGAAATTGATGCCACCGGTAAACAGCAGCACGACGAGCAGGATGCCCGCGACTTTCTTGTAGTGCTGGTAGAACGCATCGGTGATCGGCTTAATCTGCTCCTTGGCAACAGCCTTCTTCAGCCCAGGAGTGACGGCCATGACGAGGAACGCGAGTCCGCCGATCCAGATGACCGCCGACAACAAGTGGATCCAATGATTGATGATCGGGATCAGCGTATTGAAATCGGTGACGAGGCTTTTGAGATCGTCCACTTTTAGACTCGTGAAAGGTGAAACGTACAGGGTCCGCCACGAATACGAGGCCCTGAACTTCTCACGTTTTACGTCTCACGTTAAAATTTGAAGACCGGCGTGTCGTTGCCGAACCGTTTCTTGCGGAGTTCCTCCATCAGTTCGATGGTAATCAGAGGGATGTTATTTTCTCGTGCGTGCTTTTCTACGCCCTTTTTCACCATGGCACGCAAGAAGTAGGGAATCCGGTTGAGTCGAGTTTCTGAGTCCTCATCCCACGCCACAGAGCTTTCTTCCGGCGTATTAAATGCGACTTTGACTTTCTCGCCACCCTTCGGGGTGTAGAGACACCATTGATCTTCGTCCAACCAGTCGCCGTGATCGACGTAGGGGCGCGCGCGGCAGCCACCACAGATGTCCGTGTATTCGCAATCGCCGCATTTGCCTTTCAGGTGCGGATAGCGGAAGGAGTTGAAGACATCGGACTTTTCCCACAGATTGACGAAGCTGGTCTCACGGATATTCCCGGCAGACAGCGGCATATAGGGGCAAGGGGTCAATTCGCCATTAGGAGTCACCCGAGCGTAGTTGGTGCCGGCGAGGCAGCCGCCCCCCATATACCCCGTCGCCTTGGTGATCGGAGAATTCGGGTCTTTCTCATACGCCAGCCGTTTGAAATGCGGCGCACAGCGAGCCCGGACGAGCATGCCCTTGTAACTATCCTGACAGTTGACCAGGTAGCCGAGCACCTCTTCATACTGGGCCGGGGTGATGTCGGTCAGTTCCTCGCCACGGCCGGTGCAAACCATGAAGAACACATTGAGTACCTTGGCGCCAAGCTGGTGCGCCCAATCGATCACTTCAGGCAGTTCCTGGTAATTCATGGGCTGTGCGCTGAAATGCACTTGAAAGGCCAGCCCGTTCCGCTTGCAGGCCTCGATTCCGGCGAGTGCGGCTTCCCATGCGCCGGGCACGCCTCGGAAGCGATTGTGCTTCTGAGGATCGAGCGAATCGATGCTGATACCCATGCCCATCACGCCGATCTCGACCAGTTCCTTCGCCATCCGGTCATCGATCAACATGCCGTTGGTCCCGAACACCACCATGAAACCGAGTTTCACTGCATGGCGTGCGATATCGAGGATGTCAGGACGGACGAGCGGTTCACCGCCCGTGATCACAAGGAGACAGCCCTTGTTGACCTCGGCAATCTGATCGATGAGTGTGTGGCACTCTTCGGTCGAGAGTTCATCATCCCCGCCAGCTGATTTCGTCGTCGCGTCGAGATAGCAATGGTCGCACTTGAGATTGCAGCGTTTCGTAAGATTCAGGGCGATAAGATAGGGCTTGAAGTCATCGACCGTCCGGCCGTCGTGCGGCGCAGAAGCCGTGGATGGCGGAGTAAAGAATTGCGAGACCTGTTGTTGAATGCTCCCGAACGCACCAGCCAGAGACGGAGCATTGAATATTGGAAGAGATTTACCCACGCACGAATGCTCCGGTTATGAGTTCTGAGTTATAAGTTCTGAGTTGTTTAGTTGAAACGAAGTGTATGGCTCCGGGGACAACTCAGAACTCAGCACTCAAGACTTAGCACTTATGATTTCGTCTTGCCGGTCAGGTTGGCAATCATGTCCTTCAGGTTGCCGGTCTTCATGGCTTCCGCCATGTAGTCCTTGGCCTGTTCGATACCCTCATGAGCCACTTCGGCCGTGATGACCACGACACCGATCTTATCGGCATGTTTTTCGATGAGGGCACGCGTACAGTCGCGCATAAACCCTTCAGGAGCCCGTTCAAGTCGTGATTGAGCCTCCGGCATCCAGGTGTAAGGGGAAGCAGGGGCAGGGGCCACCGCGTCGCCATTCCCGTTCCCCTGACCGTTCTCGTGCAAGGCGGCCGCGCCATTGGCGCCGTTCGTTGCAGCGGTCACGGTAGCCTGAGCTTCGGTTGAAGCGCCGGTTCCTTTATTCGCAAAGATGGGGGTATAGTCTTCTGAAGCCGCTTCCTGAATCATGGGTGCGGCATACTCCAGCGTGATCGTGGTCATGCCGAGCTTACGAGCGGTTTTCTCGATTTTGGCCTTGGCGCGCCGGCGTTGAAAGCCTGCTGGGACTGCGCGGATTCCCTCTTTGGCATCTTTCGTCCATTGCATGGGAACGTCATCGTAGGCCAGATCGGTTTCAAGGACCCCTTCCGCGTGCGCGGCCGCTTCAAAAAGCTGCTTGTCGACCAGCTTGAATCGATCGCCTCCGGCGGCGCAGACAGGGCACTTCACGGGCGTCTCGCCCTTGCCGATGTAGCCGCAGCCGTCGCAGACGAAGTAATCCTGGGTCATCCGATCCAAGTAGGCTTGAGTATTCGCACTCACTTTTGGCTTGTCTTCCACGATCTCCGTCATCATGCCGCTGAGCGTCGAGCCCATGAGATCCTTCAGCACAGACTCGTCAGCCTGCATCTTTCCTCGGTCGATGCCGGCGGCATCCAGGCTGCCACCCAGCGCGTGCATGGCGTCCATCGCGCCCTTGGGCAAGATGTGCCCTACGGCTGAATCGACGACGGTATTACTGATAATGGTATGGCCCTTCTCGATGGCGTAGCGGTGAATCGCGGTCTTGGCGACGCCTCTAGCAAATACGGGGATTTTTTCCATCCGGCGGAGGGCTTCTTCCGTCCAGGCGATCGTGTATTCCGCCAGCGTATCGATTGGTGGCACATATTTGCGGTTCGATACCAGGATATTGCAGGGCGCGGATCGCAACAGATTTTCCGTGTTGCTGCCGATGTCCATATCCTCGTCGCTGTGCACACCGATCCGTCCAACGATCAGTAATGCCGGAACATCCTTGCGCACGTATTGAATGATCTTTTCGAAGGCCTTGCCGTCCAGCAGAGTGGTCTTCACGTCGGTTTGCTCGGCCTGAGCGATCTCGCGGCAGATATCGAGGTGTGACTGGTAGATCTTCGCGAGGCCGCTGTCGATGATTTCTTCGTGCAGCTTCTCCTGCTCCTTGAATCGGAACACTTTGCCGGCTTCTTCATTGAGGACGCCTGAGATACTATGAAAGGCGGCATAGTGGAAATAGGGATCGAAGGCTGAGATGGCTTCGACCGGCATGTTGAAGGCCTTGCCCAGTGCCAGGCCGGTCATGAGTCCGCCGAAAGAATAGGGGCTGCCGTCCACGGCGACCACGATTCTCCCGCCGGTCATGGGCTGGATTTGCTTGACGATCAGCATGTCCGAATTTCGCACGCGACGGAGCACCCGCTCGGTGTTGCTTCCGATCACACTGTCCTTCACCGCGCCAACGCCCAAGGCGCCCATGATCACCAGGTCGTAGGCATTGGTATTGATATCTTCGGCCAACACCTTCCAATTCCGGCCTTCGAGCGAACGACGCTCGATCGGCAGGTTGTTTTCGGCACATTTCTTATCGACGTAGTCGAGGTAGGAGTCGGTGATGATCTGGAGACCACGGGTAATCAGCGAATCGTGGATTTGGCGCTGCCGGTCGAGTTCTTTTTCATCGTGATATTCTTCAGGCAAGCCCGCTTCCATCTGCTTGAAACGCTTGTCATGCATTTTGGCCGCGTAGACATGGCTTCCCACGATCTTTGAGCCGAAGGCTTTGGCGAAGTGAACTCCGATGTCGACAGCCGTGTTGGAATGGTCGGAGTTATCAACCGGGACATAGATCGTCTTATACATCGAGATGTCTCCTCAAGATACCCTCCAGGCCAGGGCGAACAAGAGTAATTCTCAAAATTTCCAAATGGTTGACGTGCTTCTCTACCATCAAAGAACGCACATGCTAGCACCGGCCTGAATTCGAATGCAAGGTGTCGATGGGGACTGGTGGGACGGCGTTAGGATGCCGGGGTCGCGACGGATTTTTCGCTCGATTCTTTTGCGGAGCGAATGGATTGTCGGGAACGGAGTATTTCTTCCAGGGACAAGAGGGCATCGCGTCCTGAGTTCCCCTCGATGCCTCGGATCAAATTCGTATCGGCGTAGGAACCTGACTCTTTTGGGTTTTGTGACAGAGAGCCCGTCCATTTCCGTGGATCTCTGCTTCCCTCTTTTCGTTCCCAGGCCCGAAGGCAGGCCTTGGCGATGAACGAATTCAGCGGCGCCGGGTTATAGAGGAGCTTTCTGATACTCGTCGGAGTCAGCATCAGAGGGTTATAGCCGGCCGAGAGGTACCCCTCTTCTAATAGCCGTTGCTCCAAATCGGTGTTCGGCTGAATGCCCAAAAAGAACATGAGGGGGAAGACGCGCTCCTCACCCAGGATCGCGGCAACCTTCTTATAGGACTCCACGCTTTGGAGCAACGACTCCTCGGTCTCTTTTGGACTGTTCAGCGAATAGTTGAGTATGACCTTTCCCTTGAATCCCGCTTCGGCCAGATAGCGACAGCCATCGTACAGCCGCTCAAGCTTGAATCCCATGTGAAGGTTGTTCAGCACCTCTTGGGAGCCTGACGTAATGGCAACCTCGAGATCGCCGACGCCGGACCGGACCATGAGTTTTGCCATCTCCGGAGTGATGAGCGATGTCCGAATATAGCCGGACCACTCGATCTCCAACTTCTCGGCGAGAATCCGTTCAAGGATCTCGGTGCATTGGGGGTAGGCTTCTTTCCCGGTAATGAACTGGGCATCCGTGAACCAGAAACGCCTGGCGCCCCATTGATGGTAGTGCTGAGATATATCCTTGACGACCATAGAGGGCGGCCGATAACGGACCCGCTTCCCTTCGATGTAGGGATAGAGGCAGAACGCGCAGTCGTAGGGGCAACCTCGCTTGGATTGAACCCCGATGGATTCGCCCAGATATTCCCGATGCTGAGGAAAAATCGATGTCAGGTAGGGCAGATCGACGGTGAGCGCGTCAAGGAGTGCCGGCGAACCCTGCTGGCCCTTTCGAATGGTCTTTCCCTCCCGGAGGATATAGCGCTCGTTCTCCAGCGACTGGCCTTCAATGACTTTGAGGATAGCGTCTTCACCCTCCCCAAGAATCCCGATGGTGCCTTCCGGGAGTTTCAGGATGAGCTGATCGGCAAAGGCGGTAAAGGCCCCGCCGCCGATCATGATCTGCGCCTTCGGAAACTCCTTCGCGATCAACCAGGGGTAGGAGAGCGCCGCCCGGATATGGCTGTAGTAGCGGTAAAGCTGTTGCACGCCCGCAAACGAGGCGGCGATCCGCTTGAGTGGGTTGCTCGCAAAGTAGAAGTTAAACGCATGTTCCAGCGAGGAGTCTCCCTCATGCGGGGAAAAGATCTGAATATCGCGCCAGGAGAAACAGACGAGGTCGGGCTTGAACTCAGTGGTGGCCTCGCGAACCGCACTGATCCGTTGGGCGTCCGTGAAAAGGGAAAGATCGAGAATGCGCTGTCGCACATCCGGTTTGCGCCGATGAATAAAATCAGCGAGATAGGTCACCCCGATAGGATAGACCTTTTTGCAGGGGAGAAAGACGTAAAGGATAGAATTCATAGTCTAAAAGTCGTCAAGCCTGAAAGTCATAAAGTCGGAAGCCAAGGGCATGATAACTTTCGGACTTTATAGACTTTCCGACCATCATTTGGTTGCCACGTGGATTGCAACAATCCCGCCGCTGAGGTTGCGATATGTGACCTGACGAAAGCCTGCGTCGAGAAGCATCTGTTTCAATCGTTCCTGGTCCGGGAAGTTCCGAATGGAGGCCGGAAGATATTCGTAGACGCCGGTCGTGTCATGTGCCACTTTCGTGCCGATCCAGGGAAGAAGTCGGAATGAGTACCAATCGTACAGGGCCCGCAGCCAACCGAAGACAGGTCGGGAAAACTCCAGGCACACAAACCGCCCGCCTGGTTGCAAAATACGGTGAATGTCCGTGAGCGCTTGCCGAAGGTTGCCGACATTCCTCATACAAAACCCTGTGGTCACAGCATTGAAGGTCCCATCTGGAAATCCCAGATGTTCGGCGTTGGCTTCAAGGCAGGTAATCTTCTTCCCTAGGCCCCGCCCGGTGACTTTCTTCAACCCCTCGACGAGCATGGCATGGTTGAGGTCGGAGGCGATGACGCGGCCATTGATTCCCATGCGGGGCTCGACCAAGAGCGCGAGATCGGCTGTACCGGAACCAACGTCGAGTGCCCGGCCTCCCGTGGTAACGGGAACATAGGAGGCGGTAATTTTCTTCCACCGATAGTGCAGTCCAAAGCTCAGGAGTGTGTTGTTCAGGTCGTAGACGCTGGCGATCGACGTAAACATCCGCTGAACGGCTTGCTCACGGGCCGAGCCAGTCCAGGTCGAGACAGCAATCGGAGCCGCTGGGGAGTCGGGCCCCTTCTGAACAGGCGGTGTATCCACATGCACCATGAGATCGTGGTAGCACCTGCCTTCCGGGTTTGTCAAGGTAGCCAAGTCCTCATGCTATAATCCCGCCCCTGATGCATACCTCGATCATCATCAAAGGGGCGCGGGAGCACAATCTCAAGAACATCGACGTGACGATCCCACGCGACCGGCTCGTCGTGATCACGGGGCTGAGCGGGTCAGGCAAGTCGTCGCTGGCCTTCGACACGATCTATGCCGAGGGGCAACGGCGATACGTCGAGTCGCTCTCGGCCTATGCCCGTCAGTTCCTCGAACAGATGGGCAAACCCGACGTCGATTCGATCGAAGGGCTCTCGCCTGCCATTTCCATCGAGCAAAAAAGCACCAGCCATAATCCCCGTTCCACGGTCGGCACCGTCACAGAGATTTACGACTATCTCCGTCTCCTCTTTGCCCGAGTCGGGCGCCCCTCCTGTTTTCAGTGCGGTGAGGAAATCACAGCGCAGACGGTGCAGCAGATGGTCGATGCCATCGGCCTGTTGCCGGAAGGGAGCAAGTTTCAGCTCTTGGCTCCGATCGTCCGTGGCAGAAAAGGCGAATATAGAAAAGAACTCCTCGACATGCGCCGGGCCGGCTACGTCCGAGCGAGGGTCGATGGCAGGTTGGTGGACTTGAGCGAGGACATCTCGCTCGATAAACAGAAGAAGCATACCATCGAAATCGTGGTCGACCGGCTGGTGATGAAACAGGGCGAGGCTATGGCTCGCCGGTTGGCCGACTCCGTGGAGACCTCGCTGAAACTCGCCGGTGGGCTGGTCGGGGTGCTGACAGACAATGGAAAAGTGTCGCTCTATAGCGAGAAGCTCGCTTGCATCCGTTGCGGTGTTAGTTACCCCGAGATCACGCCGCGCGTCTTTTCGTTCAACAGCCCTCACGGAGCCTGCCCTGCTTGCGATGGCATCGGCTACGCCATGACACCAGGCTCTCAGGACGATGAAGACTTCACATTGCTTGAACTATGCGAGATCTGCAAGGGCGCGAGGCTGCGGCCTGAAAGCCTGTCCGTCAAGGTGGCCACACGGTCAATCGCGGAGGTCACGCATCTCTCCGTACGAGCCGCTGCCGACTTCTTCAGTTCGTTGAAATTCACCGAGCGCGAACTGATGATTGCCCATCGCATCTTGAAAGAGATTCGCGAGCGTCTCGGATTTCTCGTCAATGTCGGTCTGGATTACCTGACGTTGGATCGAGCAGCCGCAACCCTGTCCGGTGGAGAAGGCCAACGCATTAGGCTCGCCACGCAAATCGGCTCCGGCCTCGTCGGTGTCCTCTACATCCTCGACGAGCCGTCGATCGGTCTCCATCAGCGGGATAACCGGCGCTTGCTCCAAACCCTACTGCGCCTGCGCGACCTGGGTAACACCGTCGTGGTGGTCGAGCACGATGCAGAAACCATGATGGCAGCGGACCATCTGCTGGATATGGGGCCGGGAGCCGGGACGCACGGCGGCCAAGTCATTGCCCAAGGCACACCGACCGACGTCATGGGGAATCTCGACTCGCTGACAGGCCAGTATCTTCGCGGCACACAGATGGTCAGCCTGCCTCGCCGCCAGCGCAAGGCCAAGGGGCTGTTGTCCATCGTGGGGGCCACGAAACACAACCTCAAGGGGATGACCGCCAAGATTCCGCTCGGCCTGCTCACCTGCGTGACCGGCGT
>JBDSDL010000010.1:0-1887 GCA_039920585.1 Nitrospiraceae bacterium | reverse complement strand
CTCGAGCGACCTGAGCTTCTGCTAATTCCCTGCGCCGCGCCTCAAGATCAGCGCGCAACTCAGCGACGGTCCGTTGCGCATCACGCACGGACGCTTTTAACGTATCTGTGGTCAGCTCAAGATCGACCACCTCCGGCTCACGCATCGGCTCGAGTTCGCCACAGCCTGCTAACAAAGCCGAGGCAAAGCCGACAGCGCAGAGGAAACCGACTCGCACCGTTGGATAACAGGCGCCTGTTCCTTCAAGCGAAGTCTGGAGCAATCTGCGATGGCGGTAGTATATGAACATCCTTACCAACGATTATACGGAGTGCCGTTCGTCCCCACAAACTCGGCTCCTGAAAAGATGTCGACCACGCCCCCCCCGACAGGATCAGAAATCTCTTGCCAGGTGGTCGTCGCACCGGTGAATGGATCCTTCGGGATTCCTCGCAGATACCCGGCGCCCACCAATGCCGACAGAGACGGAGGATACTTTCCCTGGTCTGCCTTGTGCTGATCCAGCACATCGCGAAGTGTCGAGAGATCCTGACGCAAGGCAGCCTCTTTGGCCTTCACAACCGATGATTGGTACGAGGGCACCGCCAGGGTGGCAAGAATGCCGATGATTGATACGACGATCATCAGCTCAAGCAGAGTGAAGCCATGTGTGCCCCGTACTCTACACTTACCAATCTCGATACTTCGTGCCATCTAGTGCTATGTCCTGACTCTGAGTCATCACGTCGTACACGTCATCCCCACACCAGCTCGATGCGTTCGACGCATCTTTATAACATCGAAATACCCAGTCCGCTTTGCCGGTTAAGGGATCGAGGGGAAGATTTCTCAGATAGCGCTTCGTCGTCGTGCCCTTGACCGTCGCCTCTTCACCTGTGAGCTTGATTCCCAACAGCTTATCCAGCGATTTCGGATAGCCATACACACTCGTCACGTCTTTGCACGTGAGCTTATTCTTCACACACGCTGGCCCCAATAAAACGTCGCCATCGCGGTTCCACTCCAGCTTAAAGGTGTCGACGGCAGCCCGCATGATCCTTAAATGCTGCCGCAGTTCTATTTCGTGAGTCCGTTTCGCCGACAGGCGGCTAAGCGGCATAGCGATAGAGGCGAGCACCATCACAATCGTCAGCGTGATCAGGAGCTCCAAAAGGGTCACGCCTGACTCTTTCACCGCACCCTCACAATACCTTTTCCTTCTTGGAGCGGTGCCGTAGATGATTCCCCGACCGAATCCACCAACGCCACACGCACAGGAGACACACCAGGTGCTTTCGCGTAGAAGGTGACCGTGACGGTTCGCCCTCCCGCCTGTCTCGCGGATGGCGCGACTTTGAAGGCAACCATTCCGACTTGTGTCTCTAAGCTGCTAGAGGTCTGTCCGCCTGTGCCGTCTGACTGTATGACTTCACCATTCAGGAGCTTTCTGAATTCCAGAACCTGTGGATCATACTGAAGCTGAAACATGCCGTCCGCCGTTGGACGAAGACGTTCGTCGTTAATGGCAAGCTTAAATTCTTTTCCCATTTGGATCACCGACTCATCCGGCCTGATCGAGGCAACAGCCCCTATCGAAGCCATTGGGGCAAGGGATGCTGCAGCGGCCTTCCCTACCGTTCCCCCTTTTGCCGGACCTCCCGGCAATGAGACCCCCACACTAGAACCTCCGCCTCCCATCATAGAAATCTTCTTCCCCTTTGGGGTAAACAGCGGGCTCGTGGAATAACTTGAATCCGTCCCGGACCAGAACACCTGCGTCGTGAGCCCGGGAGGAGTTGTCCCCTGAATAATATGCGGTGTGATCGTCAAGATGACTTCGGTGGTGACTCGTTGGGTCTTAAAAGAACTTATGAGATTGCCTATGAAAGGAAGATCGCCGATCCAGGG
>JBDSDL010000009.1:0-7539 GCA_039920585.1 Nitrospiraceae bacterium | reverse complement strand
TTCCCATCGATCATTCGTGCCCACTCCGATCAACTGGCCAAGATAGACTCCGATAAGGGAGCCATCCACCTATTTGTGTCGGCACTCGGTCCTGCGCTCCAGCTGGGCGACGTGGCGAGAACATTGGGGGCCAACCCTTTACCGGCCAAGCTCGCACATGAGCTCCTGGTGCCGGACCTGACGGCGGCGGTTCATCGGTTCATGAGCAGTTTGGCCGCCTGGCGCCTAGCTTCCAACGTCAGGCAGGCTGTGAAGGACCAGCGATTCCGGTCGATGTCCGAGCGACTTGTCGGATCTCCACACACGGCATGGCTCGACCAGCAGGGGAAAGCGCCATGGCATGGCTCGTTGAATCAACTCTCAGATGTGGTGGCCTCCCCAGAATGGGCCAATGGGAATCAAAGAGAAGCGACATCGACCCTATTGGTAACAGTCCTTGAGCGAGCTGTTCGCTTGGAAGTGGACGCCATGCAGGCAAGCTATCAGGAATGGGACCGGATACGGAGTTGGAAGGATCGGGTGCGTGGGCTCCGCGGACAGGCCAAGCTGTGTGGGACCTGGCAGTGGATTATTCATAACCATCAACAGAACCATAGAGAGCACAAGCTGACGTTATTCTTTCCACCGGCAGGAAATACGCAGACCACTCTGCTGGGACTTATGGAAACGATCGTGCTGGGTGAGAACGTCTACTTACGGTGGGAAATCGATGGCCGGGTCCAGGAAGATAGTTTGCAGTTCAATAAAGAAGACCAACGGCTCGAAGGGACCTTCGTAAATTCCCAAGGAGGTTGGGGCTCGATCAGCGGAAAGAGAACAGCCGGCTGTGCGCCGTAACGTCGCGAGACTGGCGGGAAAAGCAGGACCAGCGAGGCGAGGTCATATCCAGTCTACCCATGTCACACCTTTCACGCTAATCTTGCGCAGCCTTTGCGCGATGAGACGCATTCCGCCAGACTCCCCATCCTAAGAGTAGCCAGCCTATCATGAAGGCCAGCCCACCGACCGGCGTCACAGCCCCCATCCACCGAATGCCTGCAAGGGACACCACGTACAGACTGCCTGAAAAAAGAATAATCCCGGCGATAAAGAACCATCCTGATTTTTCAAGACCTTGCTCAGGGTAACGATCAATAGCCCACGACACGATACACAGTCCAAAGGCATGATACATCACGTACCTTGTTGCGGTCTCGAACGTTTGGAGCATGGGCGCATCCAAAATTTCCTTGAGCGCATGAGCGCCAAAGGCGCCGGCGGCGACGCCAAGCCCGGCAATGATGCTCCCAAGCATCAGAAAACGCTGAGAAGGTGACCGACCTGTCATCGTAGTGTCCTCCTAGCAGGATGCTGAAAAAGTCTCTTTTTCAGCATCCTTTGTGAGTATCCTCTTGTTCTGAAATCAGAGACAACTCTATTTCCTCCCTGCCACAACAGTTTTTACGGAGACTCCTAGTCCTCTGTATTCGTGACGGTTCGACGCGAAATCTCGCCAGAAGGCTCGCGATTGTAACAGAAGTACTCATGAATAATATGGGCTGAGGGAGCCCGGAAAGAACCTCTATCCTATCGCCTCGTGCCATTCGCCCCTTTTCGGGGTATTCCTCCCCCACCTCTTGAGGAATAGCCACCCACTCATTTCCAGACTATCCTACGCATACCATGATGACTCAGACCACGAGGAATAGTCCGAAGTATACGATTGACTGCGTGCTCACGAACGGAAGCTCACAGCTTGAAGCGGACGGGTGCGTGCTCGAATGCGTAGCGGATGGGCATACGCTCACCACCCCGGATCATCTGAGGGCAGGGGATACGGCGAACATCCAATTATGGTTGGAAGGCGAGGAATCCTTTATCGATATCCAGCTCGCGGTAGTCACAAAAATTCACAAGCACTGGATCACGGTGGAAGTGATCCGGGTGAGCCCAAATGATCGGATGAGACTGAAACAGTTTATCAAAGCCCCTGCAACCGTTCCTATCGAAGAACCTGCCCTCATCGATCATCTTCTCATTCGGGCCTAGCTCGGTCCTTCCCCTATTGCTTCCGCTACTCCCACGGCGGCACCCCGCTGTGGATCTTCCCGCAAGCCTTTCTGGCCTCTCGTGCTTCTGCCTCTAGCCCTTCCAGCACCCTATTCCCCGGCGCATACTTCCTGTAGCACAGCACCAACCATCTTTGACCAAGGTACGATTGACGTTCGTGCCATCGGACAGGAACCCTCCTATGTGCACGCCCTTAGCTGGTCTATTTGACTCCTTCCGGTAAATCAAATGTGATTCAGTACCGAATCTCTTTCAATTCACTTAGGCCGTTTCCATTGTTCGATAGCAGCCTCCGCACAGGCGCAAATATAGGAAAAACCACAGACTACGACCGGGGACACGTGCATTGTATATTAGGCATGTAGCTTGCTCAAGATTGGTGAGCTCGTATCTCAGTTTCTGCGACGCTGTGGAAAGCCCCCTCGAATGAACATCGTTGTCACCACCATGTTTTTGCTACCGCTGGTACTCGTGACTTTCTATCTCTATCTATCCGGTGTGTTCACCAATCGGAGAGCGTTCCAGTTTATCTTTTCTATCCTGGTGGCCTTCTTTGTGCTGATCATCGGGATCGGCGGCTTTCAGCTTTCCTACCAAGCTTACGACCTCCAAGCAACAACCCCCGTGGCGCTGAGTGAGATTCTGTCCGAACCTTAGCCCGCATTATTCACGAGACTTCTACTGCAACCGTCGATACGCCGCTACGACAAGCCTGACGGCGGGCAGGCTCGCCGTTCAGTCGGTCAACATACTGTTAGTATGCTTCCCTCCTTCGCGCCTCCGCGCGCCCGTCTCGCGTGGCGTCTCGGCGGTTTCGTCACGAACTCTCGTGGATAATGCGGGTTAGGCCGCTCTGCAACAAACCCGCTGCACTCTGCCATAGAACTACAATGTCCTCCCTCGCGGAAAGTTCTGCACACGCGGGAGGCACCAGATGGCGAAGTCATGAGCCGTGGTCACAATGGGAAGCAATTCAGGCATCGGATCACTACCGGAGCCTGTTCATGCGGCTCGGCGCCGCTTCCTCGTGGGTGCGGGGGCTCGCAGAGTCCTTCGGACGCAGAGCCAAGGCCCAAGGACTACGGAGTTTTCGCGCATCGAAACCCGTTGTTGTGGCTCGGATGGTGCTCCGGTACGGTGTAGTTTCGATTCGCGGAATGGAGGGACTCCGGCTTGCTGTGCCACGAACCGCCCTTCAACACTTTGTAGTCACCGTGTTCCGGTCCCATCGGGCTCTGCGTCGGACTCTTCTTGTAATAGCCCCTGTCATACCAGTCGCTGACCCATTCCCAGGCATTCCCGGCCATATCATAGATGCCGTAGGGACTCTTGCCATCTTCCAATGTCCCCACCGGCACCAATGTAGCATCCTTGTCCCACTTCTTTTTCCCATAGTTCGCCCGTTGCGGTGTGGGCATATCATCACCCCACGGAAATTTCCGCCCATCCGTTCCCCTCGCCGCTTTCTCCCATTCCGCTTCGGTCGGCAGCCGTTTCTCTGCCCAGGTACAATACCTGTTCGCATCGGACCAATCCATCATCACGACCGGATGCTTCAGATGGGTCGGCTGATTCAAGATCTTCCATTCTGGCGGCGCTTTCCGCTTCGTCGCTTCCAGGAACTTCGCGTACTGCTCCACGGTCACTTCGAGCTTGTCCATGTAATAGGCATCGAGGGAGACCCGATGTGCAGGCTTTTCCGACACAGCCTCGTTGCCTCCCATCGTAAATTCCCCCGCCGGCACCAGCACCATTGGCGCCCCGTCTTTGCCCGTGATCTCCGGTTGCTGCGCCTGCCCCCCACCCGGCAGCGCCAGCGCCACGAGACCGACTAACACAATGACAATCGCCCCATACTGCTTCCCATACCATGTCATGCCCGCTCCTCCTTGTACGATCGTACCAACCCAGGCGTTGATCGCTCATGCAATGTCATTGCCCTCAGTCTATAGGCTTCCATTCCTGCCTCGCTCCTAGTCCTGACCGGCCTGCAGATTGCGTTGATGAAATGTGACGGACTACGCCCTGTTCGTCAAAGACCGCTGTGAATGTGTTGATGTCGGAAGTGGTGCCACCAGCAAACAGCCCTATAATGAAGTTGGCCGCGTTGACGTCCACATTGATATGGGTATAGTTCCATACCTCTACATTGGTCAAAGCTGATGTAGGAGGCAAGCCAGGCAATGGGGAATAACTACCCGTGTGACGGGACATGCTATCCGGTTTTCCCAATATCCGCCGCACGTCTTCTTTCGTCGATGTGTTGAGCTTGATTTGCGAGAGACGGTCTTGATCCACAACGGAAGGGTTGCCACTGCTCGCGCAGCCGGATGCCAGCAATAGAAAACCTAGCCATACGGTCACAAGAAGTCTTAGGTCCTTCATTGATTAGACAACCCCCTCAGGTCGTACCAAACGGTCTCTGGAATGAGAACGCACTGTTCATTCGGCAGCGTGACGATGAGTGAAAGGGTTTCGCCTAGTCGCATCGGTAGATCTCCAAAGAGTTGCCTGCCAATACAGGAGAGATTCCACAGGGTGCCTTGGCCCTGAAATGGCACAGCGTTGCATGTGATGGAGCATTGCACAGGGAGGCGTATTGTAGGAGGGGAGCGAAGGACGGTGCAAGGCCCTAGCGAGGAAAATGATGATACGCCTTGGTCAAAATAGAAAGCGGCGGACGTTCTAATCCTGCCTTGAGAGAGCTACCTCCTCCTTTGAACATGGTGCCGGAGGCCGGAATTGAACCGGCATGGTCCTTTTGGAACCGAGGGATTTTAAGTCCCTTGCGTCTGCCAATTTCGCCACTCCGGCAGGGGGACGGATTCTAGCATAGCGTCAAGCACTTGCGGTCTCTTTTCTCTCTCCTCCCCTCACCTGCTCTGCCCCTTTCCACTGACTAGTGTTAGATTTTTAAGCTGCCGCTCTCAGATTCGTTTTCTGAAAGCTGTTGTAGCGGGTGAAGCAGACCGTAGTCCTGTGACCGTTGATCTGCATGATTGTCAGTATGTCTATCCCGACCCGACACATGTTGATCATAGCCGTATGCCAAAGATCGTGAAAGCAGAAGTTTGTGATCTCCGCCCCCTTATCAGGGTAGGAGGGTGAAATAAGTACCGGAGTTGGGCTGTGGTGAGCAGCACAAGGATTTCAGCATGCGGTTAGAGCCAGTTGTTAATCAGTAAAAAAGGCGCCCAATAGAAGGGATGACCGTGGAGGGGGTCGCGGGAGATCTTCAGCTGCGCTCGTTGAAGAGCCGCTGCCTTCGAGATGGAGGGATCCTGCAGCTGTGTGTAAAACTCGGTCACTAACTGCGCGGTGGCTTCGTCGTCGATAAACCAGAGGCTCGCCAGCGCGCTGCGGGCGCCGGCCTTGACTGCCACTCCCGCGAGGCCCAGCGCGGCCCGATCATCTCCTACCGCCGTCTCGCAGGCGCTCAACGTCAGCAGATCCAGCGACGTGTTGCGGAATTGAAACATGCCGATGAGTTGGGACAGACGTTCCATCGTGATTTTGCCATCATAGGCCAGGATAAAACTGTCTTTGGATTCATTGCCGACCAAGCCGTGAGAGGCGATGTGGACCATGCTATATCGCTGATCGTGCAATTCGGTCTGCACGGCGGGCACGCGGAATTGCTGATCGATCAAAGACGTCCCGCCGTAGACGCCCTTCACAGCCTCCATTTCCGCTCGGACATTCGGGAGCGCCGGGAAGCCTTGCACTGCCTCCGTGAGTCCCAAGGACAGCATGTGAACGCCGGTGCGATCGATCGGACGCAGATCCGTGAGATCAATCCCTGGGGTGACGGCCACTGCGAATCGGTTGATGAGGAACTGGTGCCCATCGTGCAAGGCCGCCATCGGAATGGTGCGGAGCGGGCCATCGGGGATAAACACGAGGGTGTCGATCTCGCCAGCGACCAAATCCTGCTCAAGCGGTGTGACAATCCAGGTATAGAGCTGACGGCCATGCGGCAGATATTCACGAGTGCTGCGCTTCTGAAGCGAATGACGGAATGCGCGCACTTCCTCGGTCAGCCGACCGGCGCTCACCGGCGACGCCACACGCTTCCATGTTCCAGCGATGTACACCAAGAGCTCCAGACGGTCTGGAAGAATAATGGGGTAGATAAGCGCCGCCGTCTTGGGGATCCCCTCACGCGGGGTGGCGCGGGACTGCGCAGACTTGACACATTCATCCTTAAAATAGTCCTGCAGTTCGGCGGCCTTAAAGAGCTCGGAGGTGTCTCGTGCTTGAATCAGCAAGGCCTGTTGCTGTTGCGGGTCTTGGCTGACGGCGGCGCGCTTCAGCAGGAGGTCAGTCAGCTCGAAAAAGACTGGCGCGATGGAGTCGCGAAACGAATGGCGCCGACCTTGATACCCTGAAAATTCATGGCGGATCGGTTGCACTATGCTGATGGCGCGGCGGTAGGCCTTGATCGCTTCGTCCTCGTTCCCAGTCGCGGCCAAGATGCGGCCCGTTTGCCAATGCCAGCGATACAAAGACTCGGGGGCATGGACTAATTGCGCGGCAAACACCGCCCGCCGCGTCAGGTCGAGGGCTTCGGGGAATTTCCGAGTATGCTCATACCACTGACCCAAGTAGCCGAGCGCATACGATTCCGCTATCGGATCTCCGATGCGGGTGGCGATGGCCGCCGCCTCCCGGAGGAACTGCCCAGACCGATCGTGGCACAACTGCTGGTCCGATTCAGTCGGAGCGGTGGGGGGAACAGCGGTGAGATTGCTACGACCGTTGGGTTGTAGTTCTGTGCGCGGGGGATCAGCAGGCGGCGCCACTGGTTGAGAGTGGTGGCGAATGCCACGGGAGCCCGGAGGCGCGGTAGGATCCAATTGCACCAGCAGGGTCCGTTCCGGCGAGATCTGGGAACGGAGGTCCTCATAGCCCAGCGCAAGGTTGAGCAATCCAAAGGCCTTGTCGTGGGAGTAGGGGAGTTCATTCAGTTGTTGATAGGCCAGTTCCAGGTGGTCCTTGGCCTGTGCGACGTGTCCCTCGTCGATGGAGGCCAACGCGGCATTGATCAACGCAGGCACGCTCAGTTCCGATTGCCCGGTTCCGCGAGCGAGGAGCGCACTTTCCAGATAGGCGTTAATCGCCTCAGCGGCCTTCCCTTGGGTAGCGAGGGTGTTGCCGAGATCATTGAGCAGCACAGCCACGAGGGAGGAGCGCTGCTCTTGTCTCGCGAGCGTCAAGGCGTCGGTAAAGAACTGAAGCGCGATGTCATCATGGCCTAACGCGGTGCTAGCCGTCCCAAGCTGGCCTAGACTGGCAGCCAGCAGGCCGGTGTCGTGCCCGTGTTCGGCGAGCTGGCGTGCCGCCTGAAGGGCCACAATGGCCTTCTGATATTGTCCGATCTGTTGAAGGGCGTACCCCAGGTGAATCAAGGCCTGCACCTGGGCATGCGGCTCGTGCTGCCGTTCGTGCAGGGACGCGGCCTCGGTCCAGGCGAGTGCCGCTTCCCCATAA
>JBDSDL010000008.1:0-2017 GCA_039920585.1 Nitrospiraceae bacterium | reverse complement strand
GTGGCAGAGAGGAGTCGTCCGATGGCCTCTTGCCGGGGCCAGCCGAACATCTGCTCGGCTTGGACGTTCCAGTCGGTGATGATTCCAGCAGCATCCATCCCGATGAAGGCATCGAGCGCCGTCGTGAGTACGCGCTGCATGTGCATCTTCGAAGCTTCCAACTGTCTAGTCCGCTCGGTCACCCTTTGCTCCAACGTCTGGGCAAGCCGTTCCAGTTCTTTCTCTGCCCGTCTTCGTTTTTCGTCCGACTGCGACTGAGATTGCGCGGTCCATCCGATGAGGATGACGAAAATGATTATATGAATCACAGCGAACAGCGCCATCCCAAATTCCGTCTCAAAGAGTCCCGCATCCAGACTCTTGACTTTCAACCAACCCCCTACCAGGGGAACGATGATAGCGAAGGGAAGAAGACGCCTTGCCATGACAGCGCCTACGTTCTCGCCGGTGACAATACTCATCAGCTTGCGCATCGGATGCACGCCTAGAATCCCGACGCAGAGGACCAGAAACGTCAGCGTCGTATGCAGCGCCATTGAGGTGTAGACGATGCTGATGCTGTAGAGGGGTTTGACCCCATACACGTAGCCGACCAGGACGATCGATGCCCCCACCCCGGCGCAGAAGACCAGGTATTGGGCTAGCACAATTCCGCGGTTGGCCTTCAGGAGCAGCAGGGCGCAGCCAATCAGGAAGAAGTTCAGGGCAGTAGCCGGCGACATCCGTCCAAGTTGAAAAGTTCCAACGGCGCCCGATGGTTCCTTGACCATGAGTTGATCAAGACCCAGGTCCCAATCGAGCACGTACTCGCTGAGTGTGAGCAAACCTGCCAGGGCAACGAGGGCTGCACACGCTTGCCCGATACGGTGAGTGCTTTGACTGGTTTGCTCCCTCTGCAGAATCCACAGCGATACGCCAGCCAGGGTGAAGGCGAGCGCTGTATTGGCCTTCATCGTTGGCAAACTAGGCAAGACACTCTTCAAGAAGGGGATGTCGGCTATCCAGCCAACGAGCACAAGAAGGCCGACCACGATAGCAGTTACGCTCCCGGCCTGTGACAAGGATCGCAGCGAACAAATGGATTGTCTATCGGTCTGAGTGATCATGATGGAATGTCTTTTGACCCGAATTCTTTCGCCTCCAACCACCCATCATTGTTTGCATCCCGATACGTGCGTTAGTGAATAGGAGAAAGTCGCGTCGCCGTCCACCTTCCTTCAGCCCATGTAACGACTGATATCAGCACGCAGCCTCGTTAGGAAATCGCGTAAGCTGTTGATATGACGGTGAGACAGATTCCTTCGGTTCTGCTGGGACAGAAATCACGCACTCCCGAAACAGCCCTTCACCGTTCGTGGTCTAATTGTGGATGATACAACAGATTATAAAATATGCTTGTTTTTTCTCTTTTTGCTCATTGAACCATGCGAATCTTGTTATTCAAGCACTCGGCGAAACATAGATTGACCTTGTTGCGGGGCGTGCAATATGCCGCGATGCTCTTCAGTGCCGTTCGTTCAGAGCGGCAAACTTCTCGAAGGGCAGGAACCGTTACCCTGTGAGCTGCTCCTGCCCGTCTCTTTTTCTGAAATCAAGCTGGTCGAGGTGCTGCTAAAAGCACGGCAGCAGCGATCTACGGATCCAACGCCTTTGACAGCATCATAAACACATCACAAAAAATCCGGATGAGATGAAGAGGGGGACCATTCAGGTTGGAAGGTGGACTCGTCCGAACGAATCCGACTGGCAGAGAACCATCCTGACTCAAGGTTCAGATGCGAGAATTGGGGAAGCCAACTCGCAGGATTTCTGTTGAACTACAGACAGCAGTTGTTCTCTTTTCATGGCAAGCCCCTGCACTGCACCCCTGTGCAACGACAAGAGTGTCCATCGCCTCTCGAATGAAACGGCAAAATAACTGGCTCATATTGCCCGGCTCACATTCCCCAGAAATTCTGCAGCGAGTTCGCTAGGTTTGAAGACGCCCCGTTCGGTGATGATGCCGGTGATCAACTCG
>JBDSDL010000007.1:0-6603 GCA_039920585.1 Nitrospiraceae bacterium | reverse complement strand
AATATGCAAATAAAAACAGTGTGGAAGCAAAACAGGCGCTTATCAAATTTCTATCACTGAGTCCTAAGGATCCACACGTTCCTACGGCGAAAGAAGCGCTCGCCGCCTTGTCATAAACGGCCCACGGCGCGTCGCGCGCTCATTGTGAGCCGACGATGGATTGTTCTTATCTTCATTGTAGGAGATCCTGCCGCATGTCAAGTGAGGTACTGTCAGCACGTAGAGGACTCCTGTAATCGTAGAGGCGGGGAGTGTCATCACTCAAGAGATCCCTCTGTGCAGTATAATAGTGGTCGATTATCCTACTCAGGGCTTTGGTAGGTGTCAGGGCGCAATTGAATGACTTTCAACGAGATGGTGCGATTGGATCTCCGGCATTCCCGCACAAAGTCTCTGTGGACCGACATCAAGATCCTCCTTGCAACGCCGGCGGGGTGATTTCTGGAAAAGGCGCAGAAAATACGAGACTCTTCAGAGCTTAAGATGCCTCTACTCGACCATCTGGGTTTAGCACCACTGCTTCATGATAAAAGTAATACGGCTATCGCCGGTGAAGCGGCTGAGAGTCTGGAGAGAGGCCCTTTTCAGGCGTTGAGCAGGCCTTTGCCGGTCAGCATAAAGACACGTAACGGGCTGTCGCTTTTCCTACTGCTTATCACTATCGCGTGGTTCTGGCAACCTCTCGCCGCGCTCTATTCACTGACCCAAGAGCAAATCCATTATTCACATCTTCTGCTGATCCCTTGGGTGAGTGCATATGTCTTCTACCTGAATCGAAAGGCGATTCTCGCTTCACGGGAATGGAGCCCTTTGCCTGGTTTAATCTTGGTAGGGCTAGGGGCTATTGGATATTGGCGAGCAGATCCAGTGGCCTACGGAGCCGATCATTTATCTCTAACGATCCTGGCCTTGGTGGTAGCCTCTTGGGGGATCTTCCTCTTCTGTTACGGTTTGAGGACTTGCCGAACATTTTCCTTTGGTCTCCTGTTCCTGTTTTGCATGGTGCCCTTTCCAGCCGGTCTGCTTCATACGATTATTGTGTTTCTGCAGCGGAGTTCGGCTGAGGTCACGGACATCGGGTTCTCGTTGCTCGGTGTTCCGGTAATTCGAAATGGTTTTGTTTTCGGATTGTCGAACATGACAATTAGCGTGGATGAGGGATGCAGCGGGATTCGATCGACTCTCTCGCTCATCATTATTGGTATTGTGGCCGGGCATTTCTTCCTTCGCTCTGTCTGGGGGAAGTTGGGAATTGCGGCCGTGGTCGTTCCGCTTGCAATTATTAAAAACGGCGTTCGCATCGTCGGGCTTTCCCTGCTCGCAAACTATGTCGACCCGCGTTTCCTCAAAGACATGACCCTGCACGACTTCGGAGGCCACGCTCTCTTCGTCTTGTCGGTCGTTATTCTCATTTCTCTCGTCTGGCTGTTGCGGAGATTTGAGCAACGGCACGGTTACTACCTGCCTGATCGAGTGCGTGCTAAGCTATGACCGCGGGACGCTGCAATCGCCTTATGATCCACCTTGATGCCCGCACGGGGAACAAGGGCCTCGAAACAGGACATTGTCTGGGCTATCGATCCGCTGAAGGATGATCGGTGGCCTGAACGCATCGCCCGACAGCCGCATGCCCCAGTATTTCATGGGTGTGGCTGGTTAGAGGCATTGCGGACAACGCATGACTATGAACCGGTTGTCCACTCCAACTGAAGGACCAACCAACGTCACATTATGCAGCCCCGTACGAAGCTGGGTAACCGGCCGCCAGCTCGTCTCTTTGCCTTTCTCTGATCATTGTGAGCTGCCTGTCGTGCATGCTGATCAGTCCAGACTCGGTGCGACCACCATGTTGTTTTTGCCGGCGATCAGTGAGGCTAAGGAAGCCGGGGCAGAAGAACTCGGCCTAGGCCGTTCGCCTCTCGATAATCAAGGCCAGCTTCTCTATGGACACATCGGATATGCGACGTCATGTTACTGAAGGGCTTAAAAGGGTAGCGTATACCATCCAGGCTCGTCGCGGGGGTGGGTACTCGCGCGATTGCGCAGGGGCACCATGAATTTCTCCACATGGGTTTCACTGGCGGCGTTTCTAGTCGCGGCGATCGCCGGGGGAATGGTTTGCATATTGGTGCTGAGAAAACAGGCCAACTCTTCGCATCGGGCTCTCGGAGCGCTATTGGGAGCCACGGCCCTCGCCAACCTGGCAAACGGGGTCGGGTTGCTTGACGAGACTCGTGCCCTATTCTGGCGAGAGATTGCCATGATAGCGGAACTCGCTCAACCAGCCGCATTGCTCTATGTCGGACTGGCATTCTTGAACCCGGCTGAACGGCGGGTGAATTCATCCGCGCTATGGCGCGCCCGGATCACAGGATTTGTGGGACTGCTGCTGGCCGTCTTGGCGGTGACTGGCCAGGTCTTTCAGATGAAGACGATGCAAGACGGCCAGACTGCGATTGGATTGGCCGCCTGGGGCCGTACCCCTTATTTCTTTGTCGTGATCGGGATGGCTTTGGGGTTGGCGCAACTTGAGTTGGTCTTGCGTGCCAGTCGTGAACCGGTCCACCATCGTCTGAAATTCATTGTCATAGGTCTAGGGGCACTCGCCGGCTACCAGATTTATCAGGCCAGCCAGATGCTTTTGTTCCCGGTCTGGCAGGTTGAGCATGTGTTGGTAGCCAGCGTGGTGACCGCTGTGGCGCTCGGTCTCGTTGCATTCGGCTTAGCGCGGACCAGACTGCGAGAGGTTTTTGTCAACACCTACATCTCTCAACAGGCTCTCCTCGGTTCGATCACCTTCATCATTGTCGGCGTGTACTTGCTTGCGATCGGCGCCGTCGGAGAATGGATTCGCCGGACGGATCAACCGCTGGGAGGGGGGCTCAGCATCCTCGTGGTGTTTGGAGCTCTGGTCGGGCTCGCGATTGCAGTGTTCTCCAAAAGATTGCGCGCGGAGATCCGACGCGTTATCGCACGCAATTTTTATCGATCAAAATACGATTACCGCGCAAGGTGGCTTGAAGTTACCAAGGCATTTCAGCAGGCGACAAGTAAAGATGCGATCATGGATCGCCTGTTCGATCTCTTAATCAAGACTTTTCCGACCGCGACAATCTCGATCTGGTCGTTTCGGGAGGCAGACCGGCGGTTTTCCCGTATCCGTCCGATGACTCCTGAGAAGGAGCCGACTCCGTTGGACCTTTCACATCCGGTCATCATGCAGCTGCTGAAAAATGATGAGCCGGTGTTGATCGAGGAATGCTTAGGAATGAGGAACGGCGGTGTGGGTTCCTCAAGAGATCCCTTAGCGGATTCAGGAGCGGCCCTCTGCTTTCCCATCCGCGCACAAGGAAACCTCACCGCATTCGTGGCGTTCGGCAAGCAACTTAGTGGCGAGACCTACGGGACGGATGATTGTGATCTGCTCAGTGGGATTTTCCATCACGTTGAGGCGCTACTCTCTCACGCGAATCTGGCGGAGGAATGTCAGGCCTCGGCAGAATTGGAAGCCCTGCATCGATTTTCGGTGTTCTGCCTCCATGACCTGAAAAATTTAGCGGCAAGGTTATCGCTGATAGCTCAAAACGTCGAACATCATGGCCGGGATCCAGCGTTTCAGGAATCGGCGATGAGGACTGTGTCGGATACGGCGAAAAAAATAACCGCGCTTGTGAGCAAGCTCTCCCTCAAGTCCGTCAAGCCTACGCTTGCTGGAGCGCCGGAATTGGTGGAGATTTCCGCGCTCACCGAAGAGGTTGTGGCTCCGATGAGGGGAGAAGGGATGGTCCGATTCCACGTCACCGGCGGGCCGGTTCAGCCGATCTTGGGGGTGCGAGATCAAATTCACCAAGTCCTTCTCAATGTGGTACTGAATGCCAAGCAAGCTATCGGCCAGAGTGGGGACATCTCGATCGCGATCGAACAATTGAACGGTTCCGTCGTTATCACAGTTGACGATACGGGGAATGGAATTCCCACGCACATGCTTGAGTCGCTGTTTCGACCGTTGCAATCCAGTAGGCCTGGTGGACTCGGCGTAGGTCTCTACCAGTGTAAAAAAATTGTGGAGACGAACCGGGGAACGATACAGGTTCGGAGTGGAGTGAACAAGGGAACTCAAGTCCGAATCGAGCTTCCGTTGCCTCGTGCCTCCGAGAGTCGCCAAGACAACGTTACGGCCCATTCAGCCATGCCATGAAAACTCTTCCTACTCTCCTCCTTGTCGATGATGACCCCGAGATTCGGGATCAAATGAAATGGGCCCTTGCGTCGGATTACGAGCTGTTGGAGGCTTCGGATCGTCCTTCGGCGCTCGCACATGTTCGGCAAGCAATGCCGCAATTGGTCCTGCTTGATTTGGGATTGCCTCCGGACATCGACGGGGCCTCCGAGGGTTTGTCCATTTTGCGTGAAACAATGCAACTCAACCCGATGGCCAAGGTGATCGTGGTCACAGGCAATAGCGATCGAACGAAGGCCATCGCGGCGATCGAAAGCGGTGGCTACGACTTTATCGAGAAGCCAGTTCAGCTCGATGTGTTGAAGATCGTCCTCCAACGGGCAGCGTACCTCTCCAATCTGGAACAAGAAAATCGCGCGCTACAGCAGCAGACCGGCCAGAATGACTTCGAAGGCTTGATGGGGAACAGCGCGCAGATGCAAGAAGTGTTTCGCATGATTCGCCGTGTCGGACCCTCTGACGTGCCAGTGCTGATTACAGGCGAAAGTGGCACGGGGAAGGAGTTGGTGGCACGAGCGATCCATCGACAGAGCGGGAGTAAAGGACAGGCTTTTGTCGCGATCAATTGTGGAGCGATACCGGAGACACTCATGGAGAGTGAGCTGTTCGGCTATGAAAAAGGGGCGTTTACCGGTGCCACGCAGCAACGGAATGGGCGCATCGAGGGCGCGCGAGACGGCACGCTGTTCCTGGATGAAATTGGAGATATCCCGCTCGGATTGCAAGTTAAGTTACTCCGGTTCTTGCAAGATCACGAGATACAGCGACTGGGTGGAAAAGGGACGATCGCGGTCAACGCCCGGGTTCTCGCGGCGACCAATGTCGATCTTCAAAAGGCGATCAGCGAAGGCCGGTTCAGAGAAGATCTTTATTATAGGCTTTGCGTGGTCACGATTGCGGTGCCTGCTTTGAATGAGCGAGGTTCAGACATCGCGCTATTGTCGCGGACATTCTTGACGAAGTTTGCCGAAGAGCAGAAAAAGCCGTTGAAGGGATTTACGCCTCAAGCAATGCAGGCCTTGACGGCCCACAATTGGCCTGGAAATGTTCGAGAAGTGGAAAACAGGATCAAACGTGCCGTCGTGATGGCGGAAGGGAAATACGTGACCCCCGAGAACCTGGAACTGAAAGACCCGTCTTCTTCAGAAGAGGAGGCCTCCACCCTTAGAGCCTCACGCGACAGCCGTGAAAAGGATCTAGTACGCCTTGCAATGGAGAAAGCCGATGGGAATGTGTCCCGAGCCGCTGCGGACCTCGGGATCAGCCGTCCCACGCTCTACCAGCTGCTGGCACGGTATGGATTGAAGAAGACGAAATCCGAGGACTAGCAATAAAAGGTCTAACTGTCTCACGGTCAGGTGTTTAGCTGCGATCACGTTTTCCCCGCCGCTGTGTTTCTGTCCCCACTTAGATCGCGGAATCCATTTCCGAAATCGACCTAAAGGACTGGATTTGAGGTTGAAGATACGAACGTCAAGATATTGATTTTATTACATGTTATTGATTTTGAGCGACTCTAGACGATTGCCGACTAAGTGTAAAGCAAACTAACAGAGAAAGTGTAACGTAAGTACTTGAAAATCATGATCATAAGAGGAATTTCATGGAAATGCGTCTCGTCGACTGTAAAACTTTATGACAGAATCAGACTGGCTCGGAAATCATAGATCATAAGTCATTGTATTTTAATAATAATCATTTGTGTTGCTGCTGGCATATAACGTGCTGATGTGAAGATCAAAGATCAGCAATAGATGGATGTGCGGCAACAATAAATTTGGAGGGGGTGAAACAAGATGAAACGTAAAATGGTTTTACTGTTGGGAATCATGGTTCTAGGGATCGGGTTGGTGGGCGTGCCCGCCCATGCAGCTACCTTCACGGTGGACACGCTGCTCGGCGGGATCGACTCGGCGAACTCAGGTCAAGCCTACGAAGAGGCTCAGCTTGAATTGGCTTGCAGCTGTCAAGTGTCGCTGTTGACGAACGTCGATGCCAACACGTTCGGGGTAGACGACGCCGGCAGCAACTTTATCGACGTCGCTCCCGCCACGCCAGGGTACTTCCTCCTGAAGTTCGGGACTGGCAACACCGGCAACGACATGTTCTTCTTCCAGAACAACGTCGAGCTGGACAAGCTGGTCTGGACCAACCAGCAGCTCATCGATGGCGGACTACCGGAGAACCACGTCCAAAGCCTCAGCCATTACGCTGTAACCGGGAGCACCAGTGTCCCTGAGCCAGTATCTTTGCTGCTGCTCGGTGCTGGTTTGGTTGGTCTCGGGATCTGGAGACGGAACGCAAATAAGGTCTAACTCGTCTTTAGTAGTAAGAGTTTCAGAACAGCAAAGGGCCAGTCCTCG
>JBDSDL010000006.1:0-23762 GCA_039920585.1 Nitrospiraceae bacterium | reverse complement strand
CTCTCTGCTCTTTTCGAACGGCCGCCGCAATGTGCTCAGAATTGGAGTGGGGCACGCTCAACGCCACAGTTGCCATATCATCCTCCTTGGATCGCTCCTCCACCAAGCCTAGTTATGCGCCTATGGTGCCGTTCTTCATCAGAGCCAAGCGTACCACCTCCTCCTGAAACCACAAACATTTTCTCGACTTGATCGCATCCGGATAAATCACGGCTAGACAGACAACCTACCGCCTCCATCGCCCGTTCCTTCGGCGTTCTGGAGTGCCGGGTTACCGTTTTTCAAAGGGGAGTTCTGACCGCTGACTAGCGGGAAAGTAGGTCCACCGCTTCTGTTCGTTCTCATCGAAGCTGCCGAGAAAAGTCACGTAGCGGTCGAGGGTGCGAAACTCGGCAAGTGTGATCGTGCAGTGCTGCACATCAATGACGCGGGCATCGAACTGGCCCACCATGTAGAGCAAACCCGCTCCCGCTTGATAGAGATTCCGTCGGCTTACATATCCCGTATTGGGGAACAGCTCCGTTGAAGACGAGCAGCCTCCCGCTCCCTCGACCCTCAATGTGAGACTGTGCCGAGAGAGGAAGAGATCGGTCGCCGCTCGAATAATGGTAAGCTGGGCCTGTGCCGAAGGGATATCCACAGATGCCGGTTCGGGGGCGCTGCTGTTGCAAGCAGCGCAGAGCATTGCCACGCTCCCAATGGCAGCCAACCAGTGTTGGCGCCTCACTTGGGCGCTGGAACTTTCGGCGCAGCGCCAATCGCATCCAGCCCTGCTTGAGCACAGGCATCGTCGAGGTGTGCACCGGGTGCCCCACCAACGCCAATCCCTCCGACGATCTCGCCGCCGATCTCGATCGGGAGTCCGCCCCCGAGCATCAGCACCTGATCGTTCATCTCGCGAAGAGCTTGCAAGGTCGGAACCCTGTTGATCAGCTCAGCCAGCTCGGTCGTTGGACGGCGGAGGCTAGCGGCGGTATAGGCCTTCTTCCTGCTACTATCGACCGTATGCGGCCCGGCTCCATCGGCTCGGGCCATGGCGCGAAGGATGCCGGCTCGATCCACGACCGACACGCTCACCCGGTAGCCATCTTTGTTGCAGGCATCTAACGATGCCTGGATCGCCTTGCCAGCCATACCCATCGGCAAGACTGCCTCTTTCGGCAACTCATCAGAAGCCGGGGCCGTATAAGGTATCAGCATCACGAACGCCGTTGCGATCATGAGCCGATACGCCATAGGCAGGTGAACGCACGCCATCGGTGTGTCTCCTGGTTAGAAAGGAAAGATGTATGGCAAAGAGCGTACGAAGGCGCGAGAGGGCCTGTCAAGAGGGCGACTTTGGATCGGGGATTTAGGAGATGGGAAACGCGGACGTCAGCTCCAGACGACGCGTTCTTGATTGAGGAGGTAATCGATCACTTCGATGCTATTACGCATCTGGATCTGCGCCTTTTCTGACATGGGGAGGACGGCACCAACCAGCTTGCCTGATTCAACGTCGTCGAGCGACGGAATCCCGTCAGCTCCACGCTTTTCCAGTTCTTGTCGGTAACTTGCCACAGTCTCCTCCTGTTTCTCTGACGGTTGGATCAGCAATACCTACGCCAGAGACTCATCACCTATCTTACTAACGGCGTACAGGTAGCATAGCACATGGAAGTCAGCGCTCTGGGGAGAATGGGCTATCGTATTGATTCAAGGCTACTTTTCAGTCGATCGACGAGCAGCGGTTGAGGCAGGTGCAAGGGCGCCGAGGTATGGGAAATGACCGATCTTGAGAAGCGGCGTATCGAGACGCAGGCGGAAATCGTCATGCCCTGGATCAACAAAGTACGGGTCGCCTGTAATATCTGACTGAGCTTTCAGTTCCGGAGCCGGCTGGTTCGGATTACCTTCTCGTAAATAATCGCCATCCGTGTTGTAGAACGCATTGAAAGCGGTGGTGGTCTGACTGGATGGGGCGATCACAAAACCCACTCGATTCAGCCCGACCACGTTGCCGGTGACATCACTCCGGGATTGCCCGAGAAACGCCGCCCCGCCACCATTCTTGACTAAGGTATTGCTCACCAACACGGCTCGGGCACGGTCGCTGACAACGACGGCTTCAAAAAGACTTCGGGTAATCACGTTTCGCTCCAACCGCACATTCGATTTGCCTGCGATCGAGACGCCATGATCGTTGTCATGAATAAAATTCCCGATGAGGACGGCTTCTGAATCGGCAAACAGAGCGCCGGTCGTCTCACTCCCCCCGATGACACAATCTTCTATCCGCACATCGTGGACTTGCTGGCTGAACAACATGCCATTTATCTTGATCCGGCGAAGGACAATGCCTTGCCCGTTGAAAAGACCGACGGCATGCCCCCCTTGGTCATTAATGGTCATGTCTCTGATTTCAATGTCCGTCGCCCCATAGGGCCACTTGCCCACATGGAGCGCGCCCACCACAATACCACGCCCCAGAATCGTCACCTGATCCACTCCGGCTCCGACGAACTTGATCTTCTCTTTGCTGTGAATGGTCACGTCCTGAGGATAGTGGCCCGCCTTGACGAAGACGGTGTCGCCTTTCCTGGCGGCATCGACCGCTTCCTGAAGAGAAACGAAATCTCCTGTTCCGTCGAGCGCGACCACAATGGTCCGAGGACCAAGTGGCGGCCCCTCATCGGCCCACACCAGGCTGAAGCCCCAAGGGGCCAGCACCGCCATAAAACTCAGAACTGCGGCACGTATCATGGAGAACTCCTTACAGGGGCGCTCCTCCAGATGTCAATCCGTGGACTCGTCCGGTTGGACGACTTTTTCAGCAGCCCCATGCTATCCTTCGCGCCATGATTTTGGTCGGCCTCACAGGCGGCGTCGCCACCGGCAAAAGCACCGTCGCCAAGATGTTCAAGCAATGCGGCGCAGCGGTGATCAATGCCGACCTGCTGGCGCGACAGGTCGTCGAGCCAGGTAAACCGGCATGGCGAGCGATCGTCAAACTATTTGGGAAGACAGTCCTCAACCAGGACCGCTCGCTCGACCGCCAAGCCCTCGGAAGCATCATCTTCCACAATCCAAAGAAACGCCGGCAACTCGAACGCATCATCCATCCCCGCGTCGCTCGTGAGCAGGCCCGTTTGACCAAAGCCATCACTCGCAAAGATCCCAATGCCGTCGTAATCTACGAAGTCCCACTCCTCTTCGAAGCCGGCGTAGACAAGCGCGTCGACAAAATCATCGTGGTCACCGCCGACCGCAACATCCAAATCGCCCGCCTTAAGAAAAGAAACGGACTTTCCCGCGCTGAAGCGATCCGACGCATCAGAAGCCAAATGCCCTTGGCAAAAAAGACCCAACAAGCTGACCATCTGTTGAATGGGACCCTCCCTCGCCCTTCACTCCGCAGGCAAGTTGGCCAGTTATTCAGGAGCCTCCGCCTCCTCGACTAATCCTCTGCCGTGCATTCCCGCCACCCCTTGTGTTAAGTTTTCGCTCATGCGAAACGTCGTGATCATCGGCTCGGGGCCGGCTGGCCTGACTGCCGCGGTCTATGCGGCGCGGGCGAATCTCTCGCCCTTGCTCATAGAAGGCTGGCAATCCGGCGGACAATTGACCACGACGACGGAAGTCGAGAACTATCCTGGCTTTGCCAAGGGCATCATGGGGCCGGAGCTCATGAAGGAAATGCGGGCCCAAGCAGAACGGTTCGGCACTGAGTTCTTAACCGGTGACGTGAGCGCGGTGGATCTCAAGACACGCCCATTCACGATCACGATCGACGGCGAACACACAGTGCAAGCCAAGACTCTCATCATTGCCACCGGCGCATCGGCCATCCCGATCGGCCTAAAGAACGAAGCTAGACTGACAGGGCACGGCGTCTCAACCTGTGCAACCTGCGATGGGTTTTTCTTCAAGGGAAAGGAACTGATTGTCGTCGGTGGCGGCGACAGCGCGATGGAGGAAGCCACGTTCCTCACCAAGTTCGCTACCAAAGTCTCGATCGTCCACCGGCGTGACAAGCTGCGGGCTTCCAAAATCATGCAAGACCGCGCGGTGAAGAACGAAAAGATCACGTTCGTGTGGAACTCCGCCGTCGAAGATATTCTGGGGAATGATGTAGTCGCCGGCGTCCGCCTCAAGAATCTCGTCACAGGCAAGACGACAGAACTGCCTTGTGCCGGCGTTTTTGTCGCGATTGGGCACCGTCCCAACACCAATCTCTTTAGCGGCCAATTGGACATGAATGCCAAGGGGTACATCCGCACAACACAGGGAACCGCCACGAACGTGCCAGGCGTCTTCGCCGCCGGCGATGTCCAAGACTCGACATACCGCCAAGCCGTAACCGCCGCCGGCTCCGGCTGCATGGCGGCCATCGACGCCGAGCGTTTCTTGGAGTCGCAGGTTCACAGCTCATAAAGGCATGTAGGATGCTCAAAATGGTCGTCCAACAAGGCCGCAGGCGAGACAAATACCGGAGGCGTACCCTCTCGGGTACGTTGAGGATTTTGTTGAACCGAGAACGACGTTGGCGGCCATTTTCAGCATCCGACTAAACCATGAGATGCGCGATCGTCCACTACCACGAACTCGCCCTGAAAGGCCGCAACCGGGAATATTTCGAGGAGCGGCTCGTACGCAATATCCAATGGACATTGAAGGACCTCGGAGTCAGACGCGTCGAGAATCTTCGCAGCCGGATTCGCGTGGTCCTGCCTGACACGGTTCCGGACCAGATCATCAAAGAACGGCTTACACGAGTCTTCGGGATCGCCAACTTTTCGCTCGCCCATGGGTTACCCCTCGATCTGGCCCGCCCAGACCTGGGAGCGCTCAGCAAAGCGGTCATCGACGCGCTCCGATCGGAATCTTTTTCCACCTTTCGCGTATCGGCGAAACGAGCCGACAAACGCCTGACTCTGACCTCCATGGAGGTCGCACGGGACGTCGGCACTGCCATCCGTGAAGGAACCGGGAAAAAAGTCAGTCTGAAAGATCCTGACCTCACGGTCTACCTCGAACTGCTCTCCAAAGAGGTCTACTTCGCGATCGAAAAGATTCAGGGTCCTGGTGGAATGCCGGTGGGTGTCAGCGGGAAAGTCGCCTGTCTGATCTCCGGAGGAATCGATTCGCCGGTCGCAGCCTATCGCATGATGAAGCGCGGATGCCGAGCCCTCTTCGTCCACTTCTCCGGCCGACCGCTCGTAAGTCGTGCCTCGGAAGAGAAAGTACGCGAACTCGTGCAGACCCTCACAGCCCATCAATACACGTCGAAGCTTTATGTCATCCCGTTCGGGGAGATTCAACGTGACATTGTGGCAAACGCGCCGGCGCCGTTTCGTGTGGTGCTTTACCGACGCGTCATGATCCGCATCGCGCAGGAATTAGCCAGACGCGAGCAATGTTGGGGGCTCGTCACGGGCGATAGCTTAGGGCAAGTCGCCTCGCAAACACCGGAGAACTTGACGGTCATCGAAGAGGCGGCAGAGTTGCCGCTCCTACGCCCGCTCATCGGTATGGACAAGGTGGAAATCACCGACCAGGCTCAGCGTATCGGCACCTTCGCCATATCGATTGAACCGGATCAAGACTGCTGCTCACTCTTCACCCCGCCGCACCCCAGCACAAAAACCAGACTTGATGACATTCAGAAGGTCGAACGAATGTTCGATATTGGCGCGCTGGTGAAGCAGGGTCTCGAGAAGGCTGAGCTAACCCAATTCACGTTTCCTCAGTAGCAGGATGCTGAAAAAGTCCGCCAGCTTCGTTCTCGCATCGTTCAGATCCTCAACGTACCCCAGAGGGTACGCCTCCGGGTCTTCACTCGCTGCGGCCTTGCTGATCGCCCTTTTTGAGCATCCTGCGAGAATGTTCTCTTATTCTGCCAGACCTGCGGCCCGTCGAAGTTTTCGCGTACCAAAAAAGTTTTTCCGCAGCTTGCTAGCGGGAGTTCGCCGTACCCTCCTCATTGCCCCGACTGCTGCGCTTGCGCGAGCGCCTTATCCCTTATGATTCGAAAATGCGTTTCCAGATCTCGCCGCATCGCCAGGGCGACCATCCAATCCGGCATAACCGTGTCGACCTCGACGAGCAGTTCAAACTCGGCTTTTGTATGAGCCCCACCATCGACGGGGGTGAGTTTCCAGAATCGGCGGTACTGCTTGAAGTCGCCCCCCTTCAATTCCGTCAGCAACCCGCCGGTCGGCAGGGTCCTCGTCTCACTCAAGAGGCGCCGCTCTCCTGGGAGTAGGACATGGTCGATCCGAATATCCGTGAACGCCTTACCGTCTTGCTCCCGTACCTCTGCCATCCGCATCCGTACGTCGAAGAGCTCAGGCCAATGGGCATAATCGGTCAGTAATCGCTGAATGATTGCCGGTTCCACCGGAAAGAGGATCGTGGCCGTCGCACGAACGCCGCCGGTGGGTTCCGTATGGACATCCAGCACGACCGGCTCGGCCGCACAGCTCCACCCGGACCAGCCGAGTAGTAGGAAGCCCATGACGATCATCGCACGCCACAACATGGCGTAATTATATAGACCCATAGAGACCCAGGCGAGTACTAACAGCGATCTGTGAGACGTGAAACGTTTCGGAGGGAGAGCACTCGGCAATCCACGTTTCACTTTTTTTCGGGAATAGCAATGGCGCAAGAGGGCTCGCAGGATGCTCAAAAAGGCCGTCCAGCAAGGCCGCAGGCGGAGCAAGAACCGGAGGCGTACCCTCAGGGGTACGTTGAGGATTCTTGCGAGCTGAGAACGAAGCTGGCGGACTTTTTCAGCATCCTGCGGAACTTCTCTGTGCTACGATGCGGCGTGATGACACGCTGGTCCTTCCTGTTACTCATACTCATCGGCCTGTGGAGCCTTGTAGAAGCGGTACACGCACAGCCCATGGACGATTCACATGCCACAACAGAACAGTCTTGTAGTTTCGGTATGGCGAAGGGAGAGACCTCGCAGAACTGTCATGTTCCATTCCCCATAGGCTGCCTCGTGGCCGATGTCCCCGGAACCGACAAACCCTGGACGACCATCTCCAAGGGCGGAAAAACATTCTGCCGATTTGACGACAACGCCACAGACTGGAAAACCAAGATCACCGGCTCCTGCGGCCGCTGCAAATCCGACCATTGTTCGGCTCAGTTTATTGTTCGCTTTGACTGTTCCCAACAATTGCACTAGCAGGATGCTGAAAAAGTCCGCCAGCTTCGTTCTCGCATCGCTGTCAAGAACCGTGAAAGGTAAGACGTGAAACGTGAAACGAGGGTCAGCCGTAGAGCTGCGGCCTTGCTTGGGACAAGGCGCGTCTCGGCGCGCCAGGGTTGGGCGGGTGAGAAATCTGACCTTTCTGAGCAACCTGGGCTATATTCTCCTGCTGTCCAAGACATGACGACCAGTGAAGTTCTAGCCTACCCACCTAGTTTTCCACCGACTGCTAGCCATGTCCTTGGCTGAAGAGATCAAACGCGAAGCTAGAGCCCTGGGTTTCGACGCCGTCGGCATCAGCCGAGTCGCCAATAGCAGTCAGCGATCAGCTGAACTCCCTCCTTCCCTGCCACCCGACCCCGGTACCCCGTTATCCCATCACTTGTTCAGCCGTCTCGCGGAATGGCTCCAGCGAGGCTATCACGGCACGATGGCCTGGATGACTCGTGACCCGTCTCGACGAAGCGATCCGCAACAGGTATTGCCCGGATGCCGATCAATGGTGTCGGTCGGGATGAACTACTACACGGACAATCGCGCGAACGAGCAGCCTGGAATGGGACGCATTGCCCGATACGCCTGGGGGAAGGATTACCATACAGTGATGAGCCGGCGACTCGCGCAACTCGAAGCGAAGATCGCAGCCCTGGCGCCAGGCGTGACCACCCGAGCCTATGTCGATACCGGCCCGATCATGGAAAAGGCCTGGGCGCAGCAGGCCGGCCTCGGCTGGATCGGGAAACATTCCAATCTCGTATCGGCCGAATGCGGCTCATGGCTCCTGCTCGGGGAGATTCTGACCACCCTGGATCTGAAACAGGATGAACCGGCCACAGATCTGTGCGGAAGCTGTACCCTGTGTATCCAGGCTTGCCCGACCAGCGCCATCGTCGAACCCTATCTCGTCGATGCCCGACTCTGTATCTCCTACCTGACCATCGAACTGCGCGGGGGCCGTGAGGCCATCCCTGAGGAGCTCGCTGCTCAGATGGGCAATCGCATCTTCGGCTGCGACGATTGCCTGGACGTCTGTCCCTTTAACTTAAGAGCAGACGCGACGAGTGAACCAGCCTTTACCCCCACCCCCTTGACCCTCGCGCCCAGCCTCGAGGCTCTGGCTCAGATCAGCGAGGAGAGTTTTACGACCACGTTCAGGGAGAGTCCCCTCAAGCGAACCAAACGGAGCGGCCTCCTTCGCAACGTGGGGATTGCACAGGAGAACTACCGGCGACAGACAGGGGGCCGGCCCTCATAATCACCCCCTTTTTTCTTGGCGGAAAGAGGAGTAGGCTGTTTCGTGTAGTTGGTGGCTCGCGGGGAAACCTGAATAAGGAACGCCTCAATGCATCCTCCGATCTTGCTGCTCATCTCGACCGATCCCCAGACCGGACCGTTGCTCGAACAAGCCCTCGATCACCGCCGCGCCACCATCTTGCTCGTTGAAACGACCGAAGATGGTCTGCGCATTCTGAAAGACGAAGCAGACCTCTCACTTGTCCTGTGTGACGAGAGCCAGGGGCGGATTGTGAGCCAAATGGTCCTGGTTCAGGCCAGACGCACCGCTCACAATCTCCCCGTTATCATCCTCGGAACAGACGGATCAGCAAAAGCCGCGGTCGAGGCGTTGCACCGTGGCGCCACCGACTATCTCGCACAACCGGTCACGGCAAAGGATCTCCAGACTGCCATCCACAAGACCCACGTCCTCGATGCCCCAGAGCCCCAAGCGCTGGCGGAGCGCCCCTTCGCATTCGCTCAGATCATCAGCCAGTCGCCTCAGATGGAACTGCTGAAACGTCTGGCAGCCGAAGTCGCCCAAACCGATGCGACGACCGTCCTTATCACCGGCGAAAGCGGCACAGGCAAAGAACTCTTTGCCCATGGGATCCATGCCGCCGGCCCCCGGTTCAAAGGACCCTTCGTGGCGCTCAATTGCGCCGGCATTCCCGAGCACCTCCTCGAATCGGAATTATTCGGATATCAGCGCGGCGCCTTTACCGATGCGAAGCAGACCAAACCCGGACGATTCCAACTCGCGGAAGGCGGCACGCTCTTTCTCGACGAAATCGGTGAGATGAGTCCCTCCGCGCAGGCGAAGCTCTTACGCGTTCTGGAGCATCACCAGGTCGATCCGCTGGGCGACACACACAGCATCCGCGTCGACATTCGCGTAATTGCGGCGACAAACGAAGATTTGCCGGCTCAAATCAAAGCCGGACGATTCCGCCTGGACCTCTACTATAGACTGAACGTCTACCAACTGCGCATCCCGCCGCTCCGCGAACGACCCGAAGATATCGAGCCAATTCTGACATCGTTCCTGGAGGTCGCCCGCCGGGATCATGGCTGTCGCATCAAAGGCATCACCCCAGCCGCGCTGACTATCTTGCAGACCCACGACTGGCCCGGCAACGTACGGGAACTGCACAACGTGGTCGAAGGGCTCACCATTACCTGCAAGGACGAGATGATCCAGCCGGTCCACCTCCCTGTCTCTCTGCGAGACGCCCAATCAGCGGGATCGAACGGAGAGATCGAGAAGACATCGCTCCTGGCCTTCGGCCTCTCGGCTCAGGAGATGGAAAAGAAACTGTTAAAGGAAGCGCTGCAGCGCACAGGCGGCAACATTTCCGAAGCAAGCCGACTCCTCAAGATCACCCGCAATACGCTCCGGTATCGCATAGCGAAGTACCAACTCTCCTAGCAGGATGCTGAAAAATTCCGCCAGCAGCGTTCTCGGTTCATCGAAATCCTCAACGTACACCAGAGGGTACGCCTCCGGTTTCGACTCGCCTGCGGCCTTGCTGGACGGTCTTTTTGAGCATCCTGCGAGAGTGTTCTCCTGTTGTCCCAAACATGCCGACCATCGAAATTCTGCTATGCCGAAATGGTTTTCCCACAGTCTGCGAGGATCCTGAAATGAGCCCCCAACTTCGTTCTCGGCTCGACAGAATCCTCAACGTAGCCATGAGGCTACGCCTCCGGTTCTGTCTCTCCTGCGGCCTCGTTGAATGGCCTGTTTGAGCATCCTCCTCTGAACTCCCTACAGTCAAAGTAAATGGAGCAATTGAAAGAGCTGAGCGCTCATGAGGGTCATTGTGCGTGGCCCAAAAACTCATCCCCTTCACCTATTCGGAAATAGCGGAGGGAGCGAGATTTGAAAACCCTGAAGCCCTAGAGACTATAGGTACTGATCCCACCCCATCGCATCTTTCTCAACCACTTACAGAAACATCAGCGGTAGGGGAGAAACAGGTCAAAGCAGATCGGACACGATAGTTCTGCCACAGTATGGCCACGACCTCGGCAAGTCCAACGTTTATGGGCAACCTCATAAAACCACTCAACAATTCTCTTGCGTTGACCGACTCTCGCCAGATGGGGGATGTTTTTTGCCTTCGCCACGGTAGGCATTATTTCGTCCTGACAGCCTGTCGAACTCAAGATGATACGCCTGCAAGCTTTGGAATAACTCATCGTCACCAAATGCCTTAGCCACCATTGCGAAAAAGATGATGGCGCGGAAGAAAGGATTGTACAGGTCATGACTGTGTTCTTCTTGCCGTGAAGTTCCTTGCATGCCGTGGATGCGAAACCGCGGCGGGTCCCCTTCAACCATGTCCATGATGTGCGGAGAAGCGCCGTGAACAAAGCCCGAGTAACCGCTATGGATCGTATGGGAGAGAGTCACGCCAGTGCTTGGGTCGGTGCCCGCCAATTCTACCCGGGCAACATAGGCACGAATCTTCCTGCGTGACGCCATTGGCCGATCATGCGAGGACTCAACTGCCGTGGGTGCATCGAACTCTTCTTTGTAAAAGGCATCGAGGTATTCCTGATGAAGCGGTGTTTGCTCCCTATTGATGACCGCGAAGGCCAAGAACAAGATATCTTCATGAAATTCGTCGAGCATTCGCTGTACTGCCGCCCGTTCTTGAAGAAACCCATTCTCAAGAAGGAGCCAGGTAGCGTGAAGACCCGAAACCACCCGTGCAAGTTTCTGAACCATTGCTTGCTGAATCGTCTTTTCCTTGTATCGAAAGACGAAGGCATCCCCATGCGTTACCTTCTGCGGAGGTGGCACCATGTCCTCAAGCCGCTTGAACGCTTTCTCTAAGTGGTGAAGAGTCTGATTATACAGGCCATTCATAAACGCTCATCTTCCACTCGAAACGCCGCGATGACCATCAGATTGCCAGATTAGATGGGTAGCATACTTCACGCATTTAGTTCGACGCCAGTGGCTGATAGGCAAGACAGAGATTTAGAATTGCATATTCGCAGCCGCTCACGAACATCCTGTGTTCATTCTGGAAGTCTTCACCTTGTGGCTGAAGTGTGGCTGACATGAACTCGAAAAATAGCAGGATGCTCAAAAAGGCCGTCCAGCAAGGCCGCAGGTGAGTCGAAACCGGAGGCGTACCCTCTGGGGCGCACGGTGCGACAAATAAGGAGCACCACGTCTGTGCGCGCCGCCGAGTCGGTGAGGCGGCCGGGTCCCCGTTGAGGATTTCGATGAACCGAGAACGAAGCTGGCAGGCTTTTTCAGCTTCCTGCCAGTGACCACCGTTCATCCGCCCATCGTGAGCACTACGCGGAATCTCGCCTTGCCGCTCAGCATTCGATCGTAGGCGGCAGCGGCTTGTTCGAGCGGGAAGGTCTCGACCATGGGGCGAATGCCGGTCAGCGCACAGAAGTTCAGCGTGTCTTCCGAATCCCGGGCGGTTCCGGATGGCCAGCCTTGAATCGACCGGCGAGCGCCGATGAGTTGAATGGGCGTGACAGTAATGGGATCGGCTGATGCCCCCACTACCAGCAGCTTGCCACCGACACCGAGCCCATCGATCAGCTCCGACATCGATTTACTATTCGGCGCGGTAGCCAGAATGACCAAGGGCCGCCCATCTTGGTCAATTCTCCAGAAGCGTTGGTCTTCTCGGTGTCGAGATAGCGCGCAGCACCTAGCTTCAGTGCTAAAGCTTCCTTATCTTGGCCCCGCCCTATCGCCACGGTGTGATAGCCCATCTTGTTGGCGAACTGGATGCCCAGATGTCCCAGTCCTCCCAGTCCCTGCACCGCCACGAGATCGCCTGATTTCGCCCCGGAGTGGCGCAAACTGTTGAAGGTTGTGACGCCTGCGCAGAGGATGGGCGCCGCCTCGACCGGCGAGAGTGCGTCTGGAATTGCTGCCACGGCTTCGCTCCGTGCAATCATGTATTGGGCATACCCGCCGTCTTCCTGAAATCCCGTGACTTGAAAATTCTGACAGCCCATGAAATCCCCACGGCGACAGGAAACGCATTGTCCGCAATGTCCACCGTGCCACCCCACGCCGACCCGTTGGCCTTTCTTCCAAATTGTCACACCCGATCCAACGGCATCGATCATACCGGCGACCTCGTGCCCCGTCACTCGTGGGTATTGCAGGCCAGGCCAGTGCCCTTCCTTTACAAAGACGTCACTATGACAGACGCCGCAAGCCTGTATCTTGATGCGGACGGTATGAGGCCCCGGTTCCGGCACTTGACGGTTCACGGTCTCGAACGCGCCGCAGGGACCACTGACTTGCACCGCAGTCATCTGTGACATGACCGGTCTCCTTGGATTGGATTGCCTGTGCGTACCGGAAACCCGGTCATGCCCCAGTCCTCAACGGGGGTGATCCGGCCCCGGATTCACGATGATCGGTACAGTAGACCTTTCCGGCACGATGATCGTCTTGGTGTTGGGATTCTCGTACAATTTATATTTAAGATAGTCCTGCGTGAGCGTTTTCGTGATGATCTCCTGCGCCTGAGACTGACCCTTGGCGCGGATACGCAGGCTCTCACTCTCGCCCTCGGCACGAATCTGTAAGGCATCCCCCTCGCCTTTCGCCCGGATCCTGGCAATCTCCGCGTCACGCTGCGCAATCACCAGCTCAAATTCCTTTTGCTCCTTCTCCTGTTCCTTTGCTTGTTTGTGCTCGATGGCTTGCAACACCATCTTGGAAAACTCGATTTCTGACAACGCCACGCTGTAGATATTGAGGTGCCGCCCTTTGAGCGACTCGACCATCACCGCTTCGATCTTGTTTCCGATTTCGCTGCTTCGTTCCGGGAGCGAGACCATCGCGTATTGGGCGACAACGCCCCTTACCGCCGACAAGAATTGAGGCCTGACAAGCTGCTGGTACCAGTTGTGCCCCACCTCCTGAGCGAGAAAATAAATTTCCTCAGGAATCGGGCTCATCGTGATCGCCACACGCAAGGTCACTGAGAGATCGTCAGCGGTCAAGGCATCGATCTTTTCCGTAAAACTCTGATATCGGACGTCATACTCGAGCACATCGTTCCAGGGCGCGCGGAAGTAGAACCCGTTCTTGAGCGACTCCTTCTCCAGCCCCCCCGATAACGGGCTCCAGCGAAGACCTCGCATTCCCGGGTCGACGGTCCGCCCACACCCGCCCATCAACAAAAGAATCGGCATCGCCAGCACGATCGCGTGAAAAAAAGTTGGGCGCTTCATAGGTCCTCCTAATGATAATTGTCGGCCTTCTTTTCCTAATTGCTACAGTCTCTCGCCGGGCACTGGCGTCGCTGCTGTCCCGATCGAGCGACCCCCGCATGGGCATCAGCCAGACGTTCCAAATCCTGAGCCGCTGCAGCATAGTACTGCGAGAGTTGCCTGGCTCCACTGACCCAGTCCGACTGAGGGCCGAAGAGATGCTCATACCGGATGGCGCTCTCGGCATGCTCGGCCGCCTTCTCCCGCAAATCCATGGCCTGGCCCCGGTAGTAACCGACAATGGCCGCCTGATCCTGCACTGGATCGAAAGACGTCATCTCAATCGTCTCAACATACTTTGGTGCGCAGCCGACAGCGGCGAGCGGACAGAGCCCGATCAAAACACCCAACCCGATATAGTGCGTGAGTGTCAAACGACACAGATTGTTCATGGTATCCCCCCAAGTCATCCTTGCGCGATTCAGCGCATGGCGTCGATCATGAGCAAGACAGAGGAAATTTGGCGTATCGCTTCGGCACACCCGTCCGATGACGAAAAAATGATCAAACCGGACATGAATATCGACCTACTGAAGCCAGTTAGAACATTTCAATGGACATCTTGATCACTCCTGAAAAAATCGATGATCGCCTTATTTTTCCCAGGCCATTCGGAATGTGTCCCCGTCCCTTCGCAATAGCGTGTTGTGACATTATTCGTACAGCCCTTATACGTTACACAACCATCTGCGTCTTTTACTAGGTCTGCCGTACCGCAACCATTACAGGCAGCCCACCATTGTATCGCCTCTTTCCCATACCCTGGGAAATGGCTGTCCTGGCTGCTGTGCATGACCATTACGGGAAGCGGATTAGGACAAAGATACGCTTTCAAGTCCTCACCCCTGATACCCATGGCACTGGGAGCAATCGCCGCTGGAATATGTTTGGTGCCATTGATAAATGCGATGGCCATGGCCGTAGTCCCGCCATCGGAATGGCCGGTGAGAAAAATCCGTTTCTTGTCAATGCACCATTTCTTTTCAATCAGTCCCGGTATTTCAGCAAGCTCCTCGATCGCTTTAGGAGTCATCGTGCGGGGATCGGCATAGGCCACAATAAAACCTGCCGCCGTCGCTTCATGCGTGAGAGACACAAAGTTTTCCGACTCATATCGAGTTGTCCGTGCCGGCGCATAGACCATGAATAACGGATGGGCAATGGTTGAATTGTAGTTAACCGGCGTTTTCACCATATAGCGGATACCAGCTGGTGTCTGCTCGTCATTGCTGGCACCTGCATGACCAGGTTTTGTTCCTGGGTCGCAGCGCAGCGTATCATTGTTGACTGCATATAGAGCCTCACCGAGCATTTTGCCACGATTAACGGCTTCAGCATTATTCCTTCCAACATATTGAATTGCACCCGCGCCAATAGCACCAATCAGCAATAGGCCTATTGCTACACCAACAATAGTTGTTCGGTTGAGCGGTTTCTTCCCAAAACGCACCCACTCCGGCTTAACGATACCGACAACTAACAGGGCTACCGAAAGGACAATCATCACACTGAAGATCATTGGAAACATTGCGTTCATCAGTTGTGTTCGCTTCTTTAAGTACGAGAGGCTTTGGGGTCAGCAACTGTCGTATCGATCACGCCTGCCAACCCACATCATTCACGAAGGCTTCTACTACGACCGCCGATACGACGTTGCGAGAAATCTGACGGCAGGCTGAGTTCACCGAGTCAGACGGCGGAGTCAGCCCCCTGGCCTCCGCGCGCCTGTCGCGTGTGGCGATACGCAATTTCTTGGCGAACCGTCATCAAGAATGGACTCGTGGAGGATTGTATCATCGGCTGTGTCAACGTCTCTTCAATAAGACCTGAAACTCTTCCGGTATGGGCATGGACCTAAACGGATGAACATACGCACCACCGGTATTCCCCAACTGCACCCAAATTCGTGAAAATAACAACGCACCGATAATCCTCGCCACTTGACCGCTCATCTCTATTGGGTCCTGGCGTCTCCAGCCGACCTTCAGCATCCACCACTGCGCGTTCGCATGCGCGAATGCGAACGATTGGCCCAAAATATGCGCGCGCTCTAGATGATAGAACGCCTTGTCCAGGTTATTGCCGAAGTAGTGCTCGGCTGCAGCATGCATCTCCCCGTCGTAGACTTGCCTTAGTTCTGCGTGCATTCTCCTACCCCTGGCAATTAACCAGACTTTGATACCGGGAGAACTTCGACGATGTTACGGCCTATGTTGAATTCGGAATGTGCTAAAAATCCTCAGGCTCATTCACGAGCCGACTCTCGTGACTTACTCAATCTTTAACGCGTTTGAAACACGGTTGAGAAACATCTGCTTTGAATCATTTTGCCGTATCTGATGCCTGATGTTTTTCGGGTCGGATAAGATTCGGCTTTCCCTCTTCACCTACGAAGACAACCAATAATCTCAACGGTACTTCGCCTAAATTCTTTGCGCTATGCACGGTATTCACAACCTCCAGAAACCCACTCCCAGCCTTGAATGTTTGTCGAGCGCCATCCTCAAATTCCACCGTCATCGTTCCCTCAAGAACATGGACGTAGGTGGGAACTGCGTGCATGTGGCGACCGTTCTCCTTCCCCGGTTGGATCTCGACCAGGATCGAGACCATTTCCGCCTTATCGGTTTTGGGATATTCAATCTTCTGGCCACTGATCGTCGATGAACCTTTCATCACCGCAGTCACTGTGACATCTTGTTGCTCTGCACGCACTGAGACGGTCGTCTGGACCAAGACCATAATCAAGAGGACTGAGAAAATTGCTCTCATCGTCATACCTCCAATACCATGTGTTTTCGAACCGGGGAAAGGACAGGCCCAACGCCCTTGAAAGAGGCAGCAAGACTTCGCACACCGTCACCATCCCATTGAACCGAGCGGCCCCTTCAACAACGGGAATGGTACCACAGTGACAGTTCATCATTTTCATCACGCCCAGCCCGACCGTACCGTATCTGTCTTCTTGGCCGTCACGAGGTCGGTTGACATGCTCGTGGACAAGCATAGCCACCTCCTGCTCACAATGCCACGACGACCGGGCCAGGTCACCGGCTTCCGGCGAACATTCGGCTCGCTCACGCACAAAACAACACGGGCGACCCCGCACCATAGTAGGAGGTCGCCCGTGGATGGCACTGAGGACACCAACAGTCTCTCTCTTCTAACCGGCCAGGTTTGTGGCCAGCTCACCGAAGCTGACTGCAGGATTTAGTACGGGATCACGTGCAAACAGTCCTTGCTCTCGTTGTTCCAGACCACATCGCACAGGTTGGACATGCGGGCCACAATCTGCGCCGCCACGCCCCCCGTCCCCCCGAACAGTCCGCACCAGCCCAGGGTTACAAAACCCCAGTGCAAGGGCGCCGCAAAGAGTTCATCGACAAACCAGAACGCATGCCCCCACTCGTTGAGTCCCACATTGGGCAGAATCATCATCGGCCCGACGATCGCTCCCACCAAGGGGAACGAGATGCCCTTGCTGAACTGCGGCAACCGGGTCCTGGCATACAGGTAAACCGCCTGGCCACATGTAATGTAGAGAGGGAAGGTGAAGTAGAAGGCGATGATATGGCTGGAGGTGAAGCTCGTATCGCGGATGATCACCTGGTGCCACGACGCGTCCTGCTCGAGGGTAAAGCTCCCTGCCCAGTACACGCCGAACACATACACCGCGAGCCATCCCATCCAATAAAAATACCGCTTGAGTTCCGTCTTGGGATCCACGTTGGCCACGTTGCGATCCCGCGTAGTCCAAATCCACCCCAGGACCGCGGACGCGAAGATGATATTGGCAATCACGTTAAAACGCCAGAGGTTCATCCAGACATTTTCGAATTCCGGTGTCATGGAGTCCAAGCCGTGGGAGAAGCCAAAGACTCGCTGGAACACGACCTCGGATCCCACCGCGGCTAACATGGTGAACCAGCCGATCTTGAGGGGCTTGGAGTCGTACCAGAGCGACATATCATACCCGAGGTCGCTCTCACCGAATGTAGTTGCTTTTGCCATGTTCTTACCCTCCCTTCATGCTCTTGAGAACCACCCCTGTGGGATGGTTGTGAAAACCCCTACGAAATATGTTGCCTGCCATTTCAATTTCCTCCTTCCTCTATGATCCACAGATGCCATCGGCATTTCCTGATGCTGTTTATACGCAACTCGCATTCCAGCAGAGCGTCCGCGTGACTTCGTCATCGACGGTGCTGAAACTTCAATAGAATGCGCGTTTTCACTCGGAAATCTATGCAGTGGAAACAATGAAGTGTTGAGACTGTTTGCCGAGATTACAGCATGATGCCGAAAAATCAGCTTTCACAGGACCATTCACAGGGGCTGGGTGAGAAACCAGGCTAAGAAGTGCGAGAGACACCGAACTCCTGAGTTTTGGACTGACGGTAACTCCTTTATACTAGGGCTGATTGACATGGAGGATGAAGAACCAGAACGTGATGTGACAGCCGTTCTGATTCTATGTGCCGATGCATGAGGTCCAAGATAAAGGCATACGGCACCTGTTGGTCACCATGGAAGGCTAGTGATTTTTGGTGACTAACGGGAGTATTATGCACTTATATGATCCAGACGCTTCCGCCTCCGTCGGCTGAGTGAGGTGCGCGAGCGGAAAAGCTTCCGTTACAGACTCGCCAGGAGGATAGGCGTCGGGCAATGACGAAACGATAGAGAGTTCGCCCTTTCGCCAGCTAGACGATGGTCAGCAGAATATTCCTCCTTGTTGGTTTTGACGTAACCTGCCTCTATTTGGGAGAGGGCATATGAAACCCAACCTTCACAATGAAACCACTCAGCGGTCGGCCACGCCCGATGGCCTCTCTCATTCCGATATCGAAGGCTGTAAATGGGCCGAGACATTGCTTGCCGGAGAAAATCGCCTTCTCGAGATGCTCGCCACGGGATGTACGCTCTCAGAATTCCTTGATGCCTTGTGCCGACTCATCGAAGAGATCGCGAGCGGAACGCTCTGTGGAATTGTGCTGGTAGATTCTATCGGCAATCGACTGCAGCACGGTGCAGCCCCCAGCCTTCCCCTCAGCTATAACGAGTCGATCCATGGCAGACCCGTGAATCTCTTTTCGGGTCCTTGCGCCATGGCGGCATCTCTCAAGGAACAAGTGATTGCTGCCGATGTCGCGTCGGACACGCGATGGGACACGTACGAATGGCGCGCACTGGCCATGGCACATGGACTGCGGGCTTGTTGGTCCACTCCAATATTGTCATCCGACGACACAGTATTGGGCGCCTTCGCGATCTACTCGCGCGAACCTGGTAGCCCTAGTGCGTATCATCAATACCTCATCGGACAGATCACGCATCTGGCGACGGTAGCCATCGAGCACAAACATAGGGAGGAGAAGCTCCGCCAAGATGAACGGGAGCTGCGGCGCATAACCGACGCGATCGATCAACGTATTGCGGTGCACGGACCCGATGGGAAAATTCTCTATGCGAATCGATTTATGCTCGAATATAGCGGTCTGAGCTTAGAAGACGTCATGGCGGATGACTTTCGCGCGCGACTCGTTCATCCCGATGATCTCGAACGATCAAGGGACGAGCGTCAGCATGCACTCGAACGCGGAGCCCCATTTGAATTGGAGCTGCGGGCTCGCCATAAAGATGGGCAGTACCGGTGGTTTCTGATCCGCTATAACCCCTTGCGAGACGAAGAGGGGCGGATCATTCGCTGGTACTCGACGGGAACCGACATCGACGATCGCAAACGGGCCGAAGAAAGAATTCAAAAAGAAAACCTGGCGTTGCGCGAAGAGATCGATCACTCTTCGATGTTTGAAGAGATCGTCGGTTCGTCGGACGCCATCCGCAACATATTGACGCAAGTCGCCAAAGTGGCACCGTCGGATTCCACGGTACTCGTGCTGGGTGAGACCGGGACGGGCAAGGAGCTGATCGCTCGGGCCATTCACAAGCGCTCGAAGCGGTCATCCCGGGCGTTTATTACCGTCAATTGCGCGGCGATCCCTGCTTCGCTCATCGCCTCCGAGCTGTTCGGACACGAGAAAGGCGCCTTCACCGGGGCACTGCAACGACGTCTGGGGCGATTTGAGCTGGCCGATGGCGGAACGATCTTCCTTGACGAGATCGGTGACCTGCCTGCCGAGACCCAAATCGCTCTCCTGAGAGTCCTGCAAGAGAGGGAAATTGAACGGGTCGGCGGCAGCCAATCGATTTCCGTTGACGTGCGCGTGCTGGCCGCCACGAATCGCGATCTGACGGCAGCCATGGCGGCAGGTACATTCCGCCAGGATCTCTTCTACAGACTGAATGTCTTTCCAATCCAGGTCCCCTCACTCCGCGAACGGGTGGACGATATTCCGTTACTCGTCACATACCTGATTGAACGCTATGCAAAGAAGGCCGGAAAAAAGATTAAGAACATACAGAAAGAGACCCTGGAGCTGTTTCAGACCTACGACTGGCCCGGCAACATTCGCGAGCTACAGAATGTCATCCAGCGAGCTATCGTGCTGTGCGAGAGCGAAACATTTTCCGTCGACGAGACCTGGTTGAAACGGGAAAAGCACAGACTGTCTGGGTCGGTGATTCCCCTAGGCGCCACACTTGCCGAGCATGAAAAGGACATCATTGAAGCGGCGTTGGCGGATTGCGGGGGCCAGGTCGCGGGCCCAACCGGCGCCGCTGCCAAGCTCGGACTCCCGAGGCAGACGCTTGAGTCGAAAATCACGGCCCTGGGAATTAACAAGCATCGCTTCAAGACTCGACAAGCCGACTACGCACGATAAAGAGACCGAAAAGCGTTTGCACATCAGCAGCACAAGCCAGTCTCTCGCACATCGTTGCTTCCGGATTAGACTGTCGTTCTGACTTCGCCTCTCTCATTGCATTCCACTCACCGCATTTCACGCCATCGATTCTGGGAATTAGAACTTCACCGGATACTTCCGCCTCTTTTGCCGATCATTCGGCATATGCTGATATTTCGGCAGCTGCTCCTACGTTAAGCACAAGCATATCAACGGCTTACAATTGGTCTTTTCATTGCACTGCTTGTTGTCATCGAGTCGCAGGAGTTGCACATGACGATACGGATTGAAAAAGAAACCGACAGACACAAGACGATGATTCGGGTCAGCGGTCGGCTGCAATCGAAACATCTTGATGAATTGAAGACACAAATAGAAAGCGCTCGGTCGCGGATTGCGCTGGATCTCAACGGAGTGACTCTCGTGGACGTCGAGAGCGTTCGATTTCTAACCGCCTGTGAGAAAGGAGGTGTCGAGCTCCTCCATTGCTGGCCGTACATACAGGAGTGGATGATCCGTGAAAAAGACAGGAAAGGATAAGGCGATGCAGTTCTGGTTACCAAAACCGGCCCACACAAAAAGGGAAAATTCCAATGACCACGACAACTGTGCAAAACAACGATCACACCATGAAGCACATTATTTTCATTATTCTTGGCGGCTTGACTGTTATGTGCCTGGCGCTTGGTACTGGCTACCTCCAGCCTTAGCCCTTGAGGAAATGATGCGGAGTGTCCGACGCAAGATCCCGTCAAGGAAGGAGGCATGTGATGAAGTGCGCACGGTGCGATGGATTGATGGTCCGTGAGAAGTTTGAAGTTTTTGGACTCGGGTCCTGTGGCGATGAATTTTCAGGATGGCGTTGCATCAACTGTGGAGGAATTGTCGATCTCGTGATTGCTGCACATCGGCGTATCACGCTGCAAGCAGCATTGACAGCCGTGTAAGGACGCCGCGTCCATGCACACTTATATCTGGAGAATTGGCGGCACCGCGACTCTGTCCGGCGCCTCCCGCTGAGGTAGATAGGCCCCTCTCTACACCCCGGAGGGGCCTGTCTCCTCAGTGAGTACCAAAAGCGGATGACTAGGCTGAAGGAGCGGGACTACTGGCAGTGATGAGGATGGCAGCATGGACCAGAGCCTAGCGCGGTCTCGAAACAGGAGGGTTGGCCATGATTAAGCACATGACACGAGCAGGCTCTATGCTGCTCCTTCTTGCTGTTGCACTGTATCCCGGCACAGCCGCTGCGCATGGAGGAGCGGATTTGGAAGTAGACCCTTGCGTACGCTGGGTCGGTGAAAGCGCGGTGCATTTCAGTTCCTACCAGCCGCAATACGAGCTGAACGCTCAATACTGCACGGACATTCCCAAGAAAGGCGAGACATTCCTTGTCGTGGACCTCGTAGACCCGGCACTGCGTAACGTGCCGGTAGGTCTGCGGATCCTGAAGGAAAACGGGAGTAATGAGGCAGAAGCTCAGACCGTGGCAGATTGGCGTCCGAGCCACCATCCGACCGGAGTCGTCAGTGGCGAAACCATGCTGGACGAGGGTCTGTATAGGGTCATCATCACGGCAGAGGGGCGGAATCCTTCGCGCTACCAGTATCTCTTGCGGGTTCAGATGATCGATTATCAGAAGCTGGTGAATTCGGTGACGGTACCACTACTCGGCGTGCTGCTAATGGTCTGGTTCGGGTACAAGCTCTTACGATCGAAGTGGCTGCGGAATCGGTGGGCAGGCGTCCGTTCATAGAAAGCCGGGCGCTCCAGCCCGCGAGCACATGGTTCACCATTCCAAAGGAAGGAGGCTGACAATGTCTATGCCATTTCTGAAACCTGCTGGCCCGCGCTTCATGACATCGCAAACCGACGCACCTTTGAAAAAGAAAGACAAGATTCCTTGGTATGTCTACTTTATCGGAGCAGCGATCTATACCGCTCTTGCCGGTTGGCTGTTCGCAGAATCATCTCCTCTGGCATGGATTTGCCTCATCAGCGCGCCGGTGGGGGTTTTCTATGCCTGGGGAGCCTGGAAAAAAGAAAAACAAGGCTAGCGGTAAAGTCTAAACCCTGTGCGACCGCGAACCCGACTATGGTGCGATGGACAGAATCCACGCCTTATCAGCCCGGTTGCTGAGCTGAGGTCGCTAGAGAACACTGGATCGAAACAAGACGGCCAAGCGAAGACGTCATGGATGAGGAGGAGGTCTGATGGAATCATTGATGGATACTCTTATCGACCGTCGGGCAAACGATAATGCGGGTCTTATACCGTTCCCCGCTCCGACCTATGCGCAAGTTCGCTGTTTCTTCGGCGGCTTGATACGCGCCATGTATCGACTCGAGGTGGTCGGCGCCGATCGCCTCCCAGTCACCGGACCTGTGGTCATCGCTCCGAATCACGACTCGGTGCTCGACGGGATCGTCCTAGGAGCAGCGATTTCGCGGGAATTGCGTTTCCTTGCGAAGGCAGAGCTCTGGCAGTCCCGACTGCTTGGGTGGGTGCTCGACGGGCTCGGCGCGGTCGAGATTAAGCGTGGCTACGGCGACCACCTCGCTCTCGCGCGGATGCGGCAGGCGCTCGATGCAGGACAGGCGGTTGCGATTTTCCCGCAGGGCACCGTCCGTGGCGAGAGCGTGTGGCACCGGGGTGCCGCACGCCTGGCACTCGTGACAGGCGCGCCACTTGTGCCGATCCGCCTTATCGGCACGGCACAGGCCCTCTCGCGGGGCAGAATCGGCTTCCCGCGGTTGCGCATCATCTTCGGAGAGCCGATCGAAGTCGCGCGCGGCCAGGAAGAACCGGTCGCTGCGACAAAGCTGACCGAGCGATTACGCGTCGCCGTCGAATCGCTGGCCTAGCACGCCTCCATATCTTCTGAGGCTACCTGCTCCCCTTCAAAAGGGAGCGGCCAGATTGTCGTTCACTGCACGCGTCGAACGAATACCCCCTTCCTTTCCCCTTGAGGACGGGCTAGATGGGTCTCCCATTGCGCGTGTCCAACGAGGGTCTTCTGAGACCGCGCGTTGCACGAGCACAGGAGACCGTCTAGCCTGCCCTCTCTTCCCTACCCCAATTTCACGATCGTCACGCCATCTCCGCCCTCTGCCCGATCTCCTGCACGGAACTCTGCCACATAGGGCGAGTCTTTCAGGTAGTCTCGCAACGACGCTTTGAGTTTCCCTGTGCCATGGCCATGAAT
>JBDSDL010000005.1:0-14177 GCA_039920585.1 Nitrospiraceae bacterium | reverse complement strand
TTCTTCAGGATGCCCGGTGTCGAGCGGCCGCGAAAAAACCACTTTCCATCTACCGTTTGCATAGACGCCCTTGGCTTTCACATCCTGATGCGCCTGAATCTTGAGCGTGCCGAAACCCTTGGCATTCATGTCGACGCCCTTGCCGTCCTTGTTCTTCCAATACCAAATATTGACCGGCCCGCCTTCGACCTGCGCCATCGGTTGGCCATGCGCAAAATGGGCTTTTTTATCGCCCACCATGAACTGAATCGCAGCTGCATCGTCCGGATCTTCCGTCGGATCGGCGTACTCCAAGAGAATCGCCACGTTGGTTCCATCGTGCAAGCCACGGACGATCATATCTTTCACTGTCGCTTCCAGATTACGGGTCGGCCAATGGACTTGAGGCGACATCGGGAATGTTGCCATGGGCGCGCTGCTCCACACTGCCGCATTCGGGTCATCGGCCGGCAAGGTCCCCTTCACCAGTGGAGCGCTGACCGACGAGCTTGCCGCAGTTTCTGCTTCTGCCGGAGCGGCAGCCTTGGGCTTTTCCTCGGCTGCGGCAGGCTGCACGGTCAGGACACCCATAGCAAGGCACACACCGACGACGACATTCGGAACGATTCGACTGAGTCCGCGTATCATAAGTTCCGTCCTCTCTCTACTCACTTCACCAGAGGGTAGGGCTGTGCGCCTTCCACGCGCGCATTTCTTCACCAGCCCAACCACCCTCACACTTCCATGACTATCTTCCTCGTCTCTTCAAGGGGGTGGATGGGTTTGTCTCCAACTGCGCGCGTCCAACGAGGGCCTTCTGAGGCCGCGCGTTGCGCGAGCAAAGGAGACAACCCATCTGCCCCGCTATTCCCATGTCCGAGGTGATTGATGCGCGCCATCGTACTCGCCCATGATGATTTTCCAGATCCATTCGTCTGGAAGTTCAAGCTCCCAGCGAGGCATCGCAGATTTCCATGGCATTCCTTCGATCGGCAGGCCGACACCACCTTTTTTTATCCGCCAGAACAGATAGCTTTCTTGGAGCATGGCGATCGTCGTGGGATCGGAGAAATTAGCCGGAGGAGGATTGAATCCCCTGGCTGCCGAACCCTTGCCGTCGAAACTTCCCCCATGGCAGGGGGAACAGAATGCCGCATAAAACCCCTTCCCCTGCTGGATCGTGTCCGGTGTCTTTGGAACCGGATTTGACAATCCGGCATATTCGCCTGGCGGAGCCGGATGAATGGTCCTGTTTTCTCCAGGGGGCGCATCGCTGACCGCCGTACTGTTATAGGTTTGCCAGCCGACCAGCAAAGGAAACAGAATCAGGACACCGTAACGCAATGCTTGCAGCCCGCCGATACTCTCTCCAACCAGGAAACGTTGTATCGGGCCCCAAAAATCTTCTTTGGACTCCGCGCTCACTGTGGCAAGGATGAGAAACCCCGACGTCGTCAGCAGCATGTAAAGAAACACCAGACTGGCCGGTAGCGGCGCCGAGCCAGGGATATTGGGGACCACAAATTTCAGAATCAAATAGGTGACGACATTCAACAGAACCAGTTTGATCAACGGCCCCATACGTTCCTCCTCAGTGCGCTTGCGCCACGGCCATCGGACCGGACTGAGCTGCCTTCACCGGAGCGGCAGGCGCCTGTCCAGGCACGTCCAGTTCAGATGGATTGATAGAAATCGGTTCGCCGCTCATCTGCTGTAAGAATGCAATGACCGAGAGAATCTCGTTCCTGGATAGCCCGATCGGGTTCTTATTGATGGCGGGCATGTCGGCTGGATAATGCTTCGGCAAGCCTTCATGGCGATAGTCCATATAGACGTACGCCTGTGGCTGCGTCAGACTTTCATAGAGAAACTCACGGCTCAGCTTCGCTCCAATCCCCTTCAAGTCAGGACAACGGGCCGACTCGCTAGGGCCGATCGTGTGGCACAGCGCACATTGGCCTTTACTAAAGAAAATCTTCTGTCCGATAGCCGCCAGATCAGTCGGCGTTTTTACCGTGGCAATGTCGAACTTCTCCTCAACGGGCGGTAAAGACGCCATTTGCGGCACCGCCAGCGCCGTCAGCATGAAGAGGCCGAGCACAATCGCGACAAATCCGATGACCCGCGGGAACACAGACCGAATAAAGAGGAGGATCAGTATCCCACTCCCCACCACCGAGAGACAGATCAACTGCAGTCTGGCTACTTCGCTCATACTTTCCCCTTCGGGTAGTTAGAAGTGCTGCGTCCTGAGTTCAACTTAAAACCCATAACTCAGAACTCAAAATTCAAAACTTAGGTGCCTTTGGTGTGTCGAGCGCACTCGATGCGCCTGCCATCGCCGGCATACCATGGGGTAATTCCCCCTTACTCGGCGACGGACTAGCCGCTTTCGCCTTATCACCCATCGTGGCCACCCAGAAAATGAAGGCGACCAACATGCAGAAAAAGAATGTGCACAAGGCCATAATCCCTGACGCATAACCGAGCGCCGGTGAAAACGCGTATTGCGACGTATCACGGACGACTCCATACACATGCCAATGGACGCGAGAGGACGACCGTGCGTACCCCATCAGTGTCATCAGAAGGATGACCATGACCGCGTTGAGGACCAGGGAGTAGCCGGCACGGGGAGGCATATTGCCCCAGACCATTTCTGTCGTGGTCTTGGCGCTCTTCATCAGCAAGGCTGTCAGCGGCGTGATGGTCAACATGACCCCGATCACGATCAACACCTGCGACGTCGAGAAATAATTGATGCGAATGATCGCGGGGACGAAATACCCCCACACGCCAAGGATGATGACTGCGATGCCTGCAATGACAAGGATGGCGCCCATGATCGCTTTGGCAATCCTGGCCCAGCCGGCCGTGTCTTGCTTACCCGCTCGCCAATACATGATGAAACTCATGAAGGTGACGAGAATCATCAAATTCGATACGGTCATTTTTGCCGACATGACACCGAGGACTCCCAGAAGCGGATGGTGGGATCCTCCCATCTTTGCCGCCTCTTCCAAACTCGCCACGAGCGAGTGGGGGGTCATCCAGACAGCCAGGCACAATAGAAGCACCACCAACATCGCTAACATCGGCTTCCGGTACTTCAACGCAGACCCGGGGATGCGATAGGTGATCCCCAGCCAGAAATAATAGTTCGATCCGAGAAAGAGCACCCCGATGAGCATGGCTTGCAGAATGAACAGCCACGACAGGAAGCCTCCCATCAGTGTGATGCCCATCTGTTGGTTGTACTGGTAAATTTCACGCATGAGCCAGTAGCCGGCAAACGGGAGCGCCAACAGACCGAATACACCGATGAAATTCCCGACATAGCCCATCCAGTCGTAGTGATCGCGCTCTTCCGGGGTCTTGGCGGACAGATAGCGAATCCCTGCGTAGGCGCCGCAGATATAGCCGCCCAGCACCACGTTGGCGATGATCCGGTGAATGTTCACCGGCCACCAGGTCGGATTCCATGTCGCGGCCCAGGCCCGCGCCATATCTGTCCCCTCGGCAATCACGACGGGACTGGCCTGGAACGTGGCCCATGAGTTCGGCACGATCATAATGAAGAAAGCAAAGAAGTTCAGCAGGAAGCCGAGGAAAATGTGAAACGTCTTCTTGCCACCGGTTTGCATCGCATCCCAGCCATACCAATAGAGGTATAGCGTCGCGGTCTCGACCAAGAAAAGGAGGCAATAGAGGATAAACGACGGGAAGAAAATATCGGTCAGGTAGTTCATCAGCTTGGGATAAAACGAGATCAGCAGAAACAGCAGGATACCGCCAAAGAGCGCCGTCGTCGCATAGGCGGACGTCAGAAGCTTGGTGAATTCTTTGGCTAATTTGTCATAGCGCTTTTCGCCGCCCCTCCAGGCGACGACTTCGCATACCCAGGCAAACATCGGCACGCCCAGCACAAATCCCGCAAGCAGTAAATGGAGCTGCGCCACAACCCAGATAACGTTGCGGCTGCCGACGTAGGGAACGTCACGATACTCGGTCGGGGCTGCTGGCGCGACGTCTGCCCCAAAAGTCAGCGCAGGAAGGCTGAGGAGGCCTGCTGCTATCACGAGCCCCAAAAGCATCTCCCCGTGCTCGCTGCCGCTCCGGAGAAGCCGCTGAATCCATCCACCCTGATATCGCATTGCCCTCACCTCATCATCTCCCATGTTACTGGTTCCTAGCGGCAGCCGGAGCCGTTCCTGTTGTTTCAGACACTTCCTGCAATGTCACGGACTTTGTACCTGCCTTGCCTTTTTCCTTGCCCCTCGCTTTTTCCAGTTCGGATTTCGCACGCTGTTCTACCAGCATTTCGACCTGCGCCGCAAGATGCGCGATCATTTTTTCGTTTTTATTCAGGGTCTCAAGAGGTCTGAATACCTGCGTGGGACTTTCTTCAATCTTCTTGCAACAATCATGCGGGTGCGGGGTATACACCGGGAGAGAAGACCAGAACAGAAGCGACAACACGACAGCCACGCCGGATAATGCTGTCAGCGTAATACCCTGATCCGCCGGCACTCGCATCAAATCCCAGCGAGTAATCAGCCCTTGATAATCCTCCGGCGCATGACCTGCCGACTCCACCGTTCCTCGGATCACCCGTCCCATGAGCGAGAAGCCGATAACACACAGCAAGAGCAGTGTCCCGGTGGCGACAGTGGCCCAAAGGGTCAGATCGATGCTGATCCGCTCCGCCACAGGTATCCCCTTTAGCAGGTCCTTCTCAAATATCGCATGGGCGGCAGAAATCGCGCTTTCAGTGATCGCGCTCTGAACCGCCCAGAGGATCGGCACATAGATGGCGCCGACCAATGCGCACTTCCACCAGAGCGTCGGTCCCAACCAACTTGGCGGCTCGCGCCGTAACCGTTCGAGGAAAAATGTTCGACCCGCGACCCTGAGCGCCCAGATGTCGATCGGAATCGCCAGCAAAAACAGCAACACGATGCCAACACCTTCACCGATGTGCGAATCCAACCCCATGGTGATCGTTGGAAGCGCGAACACCGTGACCGGACTCGCCAGGAGCATCAAGAAGGCAAACCCGATTCTGTTTTCAAAATGCACGATTCCGAATGCCAGAAAGAGTACGGCGATGGCCAGTTTGAACGGCAAGCCTGTCCAGAAGGCGGGCCAGAGAATACCGAACCCAAGCTTTGTGGGGGACATGTGATCGTTCATGCGAGTACCCAACGCTGTGGGGAAAGTCCGTCCTTGCCATTCGTGAAACGTAAAACGTAAAACGTGAGACATATCTTCCGGAAAGACCGAGCCGATCGCTTACGAATTAGACGCGAACAGGTAATCTTCGTGTTACGTTTCACGGTTCACCTTTCACGTCTCACGATCTTCTTGTGCTGGCAGACTTTTTCAGCATCCTGCTAATCCAAAAACGATCGATTGATAATGGCAGAAACCGTGAACAGGAGAATCGACGCCGTGAGCACTACCCACCCTATCAGAGCAAACGGGCGCTTAAAAATATTCCGCTCTGGATTGCGGTCGAAGAACGGTAACAACATCAGCATGACCCCGAGAGCGCCGGGAAGCGCGATCGAACCGAGGAACTGCCCAAACTCGCCGGAAAACATCTTCAATCGAAGATGTTGGAAAATGAACAAGAAATACCATTCCGGTTCCGGATGATAATCGCCCTGGTCAGGCGTCGCCTCGTCTAACAAGACCACCGGCTCCCAGAAGGCCATCGCGCTGATGCAGGCAAAGACCACCGCCATCCCGACCACGTCCTTCCAAATCTGCCGTGGGAAAAAATAGTCGGTCTTCGCCTTCAGCTCGGTCGGCGTACCACGGAATGGACCAGCTGGACCCGCGCATCGAAAGAGAAAGAGATGCAGCCCGGCCAACCCAATCAACGCCGCAGGGAGCACCATGACGTGTATGACGAAGAACCGGCTCAAGGTCATCTGTCCAGGGATCGGACCTCCTTTAAGAAACCGCGCAAAAAAGTCTCCCAGCAACGGTATCTTGTCTATAATCTCGACGCCGACCGTCGTGGCCCAATAGGCTCGCTGGTCCCACGGAAGCAAATAGCCCGTAAAGCCAAACCCCAGCACAAGAGCAAACAACGCCAACCCGACCAACCAGATGAGCTCACGCGGTTTCTTATACGCGCCCCAGAGAAATACTTGGGACATATGCGCAAAGACGCAGACCACCATGGCTGAAGAGCCCCAAAAATGGTAACTCAGCAGGAACCAGCCGTAGTCAATGTCGTGAAGGATGTATTGGGTACTGGCGTAGGCATGGTCTGCCGTGGGCACGTAGTAAAACATCAACAGCACGCCCGTGAACGCCTGCATGATGAAGATAAATAAGAGAATCGACCCGAAGACGTAGGCCCAACGAGAGCCGCCGGGAACCGCCTCATTGAGCATCTTCGCGGCAAGCAGCTTCAGACCGACTCGATCATCGACAAAGGCAAAGACTTTTTCGGCGACGGTGGTCTGCGTGCCGGCAGAAGGGGTATCGCTCATCTACACAATCCGCGTTTGAGACTTCGTCCCGGCCTTAAATTCCATATCGATTATTTGCACCTCGCCGCTCGCGGACACCTGAATCGGCAGCAAGTCGAGAGGACGCGGGGCGGGGCCATCCAACACCTGACCGGACGCATCATAGATGCTCAAGTGGCAGGGGCAGAGAAAAACTTGCCCGAGCACCTTGTGTTTTCGCCATTTATACGCGCAACCGAGGTGGGGACATTTACCGGAAAATGCAAGGTAGGGTATATCCTTCTTATTGGTCCAAATGACTTTCCTGTCGTCACCCAGAAATTCCATATCCTTCCCTTGATACACTTTTTCCAGTACCGCAGGAGTCGCCATGATGAGCCACACATTCTTCTCGACCTCAGCTTCCGGCAAATAGGCTTCTTTGAGCATACGCCTGTATTGGAATTGCGTCCCTGTGTCAGCCAACTTCATCTTCCCAATGTTCCCGATCCGTAGCCATCTGTTGTCCAGCGGCGCATACATCGGCTTCATCAAGAACTTCAGCACGGGAAAGACCAGCGGCAATCCGATAAACAACCCCATCACGTAGGTCAACTTCGCAAAAAACGTCCGCCGTCTGACATTCCGCTCCAACTCAGGGAACGGGACCAGAACCTCGCCCGGCGTGACATGAATATGTCTTTCAAGGCCCGGGATTTCCACTTCATGCAGCGTGACATAGTCGTCACGCTTGAAGGGCGGCAAGTCCAGAACTTCGGACGAGGACGACCGCAGCTGCACCAGATCCTCTGCCACAGTCTGCACCGTACCCATGGGTACCTGCCGCTCGCCCATGCCGTTCATCGACACGACGAGATGGCTGACCTCATGGGACAGCGGGTCCATGATGACCTTGGACACCTCCCCGATTTCTCGATCCGCACAGCGGACTTTCGACTTCAGTTGAGGCTGCATGCTACTTCTTCTTAATCGGCCTTGGCGTGTTCACGGATGTATTTTTAAATGTACTCAGCCAGGAGGCGAGTGCCGTGATGTCGCTGTCCTCCATGACATCCTTAAATTTGTCCGGCATCTTGCCCTTCTCCCAATCCTTTTCAAATCCCTCGGCCATAAAGCTCTTGGGATCCATAATTTTCCGCTTGATCTCGTCGACCGTGAGATACGAGCCGATGTTGTCCAACTCCGGACCACGCTTCTTCCCCCCCTCACCCTTCAGCTTATGGCAGTTATAACATTCTTGCAGCTGCCACTGCTCTTCACCCAGCCGCATGAAGTCTGCCGGTGCCGCTTTCGTCGCTGACGGGGAAGGAGCAGCAGCGACAGGCTCTGTTGTTACCTGACCAGCACCCAATGCCTTCAAGCGCACCTCTAACACCTTCACCTGCTCGTCGAGCGCCTTCACGCGCGCAATGAGTTCCTCGGCCTTTCCCTGCTCCGTGGCTTTCCGCTTCGGCTCGAGGATCTTGGCGATCTTGCCCTTTTCATCTTCGGGATCGAATTGCGGCCACATCGAGGAGCCAGACACAACTACCATGCATAGCACGACGTAAAACCCCACGATCGCGATCACGGACTTCGCCCCGCTCATGGCTCTGACTGCCGGCGCGTCCAGCAACATGAAGACGGCGGCCCCGAACATCGCCTGGGCGAAGAACATCATCTGGAAAACAAATGGAAACTCCAGCCATCTCGAGAGACCGACCAGTGCGCCGCCCACCACCAGGCCGATCAACAGCTTCTTAATGACATTTCCCATGCAGACTCTTTTTCTTTAGCCGACGTTCTGCACCCAGATTACTTGGCTCTGGCGGGAACAGGATTATCTTCCGGTACGCGCCCCTTCGAGTCGGAAGGCCGAAGGGCCACGATCACGGCGAAACTCACCACGATGAAAAAGACGGCCGAAATTCCTGTAATCCACCAGGCAGAATACGACAGCGTCGGCGTGAAGGACTCCGCGGTGAAGTCGGGCATGACACTGTAGGTGTGGAAGTACTTCCGCACCAGCGAACGGACGGCGCCCATCAAACCCATCATCCAAATTGAGGTGAAGGCCAGAAAGATCAGCACGAACTGAGAGGCGAAATCGATTTTTCCCCAGATAATCGTGCCTTGCTTGATGGCCCGGTGATACAAGACATAGTTGACGACCGTGACAAACACCAATGTGAATACCGCGGAAAGTTTGGCCGGCATCCCATACAGGAAGCTCCAAGCCTCCGGTAGTTCTAACTCCGCCACCATCTTGGCGCCGGTGGCCACGAATCCGTGAGGGATCACCCAGATGGCATCGCCCACGATAACCATCAAGAAGCCGATTTTAACAACAGTCCGCGCAGACACCGTATACGGAATGAACCGGCCCAGAATGAACGGCGCCAGAGCCAACGGAAGGAGGAATGCCAACGACATCGGATCGGGAATCCAATAGTAATTCATCACCACCATCATGACAAAGGGGAACGCTACCATCACGATAGGAGCCAGGATCGTCATCCGGACTTTTTCGACCCCTTCAATGCGTTTCAAGCTGAGCCAGACGTAATAGTTACTGGCCAAGAACATGAGTCCGACCATCGCTCCCTGCATTTCGAAAAACATCGAGAGCTGGTCAGCCATCATGTATGGACAGAACGAAAAATCGTAATCGCACATCTGGTACGCGTACAGTAATCCTGTGAAGGGCTGAAACAACATCGCACCCACACCGATCAGATTTCCGACAAAGCCCATCCAATCGTAGTACGCCCGTTCTTCTTGATTTTTCGCCCCCATATACATGTAGGCGGCGATCATGCCCGTCACAAATCCTCCGAACGCCAGGTTACCGTCAATCCGGTGAAGGCTGAGCGGAAGCCAGGTCACGTTGGCGATCTTGTCCCATAAGCTCGCAGCTTCGAGAAACTCTTGCGGCGAAATACCCTCAGCCTTCGGCGGCGTATTCATGAACGACGTCGGGCCGTTGATGATGAACATCGTGAGCATACAGATGAGATTCAAGAGCACACCGAGGGCGATATGACGCCCCTTCTTCTCACCCTTCCAGGCGTCCCACATGTAGAAATACATGTACAGCACGATGGTCCCGCCAATGAACAGCGATGGGTAGATCACCGCGAACACGAGATAGAATTGATTAATGAACCACGTGGTGAACTGCGGGTACGCAGCGAGGAGCACGAAAATGAACAAGGCGCCGGTGACGGCCGCCATGCTGAAGAGAATGACGGTCACCTTTGTCAGCTCTTTAGCCAGGCGATCGTACCGAAGGTCTTGCTTCCGAAACCCCAGCCATTCTGAGATCACGATAAAGATTGGGGCGCCGAGAATGAATGCCCCAAACAGCGTGTGAAGCTGGGCGACGATCCATACTGCGGTCCGGTTTCCTGTATAGGAAAACTCTACCGAAGTCGCGCCAGGAACTTGGGCATAGGCCACGCCTCCGAGCAACACCAGAAACGCACAGACCGCCACCAGACTGCGCTGCCACATGTTCATCATATTTCGACGCCTCTCTTGGCTAGGAGGCTGTCCGACTGAGAGTAATCTGCATCATCCATTCTCTTCCATACAGTCGGTTCACCGATAGACGGCCAAGGCTTCTTCTCTTCTCCGGTCCCGCAGTACCCGCTCTTCACTCCACTCACTCCTTGTAGCTAGAGACCTTGGGAAGCAGGGGCTATGCATCGACAAACATCGCGTCATTTCACCGTGAACTGTACGATGGCTCCGCGACAAGAACTGACAGGGGCAATGAGGAGATCCGGTCATGACCGTAAAAGCGAACCGTTCGTTCAGGCATCGCATGGCATCCTAGCCCAATATTATGCACACAAACCGATGGGCCATCCTGAACCTCAGCGCAAGAAGGGTTTCTTGGGTGACTATTGCACAAGCCCCTAGCATGAACCCGATTACTTGCCCGCTGGGGCCGGAGCAGCTGGAGCTGCCGAGACGCTCGCCGCATCGACCCAAGACTTTTTTTCAGCGTCCCATCCCTTCCCTGGCATCCCGAAGCTCGCCTCAAACAGCACGAGCTTCCAGACATCTTCGTCCGATAGCTTGCTCTTCCACCCCTTCATCTTCGTATTGGGAACCCCGTCGGCAATCCGCCAGGCCCACACGGAATCGGAGTAGAGCTGCATCCGTTCACCCACGCGGAAGTCACGGGCGCCCGCCTTGGCCGGCTTGCCGTCCTTCCCATGACAACTGGCACAATTCACATCGGGGTTTGTCTCACCAATATAGAGCTTCCGCCCTTCTTCCAGTTTGGCCGCATTGGCCCACCAATCAGCCGGCATATGTTTATCGGCCCATTCGGCAGGAGCTTGAGGTGGCGCAACGATCGGTCCTTCCCCTCCCTCTCCTCCGCATGCCACCATGAAGAGCCCCATCCCCAACACCATCGCCAACTGCGAAACTTTCGTCTGCTTCATCACCTTCACACACTCCTTATTTTTCAGCCCCATCAACGACGCGTAACTCTTATCCTCAAATGAAAAGCGCTTTCACCGTGGGAATATATCCTTGGTAAAAGCGCTGATTCTGATCAAGACCGTGACACCACGCGCATTCCCCCCGCCACTTCGAGTAACCGATCCAGCGAGGTGCACACCAGCCCCATGGACCGCTTCGATTATTTCTTCCGCTTCCCCTGAGATTTTCCTCGTTTCTGTTCCTGCTTCCGCCACGAACGAATCAGCTTGAACCCGATGAACCCACCGGCTGCCACCGCCACAGCTCCTGCCCCTAGATAGACCCCGAGGGGAACACTGTCCCGATTCTGTATGCAGCCGGTCCCAAAATTGACCTGAATGATTCGCTCAGCTTCCAGATCCTTCGGGTCGAACGAGACTTTCTGCTGTTGCTGCTGCCCGTTGGCTTCAACCAGCAGCGGATCGCCAAGATTATCGTTATGAAGATGAAACGACGCCTTATAATGTCCGTCTCCATCGGTTTTGACGATCTGCCCGTAGGAAATCTTTGTGTCCTTGACGAGCACGTCTACATTCGCGCTGCTTTTCCCATCTGCCCCACAGACATACCCTTCGACTGTAAACCGATGGTCGGCTTCATGCGTCGCAAACACAACCGAGGGGAATCCGCCCAAGATGGCAATAGCCAGTATCCATTCACGCCACCCTGACTGACTCTGTGCGATCTGTCTGCGCCTCACGTGCTCCGGACTTCGATTTTTTCCGTTGCCGAGCGCTCGTATCCCTCTCACACAATCAACCGTGTGATCGCTCCCAATAACGGCTAATTTTAAGGGGCAATTTTTAACATAGCCCCTACCAGTTGTCAACGAACTGGCACCCCAAAGGAATAGAGAGACGGGCACATTTTCAAAGACTTGGAGAGAACTGCCTCGACGCGCTTGTGCAGGGGGGAAAGGGGAAAAGAGATGCGATTGGCAGGTGGAGACCTTACAGAATTCCTCGTGTTTTTGCCTCAGCTGCGATACGTTCCACTTCGGCTCGCCGTTCCGAATCTTTCTTGGCAATCCAGGTCTCCCAAGATTTTCCCGTGGCCGTATCCTCACCGGTGAAAGCGATGGCGGCAATCTGGTCATAACGAATATGCCGCGCCTCAGCACTGTCGGAAGGGAACACCTCAAGATAGGAATCGGACCCGCGGACCTGACGATTGAACAGATATCCGCTGAGGGATTCGCCGGACTTCAATGACACCGTCACATCGCCGCGATAATCGAACGCCAGCTCCACCGCTTCGGCAAGCTCAGCAAGCGAAGCCGGCTGAAAGACACGGCCTTGGGGCGATCCGGCTATTCCGGCAGCACTATGGTTCTTGGTGTCGGTCATCAGGGGACCGTTACACGTGAGACGTGAGACGTGAACCGCCGATCAAGAAGATGCCCGGGCGGCCACTGCGAACGACGGGAGGTGAGCGACGCTGCACGTTCTCTATCATCTCGAGGTAGGGAGCATCGTCAACTTGACCGTCCGGCCAAACCCGGATAGCGTGCCGAACGTATCCTCGACTGCAGAGGGTTCATAGCCACAATGCACCATACAATCGGCACATTTCTCGTTCCGCCCGGTTCCGTAATGATCCCATTCCGTGCTCTCCATCAGCTCACGGAACGTCTTGGCATAGCCCTCTTGAAGTAGATAGCAGGGCTTCTGCCACCCGAACACGTTATAGGTCGGATTCCCCCAAGGAGTGCATTCGTACTCCCGCCGCCCCATCAAGAAATCCAAGAACAGCGGAGACTGATTGAACTGCCATGCCTTCTTCGGGTTCCCCAAAATACGGGAAAATAATTCCCTGGTGCGTTCTCGCTTCAGAAAATGCTGCTGGTCCGGCGCCTTCTGATAGCTGTACCCAGGCGAAATCATCATGCCTTCGACTCCGAGATCCATCATCGCATCGAAAAATTTCCGCACACGCTCTGGATTAGCATCGTCGAAGAGGGTCGTATTGGTCGTGACCCGGTGTCCCCGCTTCAACGCCGCCTTGATCGCCTTCACCGCCACGTCATAGACTCCGTCCCGGCATACCGCCAAATCGTGCTCGTCTTTCAGACCGTCCATGTGCACACTGAAGGTAAGAAACTTCGAGGGCTGATACTCGTCGAGCTTTCGCTCCATCAAAATCGCATTGGTGCAGAGATAGATATACCGCTCCTGCTCGACCAACCCACGGACAATCGCGGGCATCTCGGGATGGATCATCGGTTCGCCACCGGGAATACTGACGATCGGGGCGCCGCATTCCACTGCCGCGGCCAAACACTGTTCGACCGTGAGCCGTTTATCCAGCACATGATCCGGGTATTGAATCTTTCCGCAGCCGGCACAGGCCAAATTGCAGCGGAAGAGGGGCTCCAACATCAACACGAGCGGATATCGCTTCACCCCGCTCAGCTTCTGGGTGAGCACGTACTTCGTGACAGTTGCCATCTGGGAAATAGGAACGGCCATTCCTCTCTCTCCTTCTTTTCAGTCTGTATTGGTAACGGCAGCAGTCCGGCCACCGAACTAGCAGGTTGTAATCGCTGAGGATTCTAGCACTCAGTCTCGCCGTCCGTCAATTTTCTTTCCTCCTTCATGCTAGCCCGTATTTTTCATGTAGGTTCGTCGCCCCCCTCCACCTGTATGTGGTTTCTATTTCGGCCATCCCACCAATGACCTCAGCGGTTCTCAGCTTGAAGACTCCCATCGACGAGGCCGTCCATCAATTTGTCTATGTGGATCACGGTCGGGTGACTGTCCAGGTGCCGTTCCTATCAGCGGACTAGTTCGAGACCTTTCCACTCAAAATCTCTCGCCTCAACGCCATGCAGATTTTGAACCGGGAGACGGTACTGCGAACCGGCGACGAAACCTTCGCAAATGAAAAGATCGAGGTGACGATGCTCCGCGCCGATGAGCCGGATCTGAAGGAAGAAGCGACGTCCTATCAACTTCCCCCCAAAGCGCGCACATGCCTGAAGGAACGGCCGGCGACTGGTAGGATGACAGGGTGGTTACTCGGTTTCTTTGGTCTGTTTCGTTTGTTTGGTTGAACTAAACTAACCTAACCAGATAGACCAGAGAAACCAGGCAGACCACGCACCAAGTGCGGTTTGGAGGCGCCGAGCGGGGTCGAACCGCTGCATCGCAGTTTTGCAGACTGCTCCCTTAACCACTTGGGTACGGCGCCCTTAGCGCATTATAGTCTGGGCAATGGGTGAGAGGCTAGAGGCGAGAT
>JBDSDL010000004.1:0-16768 GCA_039920585.1 Nitrospiraceae bacterium | reverse complement strand
CGGAAGCGAAGGGCAATCATGTGGGCGACGGCCAGGGAGTCGGCGATAGTATTTATATCATTACGCACGACCGTTGCACCGAGTGCGTCGGACACTTCGACGAACCACAGTGCGCCGCTGTCTGCCCAGTCGACAATTGCTGCATTGCCGATCCTGTGTATCCGGAAACGACGGAAGTCTTGCTCGAGAAGGCACGGACGCTCAATCCGGATAAGGCGATCGACGAAGCGAAAGTCTGGAGCGGCGTGCGCAATTAGTTATCATTCATCGTTCAACTACGAAGGCCCTGCTTTTCTCGCGAGAAGCAGGGCCTTCCTGCCTCTAGCGTCCTGTTAAAAAAGCATCGCCCTCTCCGCGGTATCGTGAAGAGGGCGATGGTCACTCACCTTTGCCAAGAACGATTACTTGATCATCAGGATCTTGCCGCCAACATGTCCAGGATGCAGGTGGCAGCGATAGGTCAGCGTGTTCCCCTGGGTGGCATAGAACATATCGCTGGTTGGAATACCAATGTATTTTGTTTCTCCAGGCTTCAACACCACTTGGGCCTTCATGACGGTCGGGGTTCCGGTATTCGTTGCGTCAGTCATCTCAAACCCATGGTCGGCAGTAGCTTTGTTCGTCACCTTGAGCAGGACGGGACGACCAGGCCGAACTTTGAAATCGATGATGGTCACAGGCGGATACCACGTCTTGATGTCCCCGATCTCGAGCGCGAATAGGGTGGCATCGACATCCAACTCTTTGAACGACTGACCCACAACGGAACCAGTCTCCAAATCGCCGACTTCGACTCCGCCTGCCTGGTGCGCAAATGCTACAGATGCCCCCGTTACGACCATCATGATGCCGAAGAAGACCCCCAACACCGTCTTGCCCATGACCTACCTCCTTAATAAAAAGAAGAGATGTGATTAGGTTGGTGAATACCTCCGCCAAGCCCACTTAGCCCTGATCCATTGCCGAGCACGACTTCCTTCCGCCGCCATCGATACCCTAACAACATGTATCTTTTTTCAGTCTAACCCTATAAATAGCACCGCGATGAAATCAGAAGCAAGAACGTTATTGCATACCATTTCCCGGACACCTTAATGCACACTTTCGTATCGACAGGCTCGTCATAATTATTTCAATGGCTTATCTGTATTGAGCTGCACCTCTGGAACCGAGGACCCGATCAAGAGATCGTACGGCGCGTAGTTGTCGGTCAATACGATGCCAGCCTCCCAGGATTGCGTCCGATGGGCACTCAGCAAGGCAATGGCCTCGACTGGAAGACGCTGCTGCTCAACCAATCTGTTCACATTCGCCACAATGCTCGTCAGTGTATGCCGTTCAAGCGGCGCACCGGCAAAAAAAATCAGATTCTCGGAACGCGGCTGAGAAGATTTCCATGGCCCCTTGACCGCAAAGGACTCGATGTGGGGAAACGATCGTCTCATCGTCTGCACGACCGCATTGGCCCGCAACAGATCTCCACCTTCGCCCGAGGAGGCCAAATTCACGGCCAGGATACCGTTCGGCTCAAGATGGGTACGCAACTCCATGAAGAACTCCACCGTGGTCAGGTGAAACGGAATCATGTGCCGGGCAAACGCATCGACCCAAATGAGATCGTACCTCTGCCTCGTGGAATTCAGAAAGACCCGAGCATCCCGGACGTGCACGTGATGCTGGGGGGGCGATTGATAGAAGAAATATTTTTCAGCCATGCGGACGACCGTAGGATCGAACTCGACCACATCCAGCTCGAGTTCAGGCCATCGATGGGCGAGCCATTTCGCCAGCGATCCGCCGCCATGACCAAGGATCAGACCCCGTTTCGGTTCTGGCGCCAACGCCAACGACGCAACCATCAGTTGACTATAGGGGAGAAACAGGGCGACAGGGTCCGCCTTCCACATGACCGCGTGGAACGTCCGGTCCAAGACAAGGTAGCGAAACAGATCGTCATCGCGAATTCGTACTTGCTGATACGGGCTGTCTTCCTGATACACAGGCTTCTTCAACATCTGGATCGGAAACCACGCACCGGCCCCCAGGCCTCCAAAGCATAAGAAGAGTACGCCGATCACCAAGGGCCGCACGGATGCCCTGCCGATCAACCACCAGAGACCAAGCCCCACTTGAATGGCGCCGAGCCACGCAACCAGCGCCTGGCTGCCGATCCAGGATAAAAAGAAAAATGCCGTCCCCCACGTTCCCGCCAAGCTCCCCATAGTCGAGAGCGCGATCATTCGACCGGTATGCCTGCCGAAATAATCAAGATCCGACACAGCCAATCGCAACAGCGCCGGCAGCACGCCGCTCAAACCAAAGGCCGGTGGACCCAGGAGCAGTGCCGCAGCGACACAGGGTCCCCACCGAGGGTCCTCAATAGCTCCCGCCACCTTAAAGAGCACCGGCTGGCCCAACCAGGCGATCAGAAAGGTCCAGGCTCCGGAGAACAGGAGCAGACCGGCCAACACCTGCGCGCCAGAATACCGATCCGAGAGCCAGCCTCCAAACGCATACCCGCTGCTCATGGCCGCGAGAATCACTCCGATCAATGCGCCCCAGACAAATAGGGAGTTTCCGAAGACAGGAGCCAAGAGCCGGCTTCCTACAATCTCGAGCGCCATCACCACCGCACCGGTCGCCAGCGCTGTGATCAGCAGAAACCATTGAGGGGGATGAGCTGGCCGGTTCACGAAACTCATGCGGAAACATGACACAGAGTAGGGAGACGATCTGGTACTGCCTCACGAGCCCACAGAATCACAGACCGCCCCAGTTTTTGAAGTAACGTAGGAGATCGCGGACTGAGATGATCCCGACGATCTGTCCCTCTTCGGAGATTGCCAGATGCCGAATCCCATGTTCCGCCATCTTCTCGCTCGCCTCGTGGGCCGAGCTCGTAATCTCAATTGACAGCAGCGGGCGGCTCATGACGGCACGGACCAACGTCTCGTGTGCCGGACAGGATTCAGCCATTCCCTTGCGAACCAAGTCCGCCTCACTGACTATACCACTATAGTGACCGGCCTCTTGCACCAACAAAGCGCCGACCCTCGCATCACGCATCAGCTTGGCCGCCGCCAACAACGTGGTATCTGGACTGATCGTGCGCAGGGTCCGGCGCATCATCATCACGGCGAGAGGCCGCTGAAGAGGTGTGCTCTGAGTCGCCATACGACAGAGTCCGTCCGATGGAGGGAGCAAATAGTACTCAGCCCTTGCGTGCCTGTCAACGAGCGGCTCGGGCAATTCCTCCCTGTAAATATGGCTTTTCAAAACTTCGTTGCTCACCACCGATACCATTGCTATACTCGGCCAAGTCGTTATTCCGCTATAGGAGGGCAGAGACCCATGCATATCAGTGTGATTGGAACCGGCTATGTCGGACTCGTAACAGGAGCCTGCTTTTCGGAATTCGGGGTCAATGTGACCTGTATGGATACCGACGCCAAACGAATCGCCAGACTTGAGAAGGGCGATGTGCCATTCTACGAACCGGGGATCACAGAGCTCGTCGCCAAAGGAATCAGAGAGAGCCGGATCAGCTTTACCACTGACATCGCCAAAGCCGTCGACAAGGCTCTCGTTATCTTCATTGCGGTTGGAACCCCACCGCGGTCTGACGGATCGGCTGATCTCTCATACGTAGAAGAAGTCGGCCGCGGCATCGCCAAAACGATGACTGGGTACAAAGTCATCGTCACCAAGTCGACCGTCCCGGTGGGAACCGGGGAAAAGCTGCGTGAAGTGATCAACGCCAATCAATCAGACAAATTTCGGTTCGACATTGTCTCCAACCCGGAGTTTCTTCGTGAAGGGTCCGCCATCGAAGACTTCTTGCGACCGAACCGGGTTGTCATCGGCGCAGACAGCGAGCAGGCGATTGCGATCATGAAAGATCTCTATCGTCCGCTGTATCTCATCGAAACTCCGTTCGTTGTGACCGACATCCCGACTGCCGAAATGATCAAGTACGCCTCCAACGCCTTCCTTGCCACCAAAATTTCATTCATCAACGAAATCGCGACTGTCTGCGAGCGGGTGGGCGCCAACGTGCAGATGGTGGCGAAAGGGATGGGGCTCGACAACCGGATTGGGTCGAAGTTTCTCCATGCAGGACCAGGGTTCGGTGGATCGTGTTTTCCAAAAGATCTGGCAGCCCTCGTACAGACGGGAGAACGAGTCGGCTATCCCATGCAAATCGCAGGCGCCGCCGCCCTCATCAACGAACAGCAACGGGGCCGGATGATTGAAAAGATCACGAAAGAGATTGGGGGACTCAAGGGGAAGACGTTCGCGATGTTAGGCCTGTCCTTCAAACCCAATACGAACGACCTGCGGGATGCACCGGCCCTGGCTATCGCACAAGAACTCATGAAACAGGGCGCCACGGTTCGCGCCTACGATCCCGCCGCGCTCGAGGAAGCCTGTCAGACCGTTTCGGGCCTCGTCCCCTGCAAAGACGCCTATGAGGCGGCACAGGGAGCCGACGCTCTCATCCTCATGACCGAATGGAACCAGTTCCGAACCCTCGACTTCGACAGACTGAAAACCGCATTGCGCCAGCCCATCTTCTTCGACTTGCGCAATGTCTATGAGCCAGACCGGGTCGCAGCCTTTGGCTTTCGTCACATTTCGGTCGGGAGACCAAGTAAGGCTCCCTCCTCAGCCATGTAACAGCGGCATTATGTGAGTCGCGGCACATCGACGGCCTTGGCCTCATCGTTGACTTTCGGCTTGTAGCCCATTCGGTCCAATACCTTCATCACTCTCGACTTCAGACGGTCGTCGGCCTCGGCAAGCGCCGTGGCCAATGGCTCGACGGCGGGCTTTCCGATTTTACGGATAATTTCCGTCACGGATTGCCTGATTTCATCTTCCTCCGACACCAGCAAGGGCACGAGCAACGACACCGCCGGCCCACCGATTTTGATCAAGGAATCATAGGCGCGCTGCCGGACATCGCCGACTTCATCCGCCAACGCATCGACCAACGGTCGCACGGCGCGAATTTCTTTCAGCTCACCCAGCACTTCAGCCGCATACTTGCGGTTGAGCCAGTGGCTATCTTGAAGATCCAAGAGCATCGCGTCGGCTCGCGCCGCATTGGGATCCTTCGCGCGAATCCGAAAGCTCTTGGCAATCCGGCGCCCGCCTTCTTCGACGACACGGATGGTGGCGCCATCCCCTATTTTAAGGCGCTTCAGCTCTTCCAACGCCTCGTCATCGACGTCCAACACGACCGTCTTCCCATCGTAGGCCAACAGTTCGACTTCGAGCTGTTTCGCTTCAGGGTTCACCGCGACGACTCGTTCCGTGACGAGATTGAATCCGTCCTTCTTCGCGCCGCCCTTCGGACCGATCTGAATAAGCTTTGGAGGAACTTCATCTGCCATGAGATATATCCTTTTACATCGACATAAAGATTACGGCTTCGCAGTCCACCCGAGACTCGCCAACACACCCTCGACCGTTTCTTGCACCATCGTATTCTCATCTTCGAGCAGCGGAAGCAAGGGGTCGATGGCCTGCTTCGCCCCGAGACGCGCGAGCGACTCTGCGGCATTTCGCCGCACGAGCCAGTCTTCATCCTTGAGCGATTCGATCAACGGGTCGATTCCACGGGCATCGCCGATCTTGCCCAAGGCCTCGGCTGCATGACGACGGACCATCCAATTGCTGCCCAGCAGTCCATCGATCAAAGCATCCACGGCCCGGGCGTCGCCTATTTTCTTTAGTACGCGCGCCACATCCTCATGTACCGTATGATCGGTCAGCGCCTCAACCAATCCAGGCACGGCGCGCGCATCGCCGACACGCTCCAGCGCCCACACGGCGGCAGTGCGCACTGCGCCGTCTTTATCTTTGAGCGCCTTCACGAGGGGATCGACGCCCCGAGGGTCCTTCAGCTTCCCCAATCCCGACGCAGCCTGCTCGCGAATTGCCCACTCATCGTCCGCCAACGCTTCGATCAACGAATCGACGACGGAGGGACCGATCCGCACAATCGCGCTGGTTGCCGCTTCCCGGACGAGGACATCTTCGTCCGCCATCAGCCCGATCAGCGGCCCCACCGCCTCCTCGCCCAATTGACTCAAACTGGCAATCGCATGGTCACGGAGCGCGTCATTGTCGTCCCGCAGAGCCCCGATCAATTGTTCGATCCGTTCAGCCTGCATCTCGTCACTCATCGTTGTTCTGCCCTCCCTGACTTCCGACAGGCGTCCCATCAAGCGCTTCCAGTTTGTCCGCGATCAACCCGGAATTGTACGCGACCAGGCCGTCCCGATCCGTTCTCAACCGATCGAACAGTTCTTTAAACGGCCGCAACACATCCACATCTTTTACTTTGGCCAACGCTTCCATGGCATAGACCCGCAAGGGTCGAATGGGAATGGCCTCGATATAGAGTTGGGCTGGCCTGGCGTCGCCGATCAAACCCAACGATTTCAACGCCAGCTCCTTCACGCCCGTATCTTTATCGACCCGCAACCGCTGCATCAAGGGCTCAACCGCGCGGACATCGCCGATCTTCCCCAGCAAGTCGGCGGCGGCTTCACGGATCACCCAATCGTCATCCTCCAGGTACTCGATCAAAATCTCCACGCTCGGACGCCCGATGGCCAGAAGATTGATCACGGTGCTCATACGAGCCTCTTCCCGTTCGCTTAATTCCTCGATCGCACGAAGTTCGTCGAACACCTCGTCGATGCGTTCACGAATCGCGCTCAATTTCTTGAGCGTCCGCACGGCAATATCGCAAACGGCCGGCTGCCCCATGGCATTGATGAACGAATCCGCCGAACGAGGATCGAGCAAATGTTCTAACATCTTCGCGGCCATGATCTGCGCTTCCGGGTCTTGATGAGTTAACATCTCGCAGAGCGGCGCGATCGCATTCGGAATGACCCCCAACAACTGCGAGGCCGCCACACGAATCCCCTCATCCTTCGATTCATAGAGCAGCGCGGCCAGCGCCGCCGCGGTCGTCTCCTCCAGTACCCCCGCCATGTGTTCCAAGGCTGACGCGCTGGCCTTTCGGACAGACTCATCTTCATCGCGGAGTAAGACGACTAGAGGCACGCCGGCCTGAGGATCGTTCACACGCGCCAACATAGCCGCAACCTCGGCTTTCAAGGCCGGCGACCCGGTTTGCAGCGCGTGTATGAGCGCCTGCACCGCACGAGGCCCACCCGACAGGCAAGCTGCCGTCGCTCGCATCCGGCGCCAGTCCTCTTCGTGAACCAGCTCAGAGATCAGCGTTTCGATCGTTTCTTTTGGCATAGCACGGAATGAGTTCTGATTTTTGAGTTCTGTGTTCTGAGTTACAAATTCAACATTGAGCATTGGCTCACGAGATACGCCTTGCCCGCCAGCCCACCCTAGCCAATGTGTCTTTGACATGGTAACGGATGTTGTCATCCGACTCGCGCGCCAGCAGAGCCAGCAACGGTGCAATCACGACGCCCCCAAATCGAGTCAGCGCGTCGGCAGCGTCCGCTCGCGTCACCGTATACTGGAGCGCCTTCATGAGCGACGGGATGGCCGCCTCATCTCGGATCGCACCCAATGCTTTGGCGGCGGCACCCAACGTCAACATGTCTTCCTCCCAACGATTGCCGCAGCCGTCCATCGGCCGCGATGCTTCCGGTCGCTCTACCCCCTCGATCACGTGGATGAGCACCGGCACGGCACGTCGATCACCGATCCGACCTAGCGCCTCGACCGCCAGGGGCCGCAACCCCGGCTCTTTCATCACCGTCACGAGAAACTCCACCGCGCGCGCATCGCCAATCTGGCCCAACGCGCGAACTGCATCCTCGCGAACCGCCCTGTCAGGATCGTTGAAGAGCGCTGATAAAAGCGGATCCACGGCCTCCGGCGATCTCGTTTTCCCTAAAGCTTCTACCGCATGCAACCGCACCAACCATTCAACATGGGTCAACGCGGCGATCAGCGACGATAGCGCTGCCTCCCCAATGGCCGCGAGGGCTGTCGACGTCTCCTCGCGCACGGCCTTCACTTTATCCTGTAACAGCGGCACCAACGGTGCCAACGCTCCAGGGTCTTGAATCCGGCCTAAGGCCTTAGCGGCGTGCATCCGTACAATCCAATCGGGACTTTTGAGCGCGGCCATCAGCGGCGCGAGCACTCGCGCATCGGCAATGGTTGCCAACACCGACGAGGCCAATTCCTGAACCGTAAGCACCGGATCGGAAAGACAGGCGCCCAGCGGCGTCACAGCCGGCTCTCCGATGGCCAGGAGAGCGCCGATCGCCGCATCCCGAACCGCGCGATCGTCGTCACGAAGCACGGAGACCAACGGCGCTACAGCCCGGGGATCCCGAAGCGCGCCGAGCATCGTGGCGGCCTCTTCGCGAATCGCCCAATCCTCGTCTTTGAGTGCAGCGATCTGTTCAGCTACGGTGTCTGCCATGCCCGACCTCGCTCCTAGCAGGATGCTGAAAAAGTCCGCCAGCGGCGTTCTCGCATCACTCAGAGGCTCAACGTACCGAAGCGTACGCCTCGCCTCTTCACTCGCTGCGGCCTTGCTGGACGGCCTTTTTGAGCATCCTGCGTGATGCGCTATAGCTTCTCAGACGCCTGCTAGCCTCTTTGGGCAAAATCACCCGACGGACCAAATCGGCCTGTGTCGCCAAGAGGCATGTCCACTCTGGCATTGTCGGCCACACTTGAATTGACGATGGTGTCTTCCGGCGCAGGCGTCCAGCCTAACTTTTCGAGCGTCTCAAGCGCCAATTGCCGCAAGGCATCTTTCGCCGTGAGCCGAACCGACGCATAGGAGAGCACCCGCTCCCCTTCTGCGACGACTTCGGACGCTTTCGGGTCATAGAGAAAGGCGATCAACGGCTCGATCGCCGTATCGCCGATAGTGGCCAACGCGGCACTGGCCTTCTCTCGCAAGACGCCATCCTTCAACAGCATGATCAAATCGGGAATGACACGCGGATCGCGGAATTGGCCGAGCGCCGTCGCCGCCGCTTCCTTGATAAAGGCGTCTTCGCTGACGATACAGCCGGGCGTCGGAGTCCCATCCTGTCGAATACCCTTGCCCTTCAATGCGTCCAGCACCGGAGGCAAGGCGCGAGGATCGCCGATCATACCGAGCGACGCAATGGCATGCCGCTTCACCACGCCATCCTTCATCGCCTCGATCAAGGCATCGATGGCCCGTGGATCTCCGATCTGGCCCAGAGCGATCGTCGCATCTTCGCGCACGGCACGATCCGGATCTTTCAGCGCGGCAATCAGCGCATCGACGACCTTCGCGTCCCGCACCCAGGTTCGGCCGATTTGATAGTCGGTCGTCATGCCACCGAGTGCGCGGGCAGCGTGGCACCGAACCACAAAATCTTTATCCTTGAGACATTCGACTAGTGGATCGACGGAAGGCTGGCCGATAGAGATGAGCGCGGTTCCGGCTGTCTCTCGCACCGTTTTCGAAGGATCGCGGAAGAGTTTGCTCAGAGCCGGGATCGCTCTCGGATCGCCGATCTTGCCCAGCGCCTCTGCCACCGCACTCTTTACGGCGCCGTCACGATCTCGACAGACGAGCATGAGGGCCTCGACGGCTTTCCGGTCCTTTATTTCGCCACAGGTTTTCGCGGCATGTTCGCGAACACGCCACCGCTCATCCTTCAATGCCGCGATCAGGCGGTCGACGACTACAGCGCCCAACGAGGCCATGGCCGCCACGGCATCGTTTCGCACATCCATGATGGAATCGTTAAACAGAACAATGAGCGCTTCTACCGCTTTCGCCCCCCCGATCCTGGCCACGCCACGGCCTGCATGAGCGCGCACAGCCCAATACTCGTCTCCACAGGCCCCGACCAACGCGTCCAACGTGGTGGAGTCAGCGAGTTCGGCAAGTGCCTTGGATGCTTCCTCTCGGGTCGCGTCGTCGACATCCTCGAGTGCTTCTAATAGATCGTCAAGCGCCTGGGCCATTGGTACCGCTCCTCTACTGATACTGGTAATCGCGCTGGCCGCTATACGGATAGGTCCGGCTGCAGCGAACAGTTAAGGTCTGGGTCCCTCGTCCCTCCACACATTGGTCGAGCGACTTGTCAAACTCCAGCTTCCCCTCTAAATTCACCGCGAACGGAAAATCGTACGTGAAGCTCCCAAATTTATATTTTCCCGGCTTCAGTTTCAGGGCACGAGACTCGGTCGTCTTGTAGGCATCCAGAGACTCAGGGTCCGAGGCATAAATCGACGGGGTGACGCCGGGTACCTGCCACCAGGACTGAGGAGTAATGGGGGTCGCATCAATCGTGATCGCATGTTCCTTCGTGTAGGCAGCCGGCTGACCGGCTGCGGCTGGCTGGATGACCGTTGCGGAGCCCAGCAACCCTCCGAGTAGACAGCAGCCTATGCACCAGTTCACATTCTGCATCGCTGACCTACTCCGAAGATCCCCGCGGAGACGCGGTAAAGGCTGCCTGAAAGATTTCCTCCACGGCATGACTCTCCCATTCGGTATGGGTCTGCAATCCCAACGTCCGCATCACCGTCGCGCCGGTATCCAAAATAGAAACAGGCTGGTGAATCGCGTGACCAGGTTTAATTCCCACCCCCGAGGCAATCCATGGAACCATCGGAACAGCCTCATCAACCTGTTCGTGGTTCGCATCCCTGCCCTCGGCGCTAAGCGATGTCACGAACAGGGTCGTCCGTTTGATCAGCCCTTGCTCGTGATAGATGTCCAACACCGAGTGCATGGCCTTATCCACGGTGCGAAGCGCGTCACGATACTCCTTCGACGTCCAGCCTTTGGACGCGCCCACCCGGCCCGCCTCAGGAAGATGCACGACCAGGAAGTGCGGCAGTGCAAGGATGGCATGCCCGTACCCATGGCCGCTGGTCGCTTTCTTGAAATATTGACGGATGTAGGACACGATCCGGTCCGTGCTGCACTCAGGCTTCAGCGGCCCGCACATTTGATAATCCGTATAGGGTTCGGGTCGTGCCAACTGATACAGCGACTCATCCATGAGAAAAATCGCGCTGTCACGCCCACCGCTAAGATCTAGGTAGTCGAACAGGCTCGGAGCGCGTGGATAACCCCGGCTGAACTCAAAGGTGTTCCAGGTAATACCGTGTTTCTCGACCGGCATTCCCGTAATCAATGACGCCATCGTCGGCAGCCGTAACGCAGGCTTCACCGCCGTGGCAGACCAGGTGACAGCCCCTTCCTTGATCAACCGGCTGAGGGTTGGCATCGTGCCGCCTTTCAAGGAGTCTTGGCCGAATCCTTCGAGGACAAAGAGAATGACGTGGTCGGTCTGAGCCATTGAGGCAGGAGCTGGCGTCGATACAGCGGCAACCACCGCGTCTCTCGGAAGGACCAGACAGAGAAAGAGAAGAGATACGACCAGTATCCGAATCGACCACCCACGATCAAGGCTGATTAACATCTGCATAGATCAGTTCTTTCTATTCCAAGGGGGGTGCTACGCTATCATGGCGTTTTCCGCCAAGGCAAGCGAGCCGAGCCCTCTCTGAAAGAGAGATAGGCATTGGGTAGTAGGCAGAAAAAGGCCTTGTCGACCGCGCTGGGCGCGGATATAAAAGGTGTATCGCCACACACACCCTGTAACCGACAAGGTCATAGGATGGTACGACAAACGGTATTGGCCTTCAAGCTGGAACGGACGGATGAGACCATGACGGCCCGGCTGCTGCGACGCGATGGGCACGAGACCTCGACGTTGGACGTGGATGCGATGCTGATCGAGGGGGAAAAGCGTGAAGCCCAGTGGAGCTATCTCGGAGTCCGCGGGTACATGCCGCTGCTGGGGTTTCTATTCGAGACCCCGGTCTGTCTGGTGGATGAGTTTCAGGAAGGAAATGTGTCGCCGGGAGCTGGCCAGCTCGAGTTTTATCGGCAGTGTCGCCCCCGTATGCCTCTGGGCAAGCGGCTGGCGCGGTATCGGGCCGACCGTGCGTCGTACCAGGCCGAACTGATTAACGAGTTGGAGACTGATCGATGCGGGGGGGGCATCACGGCTCATCAGGATATGGCGGTCAAGGCCGTGATCGCCGGGGTTCCTACAGAGGCGTGGCAGGAACCGGAGCCGGGGTGCGGATATCAGGTCGCAGACACAATGCAGGCGATGGCGGCGGCGTTTCACTGACCATTAAGTGCGCAGCACGGCCCCAGTCCGATCTGTTTGATGCGGCCACCACCCCGTATGCCTATCGCGTGGTGGCGAGCAATTGGCCGGCTGAGGAAAAAACGGAGCACGAGGTGCTGTGTTGGCACAATCAGCGCGGCCAAGCGGAGAACTTCCACAAAGAACTCAAACACGGATTGGGGATGGACCCGATGCCGTGTGGAGATGCGGGTGCCAATGCGGTCTTCTTCAGGATCGGCGTGCTGGCCTATAACCTGTTCATCGGCTTCAAGCGGCTCGCCTGTCCCGCCGTGTGGGAGGTGCAGACCATCGCGACGGTACGGGGGAGGCTGGTGCAGGTGGCGAGGCGGATCCTGCGCCATGCAGGGCGCGTGGTGTTGCGACTCGGGCTGGAGGCCGAGGCACTCGCCTGTTGGCACACGATCCGCCAGCGGTGCTGGCGCTGGGTCTCGTGACCTGACACAGTACGCATCACGGCATCCAGCGTAGAAGCGGGGGCGGAAGACCGAGAATGGTCTGTCTCCACTCGCCGAACCATGACCGAGAAGGGACGACCAGAGCGGGCACCCGAGGCCTCATGACCCCGGACATGAGACGCACGAGGCACGCCCGCGTAAAATCAGGCTGCATGTGCCTCAACCGAGCTGTGTGGAATTTCTATCTCTGGATTTGGGAGTTGTCAGCCTGTTTCCTGGTCTGCTAGAATTCGCATAGTATTAGATGCCATAGGAGACGCTCTCGACAAGCGTGCGTAAACTCAAACTACGAGAAGGCACCAATACCGCCGTGCTGTTCGGTTACCACGACCGGCACCTCAAGCTTATCGAAGAAGACCTCGGTGTGCGCCTCTCGGCGCGCGGAGAAGAACTTACCCTCGACGGTACGGCAGACGCTACTCGCCACGCGGAACGTGTCCTCACAGAACTCGCTACTCTCGCCAACGACGGGATGGTCCTCCAGCCGGACGACATTACCCACGCGTTGAGCGCGCTCCGGCAGAGTCCCGAGACTCCGATCAAAGAACTCCTCTCTAATGCGGCGACCATTGTTACCAAGAAACGTTTCGTCGCGCCGAAAACGCCGACGCAAAAATCCTATATCGAAGCCATCGAGACGCACGACATTGTCATAGGAATCGGCCCAGCTGGAACGGGGAAGACCTATTTGGCGATGGCGATGGCCGTGAGCGCGTTGCTGAAGAAAGAAGTGAGCCGCATCATTCTGGCCCGGCCGGCCGTTGAAGCGGGCGAGAAGCTCGGATTCCTGCCGGGCGATATGTATGCCAAAGTGAACCCCTATCTCCGTCCTCTCTACGATGCGTTGTTCGACATGATGGATATGGAGCGGGCCTCGCGCGCAATCGAGCGGGGCGACATCGAGATCGCGCCGCTTGGATTTATGCGGGGCCGCACGTTGAACGATTCGTTCGTCATTCTCGACGAAGCGCAGAACGCCACGGCGGAGCAAATGAAAATGTTCCTCACGCGGCTTGGTTTCCATTCCAAAGTGGTTGTCACCGGCGATATTACCCAGGTGGATCTGCCGCCTGAACGGATCTCTGGCCTGATCGAGGTGCGGGAGATTCTGCGTGACGTCGAGGGCATCGAATTCGTCTATTTCGACGAGCGCGATGTGGTCCGTCACAAGTTGGTGCAGGACATTATAAAAGCTTACGATCAGCATCAAAACCCCGCTCAGTCTTCCGGCCCTTCTTCCGGTGCGGCAGGACGTCGACCGTCGCCAGCGCCGCAAAATAAACAACCGAAGCCTGCCACCCCGTCCTCACCGCTCAAGGACTCTTGGGGCCAGTCGCATTAGTCCAGGGCAACTACTCAGGTAGATAGGCTGAAGGCTTTTAGCGTCAATCATGCGTGATCACACAAAGCTTCGGCATCTGAATGGTTTGATTCGTGTTTTGTGAGATAATTTATAGCCTTCGGCCTGAACACCTGAGTAGTTACAATGCCGATCCAGATGCAGAGTCAGGTCCGACGTATCACGTTTGACCAGGTTGGTCTGGAACGGTCGGTTCGGGCGATTCTTGCTAATGTCGGGGAAACGTCGGCGGAGTTGGGCATCCTGTTCGTGGGCGATCAGCGGATGAGAGGCCTCAATCGTCGGTATCGGGGCAAGGATCGCACGACCGATGTACTGGCCTTTGCCATGCGGGAAGCTTGCACACCTCACGCCCTTCGACAGGCTCAGGGTAGGCCCTTACCCCTCATGCCGGATATGCTGGGCGATGTGGTCATTTCGGTGCCCACAGCATGGCGCCAGGCGATAGAGGCAGGACGGTCCTTGGATGAGGAGCTTACTTGGTTGTTGATCCATGGCATTTTGCATCTCTGCGGCTACGATCATGAGCGGAGTGAGAAAGAAGCGCGCCGGATGCATCGTCGTGAGCGCATGATCCAGCGGTCGATTGCCCTGGTGCCGAAACGAGCGAATCGATCGCGTTAGGGTACAACAGGCGCGCCGTCCCGAGCCAAGTCAGAGACGTATCGCACATTAGGCATCAAGGATAGATTTATGGGATGGCTGCAGCGACTCAGTGACGGGCTCACCAAAACGCGCGATGTCGTTCGTGGGTCCTTGGATCGGCTGCTTGGCCGCGCGGCGGATCCTGCCCTCCTAGAGGAATTCGAAGCGGCTCTCATCGCTTCCGATCTTGGTACTCGCGTTGTAGATCGCGTGATGGAGCGTCTTAAAAAACAGCTTCAAGGGACCGATGCCTCACAGTCCGGTCGAGTGCAAACGGGATTGCGGGACACCCTGCTCGATGCGTTGACGCCCGTGCAAGGGCTGTCGCTAGAGCCCCTGATCGCGAAAGGTCCCAAGCCCTTCGTCATCCTGGCTGTAGGGGTGAATGGTGTGGGCAAGACGACCACGATCGCCAAGATTGCGCAACGGCTCATGCACGCAGGGACAGTGCCATTGCTGGTAGCGTGCGATACCTTTAGAGCAGCGGCGATCGATCAATTGCAAGTCTGGGCCGACCGAGTCGGTGTTGATGTGATTCGTCACCGCCATGGATCCGATCCAGCCGCCGTCGCGTTCGATGGGATTGCCGCCGCGAAAGCACGACAGGTGGACGTGGTGTTGATCGATACAGCCGGACGGCTGCACACGAAATCGAATCTCATGGACGAACTCCGCAAGATCACGCGCGTCATCGGGCAGGAATGCCCTGGCGCGCCGCACGAAGTGCTCCTCGTGCTGGACGCCACGGTTGGGCAGAACGCGCTGTCCCAAGCTCGTCAATTCCATCAAGCGGTCGGTGTCACCGGCTTGGTCTTGACGAAGCTCGACGGCACCGCTCGCGGAGGGATCGTTGTCGCGATCGCCGAGGAACTCAAGTTGCCCGTGAGGCTGATCGGAGTCGGAGAGTCGGTTGAAGATCTGCAGGATTTTCAGAGCGACGCGTTCGTAGACGCGCTTATCGGGACGACAGCCTCGCCCTCTGCGTAGCCCCCAGTGAGATCCCGTCATTTTCTTCTCCGCCGACATCGCCTGTGTTAGGCTGAGACTCCTAATGAACCAGCATTCTTCCAGTGCGCGCAGCGCAGTCCTGTCTATGAGGTTGAGAAATGATCAAGCTTTTGGTTATCGACGACGATCGTATGAATTGCGAACTCATCCAGTCCGTTTTTACCCGACATGGGTATCAGGTGTTGTCGGCGACGAGCGGGGTCGAAGGCCTGACCCTCTTTCGCCAGCAGGCCCCGCGCATCACCATTCTCGATCTTCGTATGCCTGAAATGGATGGGCTAACAGTCCTCAAAGAAATCCGTGCGTACGACCCCCATGCACCGGTGATCATTCTGGGCGGCGGGGCGACCGAGGTGCAGGAAAATCAAGCGCGAGGATTACGCGTGACCGATTTTATCCGAAAGGGCCTGTCGCTCGATGTACTGGTCGAATGTGTCAACCGGGTGGTGCAGCTCCCAGCTAAATCCGTTCCCACTCCGTCGGTGGCGGGTGGCGCAGCCGTGGTCGATACGGGGGAAACGATTCTCGTCGTCGATGATGAGCCGCTGGTTCGCGACCTGCTCGTTCAGTTTCTCAGCCTCCGCGGCTACCGGGCACTCGGTGTGAAAGATGGCCCCGAGGCTCTCTCGATGGTGGAGCAAGCTCCGCCCGATTTGATCCTTCTCGACCTGTTTATGCCAGACATGGAGGGAGTCGAGGTGCTCAGGCAACTCCGCCATCGCGAATACGCCGGCGGGGTCATCATCATCACCGGGAGTCACGACGAAGAACGTCTCGATGAAGCCTGGGCTGTGGGGCCGCAAGAAGTCATCGTGAAGCCGATCGACTTGGAGCGATTGTTGACATCCATCCAGCTTGTGCTCGTCTGTCGCGAATGCTAAAACTCTTCCGATGCCGATCGGAAGCAGGACTGTCACGTTTCCCTGTCTATTTCTCCTCGCACTCCTCAGCCATGGGGCTCTCGGCATTGCCTGCGCAGCCGACCCAGTTCTCCCGCGAGTCGTCATCCGGCATCACGAGTTATTCGTACAGATCGTCCCCCAGCAACATGCGCTCGTTGCAAGGGATCGACTGACACTTGAGGTGCCGCAGCAGAAGACTCCGATTCGTTTCTCCCT
>JBDSDL010000003.1:0-17560 GCA_039920585.1 Nitrospiraceae bacterium | reverse complement strand
TGAGGGTCAGGTCTTCTATACGGAGGCATCGGATCACTATACCTGTCCAGTCGGGGCCCATACCCATGGTATAGATCTGCCGCCACAGGTCGCAACTGAGCTGAACGGTCTGGTGCAGACCATGGTGAGGATGCAGTATCTCACGATGGCGGACATTCCGATGATCCCACGTCGCCAAGGGGCCTTTCATGTATCCGTGTATGCGCCGCTCGCGCAGGCCACCTTCACTCCGGACGTGGTGCTGATCCGCGGGACCGTCAAGCAGCTGATGCTGCTGGCGGAGGCGGCACAGGCAGCGGGAATTGCCGGCGGTGGCGCCACGATGGGACGACCGACCTGCGCCGTGCTGCCGGAATCACTGCAATCTGACACGACTGCTACCAGTTTTGGCTGTATTGGAAACCGCGTCTATACCGGGCTCGGGGATGATGAAGGCTATTACGCCATTCCCGGTGCCAAGGTGGCCGCCGTGGTCCAAAAGCTGGCGATCATCACCGAGGCCAATCGTCAGCTGGAAGCGTTTCATCAAGCGCGTGCGAGAACAGTCCCTCCGACCGCTCGATAAAGGGCGCCGATGCCGAGACTGTTGCTGCTCCTTCCGACGAGGACCTATCGAGCCGAGGCCTTCCTCGCGGCAGCGCGCTACCTGCACGTCTCTGTCACCATCGGATGTGAACGGCGCCCCGAAGAGCTGACGAGTTCGTCTGGCGAACTCTTGCCCCTCGATGTCCGAGATCCGCAGGCTGCCGCCTCAATCGCGGTTGCATTCGCCCGACAGCATCCCATCGACGCGGTGATCGGAGTGGACGATGTCACGGCCGTCACGGCTGCCGCCATTGCGCAGGCGATCGGCTTGCCCCACAACTCTGTCGCGTCCGTCACCGCCGCCAGAAACAAGCGCCAAATGCGCGAACGTCTGTCTGGACAGGGCCTTCCCGTACCTCGCCATGCAGTGTTCCCCCTCAACGGTGATCCAAAGGAATTCGCGACACAGTTCGCCTATCCCTGCGTCGTGAAGCCGCTGATCCTCTCCGCTAGCTGTGGGGTCATTCGCGCCAATGACGAGGAGGAGTTTAATGGAGCGTTCCGTCGGGTTGGTGCGCTCCTCACCAATTTTGGTCTGGTGGAACGAGACGAGCAGGCCCGTTGGATCCTCGTCGAGGATTTTGTGCCGGGATGCGAGGTAGCGTTGGAGGGATTACTCACGAATGGAGCACTGCAGCCTCTGGCTCTCTTCGACAAGCCTGACCCCCTCGATGGCCCATTTTTCGAAGAGACGATCTACGTGACTCCATCCCGCCTCCCTTCCCATGTGCAGCAGGACATTATCGCCTGTGCCGCTCGAACGGCCGAGGCGCTCGGGCTACGGGAAGGGCCGGTACACGGAGAGTTTCGCGTGAACGAGAAGGGGGTGTGGGTCATTGAGTTGGCGGCGCGGGCGATCGGTGGCCGCTGTTCCAGCACGCTTGATTTTTCCGCAGGCCTGTCGCTCGAAGCACTGATCATCCGCCATGCGCTGCAGATGCCGCTCCCACCCCTGACCAGGCAAGAACAGGCGGCGGGAGTCATGATGCTCCCTATTCCCTACGGCGGCAGACTGCGTGAGGTGCGGGGGCAAACTGACGCGAGGGCCGTACCTGGGATTGTCGAACTGACGATCACTGCAGAGCCTGGCGATGAACTCGTCCCGCTTCCTGAGGGGACACGCTACCTGGGGTTTCTCCTGGCACGAGCAAAGACCCCCGAGGAAGTGGAGCAGTCACTACGAGATGCCCACAGCCGATTGACAGTCGTCATCGCTGTCTCGTCGTTGGCGCAGGACAGCTCATCGCCATCATCACTGCAATCCAGAACCATGAATTTTTGACGATGGCTCGGCCGAACCCAGGCAGCCTGATGTGACCTAACTCGATTTCTTCTTGACCTCTGCCGTCGTGTTCCGCGACCACTCATCCAAACTTTTGCCCTGTGCCGCCACATCCGCCATGCCGGTCATATCGTGTACCCATGCGCCCTGCACGGTCTCACCATCGTCTATAATGCCCTTCTTGATGGTCTCAAGCTCTTTGTCAAACCGTTCAAGAGCTTGTTCAAGAATGCGCCGGATCCTCCACTTCGATATCGGTTTGCCTTCCGCATCCAAATCACAACCGTAGTGGACAAGATCCAACTTTCCGGTCTCGATCACCTTGGCCAACATACGATACGTCACGCCGGAGCTGGATTGAACCAGCGCCGCCTTATAGAGGCGCTCGCATTTGACTGGATCCACCTCCAATGCCGTGAGATCCTCAATAGCCTTGGCGGCAACTTCAGGGGCTGTTTCGATTTCTCCCATTGTAGTCTTCCTCCATGCAGGGGTTGAGCCTCGTGCTAACACCACTTCGACCCTACCAGATTATTCTTAAACAGAGCAAGACGAGCGCAGGCTGCTTACTGCGGCCGGTCCGCCATCCGTTCCCCACGCATTACGAGCGCACGCGGCAAGGATAGGAGCATGTCGCTGACAGCGTGTGACGTATAGAAGGCAAGAAGAACTTCCGGTCACAGCGAGAGAGATCGTCAGCCTGCCATGGCGGGCGCATCGAAAAAACCGTTAATTACCTTGGCAATATTCGCTCGCTTCACTATGATGCCAAAAATAATGATCGGAATCCTACATGAGCAATTCCCCTTCGCGAAAACGGCGGATCATTGAGCGCCGCAAGCACCATCGGATTTTCACTCCCATGGGCGTGCTGTTTTCTTTTACACGCCTCATCAGTCCGGCCCGATTCGAAAAACACGCGGAAGGTGACGGGATACTCATCGATCTCTCCATCGGAGGATGCCGGCTACTCAGCGACAGTCCTCTCGAAATCAGTGAACGGTACCATCTGATCCTGCAATTCCCCAAAATAAGCCGCCCCCTCATTGTTGACGAAGCCATTGTGCGATGGACACAGGAGAATACCCACGGGCTCACCTTTGCCTCCATGCAATCAATCCATGAATCGTACCTTCGAGAGCTGCTTCTCGACATGCGTCATCCCGCGCCCTAACGTTCCATCACTTCCTCCATCGATCAGTTCTAGTATTTCGGCACGTTACGGATTTTTGAAGCCCTCCAACGCGTCCGTCAAGGCGGTGAATAGATAGATAATAGAGCCTTCCCATCGAGACTCTTGCCGAACTCATCACGCGCCGCGGCAATGGCTTCCTGCATCCCCCCATATGCTTGGCGGCCTGCTCGTCTTAGGTGGTGTAGTTTGCCGGAGTAATGAAGCACCAGCGCGGATCGCATCGATTTCACTTCTGGGCCCATACCACGAGTGTCCAGAGCATGGCTACGCAGAGCACCACGGCAAATGTCTTGATGGGTTTCATGATCGCCTCCTCGACTGAGGTGGGATCTCAGGGGGCAGACACCTTTGATCTCCCTCCAAGACTCCGCTACACTTCGTCGCGCTCAACGGGAGAAACCGATGCAGGACGAAAGAACAATCAACTTCTATACGCTGCTTGAAGTCTTGGCCACCGCAACGGAGGATGAGATTAAAAAGTCTTGGCATGAGCAAATCCAGGTCTGGCATCCGGATCGCTTCAATCATTCACCGACGTTGCACCGAAAAGCCGAAGCCCGGACACAACTAATCAACCAAGCCTATCAAACCCTCAGTGACCCCATCGCACGCGCACGCTACGATGCCACGACCGAGCCCTCGACCTCACGCAGGCAGCCGCCACGCCCGTCCCCTGCATCAGGCCCATCGTCTGAATCCTACGCCTCCCCTCCGCCACGCTCTCAACAGACTGCACGGTCTCGTCAGGGTCCTCGCGGGCCCCAATCGCTAATGATGCTTTCGCGGCAAGGCCAACCCAAAACCATGGTGCCGGCCATTACGATGCTCGTCGACAGCCATGAGCATCTCCCCTACGAGTTTAACCATCTCGTCCGCATCGCGGGAACTATTCGACAGACCCTTCCGGCAGGTGATTACGCCATTGCAGAAGCGCCAGAAATTTTCTGTGTCGAACGTCGGCGCGCGGAAGAGTTCAACACGATCTTCTCGAATCCCGCCGATAACCGACCGCCCTTTTTCCAAGAACTCGAATCGCTTCTTGACTACCCACATCGGTTTCTTGTCATCGAAGGCGCGCTTCAGTCCACCAAAGGCGGCGGGCGGCTCGGCGAATATCACAAGAACGGCATGATGGATTTCTTGGACGCGCTGACTGCCAGATTCGGACTCACGATTATTTTCTCGGACAGCCGGGAAGAAGCGGAAGAACGAGTGGCAAATCTGGCCACCATACACTATGCCTACCACGTTGCCGAGCAACAGGGACTCGGCCGCTGTCTCGCGGAGGACGATCTGTAAGAGCGCATGGCTTATAGCCGGGCAAAGGAAGTCCTGTTTTTATCTGTGACATGCTATCGGCCCTAAGCCATCTGCTATTTGCTGCGCCCCCCCTACCCACCCGCTCCAAATCCGCACTGCCGCCAGGCTTCATAGATCACCACGGCCACTGCATTGGACAGATTGAGGCTCCGGTTTCCAGGGACCATGGGGACGCGGATACGCTGTTGCGCGGCGACGCTTCCTAAAATCTCAGCCGGCAACCCACGGCTTTCTGGACCAAACACAAAGACATCGCCGATGGTGTAGTTGACCATATCGTATTGCTGTGCGCCTTTGGTAGAAACCGCAAACAGGCGGCGATCTTTCACGCTGGCAGCGCAATCGGCCCAGCTTTCGTGAACCGTAATCGTGGCAAATTCATGATAGTCCAATCCCGCCCGAAGCAACTGCTTATCCTCCAGCGTAAAGCCCAGAGGCTTCACGAGATGCAGCCTGGCTCCCGTGTTGGCGCAAAGGCGGATGATGTTGCCGGTGTTCGGGGGAATTTCCGGTTGATAGAGGATGACGTCGAACATGAGGATGGGAAGTGTAGCACGGAAAAGTTTGTTTTCCCGACGCAGACCGATGAATGGGGAAGACGAACGACAGGGACCAGGCGCTTAACGTTCCTGATTGCGCGATGCTGGCAGCTCGCTACTGCTCGAACGGGACTTCAATAATTCGATGAGTTCAATTCGCAGCGTGCGATTCAGACGTTGCCGTGCCTCAAGCGGCAGGCGAAGAAACTCCACCCCGAACTGATTGCCCTGGACCCATTTGATCGTGCCGAGATCAATGCATAGCGCCGGCGTCTGATTGGGAACCAGAACACTCACTCGCACATCGCTGCCACAGAGAACATCCCGATCGCACATAACGGAGCATCCCATCAGCGACAGATTGGTCAGGACTCCTTCGCCGACAAACGGCGCCCCACCGAAAATGACAGGATAAAAAAGCGGGAATCGATGATAGGTTCGAGAGTAACGAAGTGGCGCCATCACAGCCTCCGTGACATCGGATTGTACCGAAGCAGGCACTGTGAGCGGTATCCTACATTGGGAGGGGGAGAGGGAGGCTGATGCAGCGTAGCCCTTCTATTAAGCTTGCCCTAAATAGTAATTCTCTTTCGATGAACCAGGGCATATCCTACACTGACTGTGCAAGAAGGACAGCGTATCATCAGAGGAGAGCCAATGACGAGCCAAGAGAAACAAGCTAATACCATAAAGGTGTTGGTCGTGTGTGTCTTGAGCCTCTGGCCCTTTATGCCGGCAGAGCCCACGGGCCTCTCACAGGCGACTGTGGGAAGCAACGAACCTCCGACATTTGTGGCCTGGTCTGAGAAGGGCTTGGGACTTTCGATCGACTTAGCCGGTTTCAAAAAAGACATTGACCAGGTCAAACCGGACGGTCGACGCTATCTCACAGCCTCACATCCCAAGACTGGACTTAACGTGGCTGTCACTCTTGAGAAAGTGCCGACCCAGATTTCAGCACAAGGATGCAAGGACCAGCTCCAACTGATACGGAACAACCCGCAAGTTACCCATGGGCGAGATATCAAACTCAGCACAGACGGTGAAATACCGACCCTTGAATATACCCTGCGCAAGCTCCAAGGAGTCCGACTTGATCAGAAAAACATCTATGCCTGCCTGGCACAAGACAACGTCTACGCCGACATCCAACTTTCGAAGATGCACTACACCATAGCCGATGCGCCGCTCTTTCAATCGATTCTCGAATCCGTCCGCTTGCAGCCAGAACCCTCAACGACCATACAGACCAAGCTACCAGCACCGCCCAACAGCAGAGAGTTACTCGATATAGGAAACGCACTCTACCGGCGCAACAACTACGCCCAAGCGATTCCACCCTATCAGAAAGCGTTTGAACTTGAAAAAGCAGAACCGCAACTTGACCGGGCTCTTTGGCGTGTCCTGATCGACAATTTAGGCATGGCCTATGGAATGACCGGCCGTCTCAAGGAAGCAAAAGCCACGTTTCAACAGGGAATACAAGCCGATCCCACTTATCCTATGTTCCACTATAATCTGGCCTGCACATTTGCAGAAATGAACGACCTCGATCATACGATGCAGTCGCTCACCATGGCGTTTCGCCATCGCAAAAATAGGAATCCTGGCGACAAGGAAATGCCCGATCCACGCCAGAACTCATCCTTTCAGCGCTTCATGAAGAACGAGACCTTCCGTAACCTGGTCAACGATCTAACCCCATCAAAGCGCTAATCCGCATGATTCATGACAGCCTCTGCAGCAATCCAGGATTCGCCGCTACATTCTCCGTCATTCGTCGTTCGTGAAGCGTATCTCGAATAGGCCGCCTCTCGTGAAGCATCCATCGTGACACGTTTCCCGAATGTAACGAGAGGCGAACGATGAGATCCGAGCGACCAAGACCAGACGCGGTGGGCGGCTGGCGGGGCTGAGGCGGCTGTTCAGAACGAAATGACTCCTGATACCTTTCTTTCCTCTCTGATACGTTTCATGGTTGGCTTGAGACTCACTGGCTTTGGTCAGCACGGCCCATCAGTACGTTCGATGGCAAGCTCGGATCGAGGGCCTTGCGCGCCGGACGCGGCGGGTAGCTGGCTGGGCTGAGCGTTCAGGCACCGTGAATCCCGCGTTCATCAGGCGACCGAGTCATGTCGTGGAAGATACGCCCGTGAGCGGAAGGTATGCCGCCTCAATTGGCTGATGAGGTAGAGAACAATGACGAGATTCAATAGCAGCACTCCGATCCGAAGCATCGACACCTGTTGGAAGACCTCATAGAGTTCGAACGGAAGCAGCAGACTCGTCGATACCACCGTCAGATACGCGGCCCAGGTGAGCTCCAGCCACAGCCCAATCCCCTCCACCAACAACATCCCCGCATAGCCCAGACTGACGAGCGCCGCCAGCAACACGCTATGGGGTTGCAACGCATCGACTTTCAGAACCAGAGCATGAATGAGGCGCGAGTCGGCATTCAAATGAAGCGCTTCGAGCAAAAGCGAGAAGAGCGTGGCAATCTCAGCATGCACCAATTTGAGGAGGCCCAACCCGAGAACGAGTAACAACAGACCCTTCACCACCTTGAACACCGCAATCACGGCCAGGCCGGTATGGTGTGAGCGTGCCGTCATTACTTGGAGAGACTATCACAAACGAGGAGGACCGGACGCAGTGGAAGGCTGGCCAGATCGAACCGGTTCTTGACCTTTCTCTCTAGCTCTTATCGTGGCAGTACATAGTCCCGCCCGAGTACGGACGTCTCAAACAATCGAAACTGTATGTTGTTCACATCCAGAAATGGATACTGCATTTTGATCACCTTCTTGTAGCTATCGAACCCCTCACGCCCTTCTGAATAATAGCGCCAAATTGTCGCTTCCTTGTAGCAGTCCAATCCGAAGTGCCCAATGTATACAAGCTCTCCCGCATTCACATTGAACGTCCCGCCAATTTGCTTGCGCCCTTCGGTGAGCCTGGTGCGACCAACGCTCACGATATTCACATCAGTCACCGATGATGCGACCTTAATGGTGAAAGTCGCCAAACCGTACTCGCCAGGCTCCAATGCCAGCAAGTAATTAACGGGTTGTCGCTCGGTATATGGTGGAGAGTCTTCTAAAAGAACTTCAGGAGTTGCATCGTCTACCGTCGTTCGACTCGGCAATCGATCAAATCCAAAGGACCGCAATTGCCCGTTCTCGAATTGCGCACACTTCCACGTACGCCCCCAAATCGCCGATAGGACGACCAGTCCTTTGGTTTTATCGTTTCCATAAGATTCTGCGGTCACTTCCTGTTCGGGTCTTGAGAGAGCACCGGATGAGGTACAGCCAGATACCAAAACGAACAGTGTAAGGGCAAGCACGAAACTTCTAGGCATTGCGGCTTGACGCCAATCTATTTGGTGTATTCTCTCAATAGACCTAACCTAACACATTGCGGATACTAGACTCAGACGAGTGAACGTGAAGAATGCGCAAGGGAAGTTCTATTTCTTTTCTGGGAGGCCGTCACTTTTCTCACCACTTTGCGTCCTTTCAATTTTGCACTCACCGTTCGAGCAAGCCTTGGTCCGTGTTTCCTGCTTCTCCAGACAAGACTTCTTATCCTCTTGACTAATGGCCCCATCGAGGCACTTTTTTGACTCGTCTTTAGCAGCCTCCAGACATTTCGAGCAAAGGCTTTGGGCGTCAGGTTGCGCCTTGGGCGAGTTGCCTGCTTCCACTACATCATCTTTCGCCTTCTTTGCTGGATCGAGCGGAGCAGCCAATTCGGATTGTTTCTTCCGAGCCTCATCGCGTGCCGTCTCCGCTTGTATGGCCTCCTTCTCTGCTTCCGCAATCGTTTTTCTTTTCTTCAAGGCCTCAAGACTGTCTTGTGCCTGCGCCATTGTCACACCCAAAAACATGAACACCAGTAAAATCAGATTCGCTCGCCTGAGCGTGCCATTCCAAATGCATGGCATGCGCTCGCCTTCATTTGAGGTGGTCATTGATCCGAAATCGCGACTTGTCGTCCAATTCAACATGACAGTCCTCTCTTCCAGGTTTGCAAGATGCTCTTCACGATCCACACAAATTACCAAGAGCCCATTGAACGGTTAGGCTCATCGTCATACATTCAGCTCAAGAATCTTGAGCCAGGACTGACACCATTTTCGCTTCACGGCACGACATATGACCCTGGCGAAGCTTCACAAGTATGGCATAACCGACTCAGCATCACAAAATGACTGCCAGATCACTCACTTGATCGGGATTGCGCACGGAGAATCGGCTGTACGGCGGCATAAGTCTCTCCCGGCACATTCCCAGATGATGCCATCCTATATTTATGGTGACACATTCCTCCATTGATCGACGAAAGCCCCGGTGAATGCGAACCGTTTCCGCCTGACGCTGACGCAAATATGCCTCCAATACTCTCCTGGCGAGCCGGCTAGTGTGGTCTCCACTGCTCACAATATTCTACCCACCCAACCCCCGGCTGCTTGGCAGCCGTTCACCCGAGACGCGCCTTTTCCCGAGAGAACACATTCTGATCGTGCGCCCCCTGCGAGCACAGGAAACCGATCAGGCTTCCCTCTCTTATCTCTTATCTAGTGACGCGAGCCGGGAGTCTGTATAATCCGTCACCGGCATCCCGATGGACAGACCGCACGACTCAACCTTGTGAACACACTCACGACTCGCCCCTCACGGATACGCTGGCTCATCCTCGCCCTGCTGTTTCTCATCAGCGTTATCACCTATATCGACCGCGTCAACATCTCAGTGACTGCGCGTCAGATGATGCCGGCCTATGGGATGACCGATCAACAGATGGGCTGGGTCTTCTCGGCTTTCGTCATCGGCTATGCCCTATTTCAGATTCCCGGTGGATGGCTGGCCGATCGCTGGGGAGTCCGCGTGGTGCTCACCGTCGCACTCCTCTGGTGGTCGATCTGCACGGCGTTCACCGCTATGGTAGCTGCCACGTCGCTCGCGAGTCTCGTCGGAGTTGTCGGCGCGCTGATGCTCGTGCGGTTTTTGCTGGGCGTGGGAGAAGCCGTAGCGCTGCCTGCCTTCAATCGCGCCGTCACCAATTGGTTACCGACTGATAGGCGAGGCCTTGGCATTGGAATCGCGATCGGAGGCATCGGATTAGGTTCCGCCATGACCCCACCCATTGCCGCATGGGTGATGGTGAATTGGGGATGGCCGACGGTGTTCTACCTCGCGAGCCTGCTTGGGATCGGGATGGCACTCCTCTGGTGGCTCCTGTCGCGCAACCGCCCGCACGAGCATCCCTGGGTGAATGCCGGTGAACAGGCCCTGCTCACGCGCGAGCCGACCACCACCACAGCCGTGCCCTGGCGAACATTCAGTCGAACTCCTACCATCTGGTGGTTGGTGATCAGCTACAGTTGCCTAGGCTATGTCGCCTTCGTCTATCTCTCCTGGTTCTATTTATATCTGGTGAATGTTCGAGGATTCGATGTGCTTCGCGGTGGATTCTATGCCTCCGCCCCATTTGTCGCCATGTTGGTATTTTGTCCTCTGGGCGGCTGGGTGACCGATCGACTCGCAACCCGCTATGGACTCACTACCGGACGGGCTGTGGCCGGCATGACCGGCATGGTCCTGGCTGGGTGCGCGATTGCGCTGGGTGGCGTCATCGATTCTCCCTTTCTGGCAATCACCAGTCTGTCATTTGGCGCGGGCTGGCTCTACTTTGCAGTCGGCGCCTACTGGGCCTCCACGACCGATCTATCTAAAGCCCATGCGGGAACGTTGTCGGGGCTCATGAACACCGGAGCCAATATTGGCGGGACCATCTCACCGACCCTAACGCCATGGCTGGCCAATCAGTGGGGCTGGCCGGTCTCGTTAGGCGTGGCCGCAGCCATAGCCATTCTGGGCGGAATTCTGTGGCTCAAAATCGATCCGGGCAAGGGACTGACACAAGAAAAGTGCTGAGTGCTGAGAAACGAGTGCTGAGTTGGTGGGAGATTTAACCGCAACTCTCAATCGTACAAACTCAGCCTCGGCACTCAGCACTTCTTCGGAGGTCTTGCCTCCCAGGCTGCGTACTTGCTAGTTTGGTCGTATGACTATGCAATTTCAAAAAATCGATCCGCGCGTCACGATCACAACGCCGCTCGGCGAGATCACGCTTCGGTTCTACCCGGACGACGCACCGCGTCACGTCGAGAACTTTCTCAAGCTCGCTAAAATAGGATTCTATGATGGCACCACCTTCCATCGCGTCGTTCCAGGATTCATCATTCAAGGCGGCGATCCACTGAGCAAGACTGCTGACCGTTCCGTGCACGGGTCGGGCAGTCCCGGCTATTGGCTCAATCCGGAAACCAGCGATCGTCCGCATAAACGGGGCGCGATCGGCATGGCCAAGGTCCCGCGAGAGAGCAACAGCACGCGAGACCCCAACGATAACGGCTCGCAGTTCTATATCTGTGTCGATGACAGCAGCGGACTGGACCGAACCTACACTGTCTTCGGCGAGGTCTTTCGTGGCATGGAGGTGGTGGACAAGATCGTCGCCTCACCACGAGACGAATTCGACAATCCCTTAAATCCGATCACAATGACGATGACAGTGAAGGAGTAGTGGGCAGACTGGACAATCCCCTGTGCTCGTGCAACGCGCGGTCTCAGAAGATCCTCGCTGGACACGCACAGAGGGAGCCCTTCTCATACACCCACTTCTTGATCGCCGGGTCGATGGGAACATCTCCGCTTTACGCTACGCGACTTTTACCAAACTACAATAGGCGTTCGTGGAGATGGCCTGCGACGGTGAGTTCTGAGGACTGACCTCGCAAGACGTTTTCCTCTTCCATTCCTCACTCACCCCCCTTACGATACGGCCTATACACTGAGGGGGCTCATCACATGTCCGACTTGCCGCTCGATCAACTCGAACAACTCGTCCAGGGCCGACACTGGAACCCTCTGTCAATTCTTGGTGCTCATCCGATGGAACAAGGCAGCTCCCCTACCGTTGCCATTCGATGTTTCCTGCCGGAAGCACACGACGTGGCCCTACTCCTCAGTGAACAAGGTCGAAAGCCCATTCCCATGACGCGCCTCCATGAGGCCGGTCTGTTCGAAACGATCGTCCCGGGGCCACTCGGACCTAACCCTTATCGTCTCCACATCACTAACCACGCAGGACAAGTTTCGGAGCGGCATGATCCCTATGCGTTTCCACCTCTCCTCACCGACTTTGAACTGCATCTTTTCGCCGAGGGAACCTTCTTCAAAGCCTATGAGACGATGGGTGCCCATCTCCGAACAGTGCAGGGTATCACTGGGGTCCACTTTGTTGTCTGGGCGCCGAATGCCGCACGAGTGAGTGTCGTGGGCGACTTCAATGAATGGGATGGACGCCGCCATCCCATGACAAACCGCGGAGCGACCGGCCTTTGGGAACTCTTCATCCCAGAACTCACAGACGGCGCGCTCTATAAATATGACATTCGCTCACACCATTACGACGCCCCGCTCCTGAAAGCCGATCCTTATGCGGCCGCATCGGAGTTGCGCCCCAAGACTGCCTCGATCGTCCGTGCGCTGTCTTCCTACCCATGGAAGGACCAATCATGGATGATGGCGCGGGCACAGCAAGACCCCCTCGCCACACCCCTCTCAATTTATGAGGTCCACCTTGGCTCCTGGATGCGTATCCCTGAGGAAGGAAACCGCTGGCTGACCTACTCAGACCTTGCTACAAAGCTCATCCCATACGTGAAGAATATGGGCTATACGCATATGGAGTTGTTGCCAATCACTGAGCACCCATTTGATGGATCCTGGGGCTATCAGACCACAGGCTACTTCGCCGCCACCAGCCGCCATGGATCTCCCGAAGACTTTATGGCCTTCGTCGATACGGCACATCAGGCTGGAATCGGTGTGCTGATGGACTGGACTCCTGCGCACTTTCCAGACGATCCGCATGGGCTCGCGCAGTTCGACGGCACACATCTCTACGACCATGCCGACCCACGGCTCGGTTACCATCCTGACTGGCATAGCCGCATCTTCAATTACGATCGCGTCGAGGTCCGGAACTTCCTGCTGAACAGCGGGCTCTACTGGCTGGATCGCTACCATATCGACGGCTTGCGGGTGGATGCCGTCGCCTCGATGCTCTACCTCGATTATGGACGGAAAGAAGGCGAATGGATTCCCAATCGGTTCGGCGGGCGGGAAAATATCGGCGCCGTCACGCTGCTGAAAAACTTGAATGTCCTGGTCCACCGTGACTTCCCTGGCGCGATCACCATCGCCGAGGAATCCACCTCGTGGTCGGGAGTCTCGCGCCCCACCTATACCGGAGGACTGGGCTTTACGTTCAAGTGGAACATGGGCTGGATGCACGACATGCTGGACTACTTCGGCCACGATCCCGTCCACCGCCCCTTTCACCAGGATCAGATTACGTTTGGGCTCCTCTATGCCTTCAATGAAAACTTCGTGCTGGTGCTCTCGCACGATGAAGTGGTGCATGGGAAACGGTCGCTACTCGACAAAATGCCCGGCGACGAGTGGCAACGCTTTGCCAATCTCCGTTCCCTCTATGGCTTCATGTACGCGCATCCCGGCAAGAAAATGCTGTTCATGGGCGGAGAATTTGGACAGTGGTGTGAGTGGAACCACGACACCAGCCTGGAATGGCATCTCTGCGATTTCGAGCGGCACGCAGGACTACAGCGGCTTGTACAAGACCTGAACCGTCTCTACCGTCAGGAGCCGGCGCTACACGAACTCGACCACGACTGGACCGGTTTCCAGTGGATCGATTTTTGCGATGCAGCCCATTCCGTGGTCGCCTTCCTCCGAAAAGCCAAGAACCAGGACAATCAGATCGTATGCTTGTGCAACTTCACACCTGTTCCCCGCTACAACTATCGAGTCGGTGTGCCTGGCGAAGGCTACTACCGCGAACTCTTGAACAGCGATGCTTCGATCTACGGGGGGAGCAATGTGGGAAATTCGGGAGGCCTTCACACGAGCCCCGTCCTCTCCCACGGGATGACCCATTCGCTCGCAGTCACACTCCCACCTTTGTCGGTGATGTTCCTGAAACGGATCTGATTTAGCAGGGTGCTGAAAAAGGCCGCCAGCTCACTGAAGATTACGGTTCACGTCGAGGTTGAGAAAAGAATTTGATCCTCGCTCAATCTTAACTTCAGCCGCTAGAAGGATGCTCAAAAAGGCCGTCCAGCAAGGCCGCAGGCGAGTCAGAACCGGAGGCGTACCCTCAGGGGTACGTTGAGGATTGTGATGAGCCGAGAACGAAGCTGGCGGACTTTTTCAGCATCCTGCAGGGAAGGGAGCTACCAGGTTCGGAAAGGACCGCAATCGAGATGAATGAACTGCGCGCGTGGATAAAACCCTACCCCACCGTACTTCAGCCTCAACGCGGCATGGCGAATCTCGCGAATCTTGACACCGGGAACATAAAAGTCGAGCGCCTGTCCCTGGACATGCAGGCTGTGCTGCGCGACGCGCCTGCTCCGCTTCACGAGCTGCGCATTGTATTCGGGTGACCGATAGCCGGAAATCACGTGGATCTCGCCGGCGCCATTGACGGCTTTGTGCACGAGATTGACGTGTTCCAGCAATCGCACATCGATGGCGGCGACTTCTCCTGTGTGATGGCAACGCAAAATATGATTCACCTCATCCAGCGCCGTCAGGTCATAGTTCCCGGCGTCATCACGATAGCGGACTCGCAGTCGTTCGTCCGTACGCACATTGACGAAGGTGAGTTCGGCGTCAGGAAGCTCGTTCGCGCGTACGAGCGAGGGATGCAGCATCCTGCTCCCGAGTAACAAAAACCCGACAACGGACGTTTTCAAGAAGTCTCGGCGAGTCCAAGACCAGGAATCTGGATGCGGCAAAGAACTACTCCGAAAGAAAGTGCAATGCAGTCTGTCAGGACAACGCTGGTGCTTGTATCAAAAGTCTCAGAGTCAGTCAACCCTGCCAGTGAATACAATCCGCACCACCCCTCTCATCCGACTTGATCTCTATCGGCCTAGTCTTAATCAGTCCAAAAAAATCCATTGAGTGAATGGTTTCTCTCCTGTACCCGCTCCGCTGTCAGACAGCTGCTCGATCCAGCCCCACCATCATGCTAATTCCCTGCACCTCCTATCAACTTCTTTCTGTAGATAGCACGTTAACTTGTCCGGTGTATGTGGCACAGAAGCTGTCCGGTTTTTCTTTCTCTGATTTGTTCGCACCACGCGCAAATAATTTCGTTCACCGTTAGGCTAAGCACAATGCAGACGGTCGCCTGATTGAGGGATTGGGTTGAGGTGCCCCCGTCTTTACCGGCGTGTGAGCCCTGTCCCTGCCTGCCGCGCTTTTCCTGACAGTCTCGTCCGTCTCGCTTGAGACAGGCATCGGATTGACAGCCCAACAGCCCGGTCCCTATAGTATGCGTGCATGGCATCTGTCCTGCCTGAATCGGGCGTATCCCGTAAAACCTTGATGGAAAAGAGATTGCCGCAATGACATCGACCATCACTCCATTTTCTTTAGATCAAATCGGCACCGGCCCAGCTCGCTTTCCTAGCGGCGTCGCCATACCCACGGTAACGGATGCCGCCGCCGATCCCTATATCCAGACACGCGTCTCGAAACATGTGCAGGTGGACTGCATTCAGTTTTGGCCTCAGGAAAAAGGGCTCTACCCCGGACTCGTCCTCTTACATGAAGCCTGGGGGCTCACCGCGCAAATCAAGGATCTTGGAGCCAGACTGGCGTGCGAAGGCTACGGCGTCATCATCCCGAACTTGTACTCTCGACTGGGTGGCATGGTAACGGCCAACGCAGAGGTTGCAGATGCGCTCATGGGCAAGCTCAACGAATCGCTCGTCTTGCAAGACATTAATTCCTGCTGTGAGTTCTTGAATACGCGCGACCACATTAAACGAAATATCCACGGCGTGGTCGGTTACGGCATGGGTGGATCGTTTGCACTTCGGTTCGCCTGTCAACGGAAACGGCTACGAGCCGCGGTCGTCTATTACGGCCGAATGATGCAGCCTGAAACCGCAATCAAAGATCTGTACTCTCCTCTGCTCTATCACCAGGCCGGTCAGGACCAGTGGGTGCCCAGCCAGGATGTGGACCGGTTGCGTGCTGCTGCGGCTGAGTATCACAAGCGCGTCGAGATCACGACCTACCCCAATGCCCCTCATGCGTTTTGCAATGAACAACGCGTGGAGAGCTATCGTGCCGACGCAACGATGGAGGCTTGGGAATCAACGGCCGCGTTTCTCAAGACCTGCTTCCAAGGCATCTAACCAGCATAATAGCCGAGCGAGACTCGCCGGACACTCGAGAGTGAGATCGAGTATCTGAAGGTCAATGTGTTCAGAATCTCGAACTTCAGACCACGCCTTTCGAACATGTTTCACATCTCACACTTCACGTTTCCCCCATTCCAATTCCGATCATTCAACACTCCCACTACCGCCTTATGTTTCACCTTGTCCACCTCATGTCTTGTCACTGCCAGCTTGCGGCCAAGACCGCCTGCACATCCTGCGGCTGTTGACCGATGGCCTGATCCCAGGTGAGACCGGTCTGTTGGGTGAACCCCGCCATCGCCTGAATCAATTGATCGACTTGCGTGCTCAGCAGCGTTTGCCCATTTCCCGCTTGGATCGTCTCGATCTGATTGTTCGTGCCGAGATACCAGTTCTGCACCGTGATCTGATCAGACGAGCCATGGATCGCCAAGCGCAGATCGTTCGCCTGGCGGCTGACCACCAGATCCAAGGGATTGATCGTCGCGCCAAAGAGCGCGCGGTCTTGGTTGAATGGGAAGGGATCGGCATCACTGATCGTATCTAGGCCATCGCCACGCGAAAAATTGTAAAGATCGTTGCCCGATCCGCCCGTCAGCGTATCGTTGCCGGTTCCGCCGGTAAATTGGTCCGCCCCGCTGCCGCCGGTCAAGGCGTCGTTCCCAGCCCCTCCGAGCAGTTGGTCATCGCCCGCTCCGCCGTCGAGCGTATCGGTCCCATCGCCACCGTTGAGCACATCGTGGCCACTGCCGGCATTCAGCACGTCGGTACCGAAGCCACCGAGCAAGGTGTCGTCGCCGCTGCCCCCCAGCAACGTATCGTTCCCCTCCCCCCCATGGACGATGTCGTTGCTCGCGCCGCCATCGAGGGTGTTGGCACCGCTAGTCCCCACAAGGACGTTGTTCAGCACATTGCCGGTGCCATTGAGGTTGGCGGTCCCCGTCAGGGTCAGATTCTCGACGTTGCTGCCCAATGTCCAGGTGGCAGTACTCACCACCGTATCGGTGCCGCCATTGAAATTCTCCACGACCGTATCCCCAGCCCCCACGACATAGGTATCGTTGCCGGCTCCGCCGGTTAATACGTTGGCGGCACTGTTGCCGGTGAGAATATTATCGAGCGAGTTCCCCGTGCCATTGATCGCGGATGTTCCCGTAAGCATCAGATGCTCCATATTGGCACCGAGGGAATAGGTGATCGAGGCTTGGACGGTATCGGTTCCCTCATTCGCGAGTTCCGTCACCGCATCACCGGCTCCATCGACAAAGTAGGAATCATTGTCCCTCCCTCCAATCATCGTATCGGTCCCGTTGCCGCCGTCGAGC
>JBDSDL010000002.1:0-14041 GCA_039920585.1 Nitrospiraceae bacterium | reverse complement strand
CCTCTGTAGGTGGTATCGCCTCGTCTGTATGCGGAGAGTCTTGGTTGCGGCTGGTTGCGGAATTGCGGAAGGTTTGCAGTCTTTTGCCGTGGTCTGCATAGCTAAGTGTTGGATCTTCAGTATTGACGCGGCTCGGCTCACAATTCGTAAACCGCAGGTCGTCCGTTCAATCCGGATCGCCGGCTCCATATATCTCGCTGATGTTTCAACTGGTTCACGGGTGAGCGATTTGTTCTGTTCTCGACCAAGTTCTGCGAGTGTAACCGAAAGTGTAACCTTTTCCTGGTTGTAGTAGGCGGCGAGGGCTTTTGCTGCTTCCTTGAGGTCTGTCTCGTTGACGATGTTATAACGGTCAAACACACTTCGCGTCTTGTGACCGCTTATCGCCATTGCCACCTTTTCAGGAATCCCCGCCCTGGTCATATTCCTCACCGCCGTCCGGCGGAAGTCGTGCACGAGGCGACCTTCAAGACCCATACGCGTACAGGCTCGCTTCCAGCACCGCTTGATCTCCAGCAGTGGTTTCCCATATCGCTGGCAGACCCATGGCGAGGCTGGATAGCTAGCCTCATGTCGTCGCTTTGCTTCCAGCAAGATACGGTATAGGTCGGGCGGCAGATAAACGACCCTGGGCGTTTCTGTTTTCGTCTGTAGGGGAGTCAGTGAAAGCTTCCCTTCTCCCAGATCAAGCTGAGACCATTTCAACCCCAAGACTTCCCCAATTCTCAAGCCGGTGTAATAGGCAATGCTCACTGCCACCTGAGCATAGTCAGGCAAGACTGCTCGAACGGTGAGATATTCCTCGTGCGAGAAGAACCCGGACCGCACGTTATGCTCTTCTAGCATCGGGATATGGGGGATCCGGGCTACCTTCGGAGGCGTGGACTGGTGAGCCAGCTTGAACATTCGTTTGAGGCAGGCCAACTCTCTATTGATCGTCCCGTTCGCCGCCCCGTCCTCTCGCCGTGTGGCGACATACTTCTTAATGTGATCCGTGGTGATGGCTGAGGCTCGTAGCTGTTTGAAATGAACAGATAGGTGGGTGATGAAGTCGTTTAACCGCCGGACCGATTTCCGTTCATTCAAGGTGTAGTCCTGACGGATATCGGCAACAAGATCTTCAAATCGGGTCCGTTCTGTCTGCGGGCCATGATGAAGGCCACTGGCAACTTGGCCCTCTCGATTTTTAAGTTTGCGACGGGCTTCTGTTTTATCCTCCGTCCCCGTACCTTCAAAGTACGGCCGGCCATCCCGGTAGTACTTTATCCACCACGGCCCCTGTTCCACCAGCAATCCGGTTACCGGATCGCGTTTCTTCCGCCGATAGAGCATCCCCATAGCCGCCTCCCTACTCGTCGATAAGATCAGCCACCTTCACCTTCAGAGCTTTCGCCAAGCGGCGCAATGTGCTGAGCGAGGGGTCGACCTTGCCAAGTTCCACGTTGCACAGATAGGTAATACTCATCCGTGCTTTGAGAGCGAGCGCTTTCTGGGTCAGGCCTTGATGTTCCCGTATGGCGCGTATGTTTAACATTACTTGATACAGTAATTACTCTATCAGACATTGCATTGTCAAGCCACATTGTCACAGACTTTGTATTTCTCGATAAACTCATCCATATCCTTCACGTCAACATGGACCCGCCTCCCGGCCCTGACAGAGGGTATTGTCCCGCTCCAAATCAAGCGACGAACGCTCCAGGTTGAGCGGCCCAGATAAAGCGCCGCCTCTGGAAGACTAAACAATCGTTTCCTGAGTAGATTGGCTTGCATGCACCTATCCTGAAGCCCGGTCTTCAATTACAGGAGGGGGATAGGTACCCCCATACACAGTGCTTTTCTTGTAACTTTCTTGTGTATTCATAACCGGTAATTTGCTCCTCCCATGGGCGTTACAAGAGAATTTTATGCAGCTTGGGAGCATGTGACAAATATCTACACGCTCGGGTTTATTTCCCATTACCGGTAGTGTCTGTCGCAACATACGCTTCAATCGCCTTTTCCACGACATACCACAGCGGCCAGCGCTTCCGCTTAGCCAAATCACGTGCCTGATCGACCATGCCGCCGCCGATGGTAACCTCGATTCTGTAGTATCCATTCGCCTTCATCCGGGCTCGATGCTTTTGTACACTTGCAGTATTTTGCATACTCATCTGTGGTCCCTCCGATGTTAAGGAGATAAAGTGTCTTCCATTCTGCGTGCAAGGGACCGGCGTGACAGAAGTGACGGTTTTGGTGCGACTCTTTACACATACAAAACAGATGCGTCTTTGAAGGGTGTATTTTTTGCGTCTGCAATAAATAGTAAAATAACTGTCACTTCTGTCACTCACAAATACTCGGCCGCCGCTTCGGCAAGGAGCTCCACTTTCACCTTTTCAGGATCATCATCAGTGTTTTCGTACGGCTTCCACCTCGGCTTGATACGAAGACCGAACACCGCACTCCCACTCTTAGTATGTCTGATAACGTGGCCGAGTTCCGTAAGACGCTTCCTCAGCGTGTGTTGACTGGGGCGAAAACGTTCCTGCACTTTTTCAACTTCACACCAACTGATCAATGCTTTGAAGAACATGCTCGTTGTGTGTTCCCACTTGGCAGAATCGATACGCTCGCAGGCTTCCGAGACGAATCTGGGCACCGTGTTCGTATTAGACAACCACATATCGAATGCGCGCTCCGCAGAAGGCGGTGGTAAAAAGCTACCCCGTGCTTTGACCCGATAGAACCCGTCGATCAGCAGATTCAGGGTACCGGGGAGTTCAAGTGTAAAGACCCGGTCCCAGAGGTCCGGGCGTTGCACATCGGCATGGTCGCTACCCACCTCGGCAGCGGGTTTGAACTGGCGCGGAAAGTGAAGGATCTGAGCTCGGATTCGCATCCCAGCCGAGTTGTCGGTGGTGATCGGCAGCGAGTTGGTGAGAATGATGGGCACCACCTGGCAGATGAACGTCATCGGTCCTTTGAACTTCTCCTCGGCCGTGAGCGGCTTTTCTTCCGCAATCTTCTTGAGGAAACCATCCGGCAGCTGGTAGTCGTTCGTGGCATCGTCATCAATGAGGGCCAGCTTGCCGATCAGTCGGGCTGCAGCAAACCGACTGCCTTCCTCGTTGACACCAGACAAGCGGTCGAAGGCGATCGCCTCCAGGCCCAGGATCATCTGAAGAAGTCTTGCGAGCTGAGTTTTGCCATTATTCCCAGGTCCGTAGAGGATATAAAACACCTTCAAAAAGCGTGCGCTCTGGCAGACATAGCCGAGCAGTTCCAGCACATATCGGACCATCTCGTCCTGATCGTCGAATGGCTTGCCATCCTCGTGGCACAACATGCTGCGAAGGAGCGACTCAAAGGTTCGTGCTGTGGCCTGTGGGTCGTACGCAAGCTCGGAGCAGCACGTCAAGTAGTCCTCAGGATTGTGTGAGCGCAAATGAGGACCATGGTCTTCAAGCCAGAGAGAGCCGTTCTGCAAATTGATGACGCTCTTTCTGGGTGCCATCAAGCGAAGGGGGTCTCCTTCCTTGATGGTCCTGGACTTGAATACCGCCAGTGTCGATTCGACAAAGCTCGCCATGATCGGCGGAGTCTTCTTGCCTTGCGCAGCCACCATCCCAATGATCCAGTCCCAACGCTCCGTCGCCATGTCTTGGATGCGACCACGGAGCACCGCATCGTTCAGTTTTTCCCAGTACCGGCCGTTATACGACCAGAACTGTTTGGATTCGGTGTAAATTAGGTGTCCCCCGCTGTTGAATTGCTCAGCGAGGAGGGTGTCAACGAGTTTCACGGAGGGGTCCTGAGCCACCTCTTGCTGCTTGACGCGGATTGCTTTCAGATAGTCCTTGAATGATTGGCGTAGTATCGTCAGCGTTGCTCCTGTGGCTGGGACGATACTCTTGAGGACGCGCTCTAGAGCATCTCCTGGCAGGTCGGCTGACGCGACCAGGGGACACCATCCGTTGCGAACATCTTCGTCGCTCATGGCGTGAAGTCGGGCGACCAGTGCCTCTTCGTCATATTTCAGGAAGTAACTCCGTCCCCCGTGAGCGTGCGAAAACACTTGCGGTTTTCCGGTTATGTTATTGGAGAAGAAGATGGCGGTCGACGCCGAACCGTAGTCCCGCTCCATGGGGTCATGAAGATAGCATCGGTCGTACGTATCTGGATCAGCCAAGACATCAGAGACGGTCACTTCGCCCTGTTCCGCGAACCACAGCACGTCCGGTCCTGTCAGTGTGCCTCCAATACGTGATTCGATGGTGCGAATCGCACGCTGTACTGAAATACCTTTGTCAAGGAGTGCAGCAACCGCTGCCTCTTTATATTGGATGGCGACTTTCTTGGCGTCGGCCGAGCGTTCGGCTTTGGCCCTTTCGACCAACATCGCGAAGCGCGTATGCTCTTCGTCCGACAACGACGCTACCGCCTGGGTATTGACGTAGCCGCCATCATTGACAATAGGTTCCGGGCGGCGCTGTGTTATACCGTCTCTACAATCAGCTCCGCCTGCGAACAAAGGCTGCTGCGGCTCGAGCACTTTCTGGTCAAAGATTGTTCGAGGAAGCATGGTGCCGGATCGGGTAATCATGATGTAGCCGTAGCCGAGGAGCCATAGCCGTTTGAAGAGGGCCTCTGAAAAGCGCGACAGATCCGACGCGTCGGCGACTGCGAACGCCGTATGATGGCCCTTGGCCTCGCTGTACGCGGTACCATCCGGGTCATATAAAAAGCTGCTACTGCTGTAATAGCTGCCGCGGGCCGCGCCTTCAAAGGCAGATGGAAAGAGTCGGACTAGTTCCGCCCAGAGTTTCTCTGGTGTCTCAAATGTAAACTGTGAGTCGGTGTGAGGATCGTGATCCACGGTGACCACGGCAGGACCAGCGACATATACCAGCGTGTTAGCGGTACGATCCACTCCACCATCTGCGACGAACTTCTTGGGGCTGAGCGGGGTATGGGTTCCGAGGTCGACGTTGGCAGGCAAGATGTACTGACGGCTTCCACCTGCGCAAGCTTCATCGACATACTCCTTCAAGGTGGTCGATATGGTTGTGACCGTGCACCCTTTCGGAATACGACCGCTCTGGCTCGTGTCTTTAACGATCGCGCCTTTGACGATGCAGTAACTCTTGACCAACACCTTGCTTGGGTGCTGGACCACGTTGTAGCGGACGAGTGGCGTGTCATTCTTATTAACGCCGACGGGGAATGCTGATGCGCCGCGCGCTGGCGGATGAGGATTCTTGACTTGAGAGTGTGTGGTATCCGTGTCGCTGCTCGGCTTGGTATTCATCTCGCATCTTCCTTTTTAGGAATATGCCGAAGCAGGAGGCTTCGACATCTTTCAATGCGAATTTTAGCCGAGAAATGTTTCCTGCTGTCACAATTGCGGTCACTTCTTACACAATTGTGGTCGAGATCAGGTTGAGCTGTAGATCCGCTTAAGGTGCGTTGCGACGGTGTTCACACTAAGTCCCCCTTTCTCGTTCTCGTCGCTCGTCATAGGAACAATGGACTCAGCGACCTTGTAGGGTTCAAGAGGCTCGATTTGAATCTTGCCTATTTTCATCAGTGCCCGGATGATGAAATAAAGTGAAGTCCGTTCTTTTGGTCCTAGTGGCCCATACTCGTCCGGCGGCGACCCCTTCGAAATGGACTTTGGCATCGAATGTTCAGGTTTGTACGTCTCGAATTCTGGACATTCGTCTGATGGCCAACCGAATCGAACTAGTGGACTGTCGAAATCCTCTATAAATTGATCCAGATCATGCATTGCTTTATGACCGAATCCCGCATCTATAGCATTTTGCGCATCAATGGCATTTCTATAGACCAAGGCCAGCAGGTCTAATGCCCGACCATTTGAATATAAGTCGTCGGACCCGTCTTTCTTTGCTTTTATCATTCGCCCGAATCGGTCCCACGTGTAAATCCCATCCTTCTCAATGGCACTAGCGAGGATTGCTACCTGCATTTTTTGTGAGAGTAAATCCGCCAGTGACCGCCATGGGTTTTGTCCGTCATCGGGGTGACTCATTGGCTTTATCCTTTCACGAGAAAATGTTAGTAAACATCTTGTCTTGATCAGCCTTATTCCTCTCCGGTGAAACGCTCGGCTTAGGATATCGAATTTCTCCGGCGTGGCTACTCGCAGCAACCCACTAAAAAGAAGTGAAGCGCAGGCTGATGCTTTCTCGCCTGGACAAGGTAAGCTGCGGCCGTCTAATTAGATTTAGTTGGACTGGGTAGTGGGTGGAAGGATACGTCAAAGCTCGAGAAAAATCGATGTGCAGTGGCCTTGTCCAGCCGATTCCAACCTGTTAGGCGATTTTATTAATTCTATTATTTCCGATGTATTCTCCTGCTTCCCAGGTTTCCAGTCACAAAAATAGTCCCTTGACGTTCCTTTTCCATATGCTCAATCCAGGCCTTAGCCTCCCTGAAAGGTGGAAACTGCTCGACGGAGCAAATCGTCCTTTGTGGCATAGGTGAAGTGAAAAAAGCGCAATGCTGCCAATGGTGTACACGCTCTTGTCCATAAATTTTACTGCGATTATGACAACCTCCGAGTGTAGCTAGGGTGTTCCCTAGTATGAGCGATAGGCAATTCCTATTATATACTTCCGTGCCTTCAATTGGGTGGTTGGTGTTCTTACGAAAGGCAAGGGAGTTGGTTTAACGAGTGAAAGGGGAGCGAGCATGGAGAAGCAAAATAAAGTTGCTGAGAGTGTCCATAGTCATCAACAGACTATTCTCAAGGAGTGGGTCGACTTACAATTGGCGGCACCTACATTACGTCTAGACTTGATGAAAGAAAGGGAACTCCGTGATCAGTCGAGGGAATTTCTTACTCTGTTCAGTCAGGCCTTGCATAGTGCCTGGGACACAGGTGACCCCGCTTGGAAGGCCACCAAGGATTTTCTAGCGCAGTTAGCCAAGTCACGTGCGTTGCAGGGATTCAGTCCGTCAGAAACTGCCACATTTATCTTTTCGTTGAAACAACCGTTGTTTGATTTGGTTCGGATAGCCAATAAAGATGGGAAGGAATTGTTCTCGGATCTGTGGACCCTCACCCAGTTGATTGACGGTCTGGCCTTACACACCTTGGAACTACATCAAAAAGCTCGAGAGGAGGTCATTCACCGTCAACAAGAGGAATTGCTGGAATTGTCGACACCTGTGGTCAAATTATACGAAAACATCCTCGCGTTGCCGTTGATTGGAACTCTCGACAGCGCACGCACCCAAGTCGTCATGGAGAGTCTATTGGAGCGTATCGTAGAAACGGGTGCCATGATCGCGATCATTGATATCACGGGGGTACCGACCGTCGACACAATGGTGGCACAACACCTCCTAAAAACTGTCGCGGCGGCGCGACTCATGGGTGCCGATTGCATTATCAGCGGGATACGGCCTCAAATTGCACAAACGATCGTCCATCTTGGGGTTAACCTCAGCGACGTGATTACAAAGGCGACACTCGCGGATGCCTTCATCGTGGCCTTGCAACGCACAGGGGCGAGTCTTGGGACGCCTATGGCTTCCAGGAAAGACTGAGCATGGAACGGATTCCAATTTTGAGAATGGGAGAGTTTCTACTGGTCACGGTGCAAGTGGATATGCACGATCGCCTTGCCATGACATTGCAGGATGATTTAACCGCGCGCATCGTTAAGGACCATGCCCACGGTGTTCTTATCGATATTTCCTCGTTGGAGATCGTCGACTCCTTCATCGGACGAATGATCGGAAATATCGCCAACATGGCAAGGGTGTTAGATGCAGAAACTATTGTAGTGGGCATGCGCCCGGCCGTGGCCATTACGCTCGTAGAGTTGGGGTTATCGCTCCCCGGCGTCCGCACTGCATTAAATGTCGACAAGGGGATGGCGGTACTCAAGGGATCCATGGAAGCAAGGGCAAATGGCTACGTTGCGGGATGAGACGTTTCCGATTCGATCGTCGGATGACATCGTGAAGATTCGCCAAATCACTCGCGAACTAACCTTGATGCAAGCTTTTTCTCTTGTGGATCAGACCAAGATGGTGACCGCAGCCAGCGAGCTTGCTCGCAATGTGCTGGAACATGGCGGAGGCGGCGATGCGCGTCTTGAAGCCCTTCAGGATGGCAACCGTCGAGGGGTACGAGCGACGTTTGTCGATCAGGGCCCCGGCATTCCAGACCTCGAGAAGGCGTTAAAGGATGGCTTCACGACGAGGGACGGAATGGGACTGGGATTAAGTGGCTCGAAGCGTCTCACGAATGAGTTCGAGATCCATACCGAAGTAGGCAAAGGTACGAGCGTTATGATTGCGCGATGGAAATGAAGGCATTGTGACCACAGACCAATCTGTGGGTGAGCAGATCAGTGTTCCAACCAGTGAATCCAGTCAAGTCGCCGACGTGCGGCGGAGGATTGCGGCGCTGGCGGGTCAGGTCGGATTCGACGAAACCCGTGCGGGTGTCTGCGCAGTGATTGCCACTGAGATAGGCACTAATCTGGTAAAGCATGCGAAGGAGGGCGAAATATTTCTTAGGACCCTCTCGTACGGTTCGTCTGCAGGAATTGAAATTCTTGCATTAGACCGGGGGCCAGGTATGGGCAATCTGAATCGCGCGTTGCAGGATGGTCATTCTACTGCAGGCACCAGCGGGAACGGTCTTGGAGCAATTGGGAGAATGGCCTCAGAGTTCGACATTCACTCCATGCCCGGACGAGGAACGGCTCTGGTGGCTCGGATTTGGAATAGCGATGCTCTACACACGCGGGAGTCTCGCCCCACCGTGACCGGCGTGGTCAGCCGGGCCATGCCTGGCGAGACTGTGTCCGGGGATGGATGGCTCTATCACTCGTCAGATAGGCGAACGGTCTGTGCGATCGCAGATGGTCTTGGTCACGGGCTCCTTGCGGCCCAGGCTTCCACCTGTGCGATCGAGAGTTTGCGTGCCCATGGGACTGCTTCGCTCTTAGAACAGATCGATCGGGCACATTTGGCACTCCGTGCGACGAGAGGGGTGGCCTTGGGGGTCGCGGAGATTCAGCACGACCAACGCATCGTAACATTTTCCGGTATCGGCAACATCATGGCCGCGGTCATCCAGAATGGGACGATCCGCAACATGGTGTCCCAGAATGGGATCCTCGGGCATCAAATCGGCCGTGTGACGGAATTCCAATATCCCTGGTCTCCATCGGCGATTTTGATCATGTGCTCGGACGGAATCAGTACCCGTTGGGATCTCAAGTCGTATGAGGGACTGATGAGTCGAGACTCGAGTCTTATCGCCGCCGTCCTCTATCGTGATTTTGCTCGTGGGCGGGATGATGCGACGGTGATCGTATTTAAACATGCGACAGAGCGACCATCTCTTACGCCTTCGTAAGTGATCGGTCCGGTCGAGTCAAGGATGGGGTGGAGGAGAAGACTATGAAGCATTCATGGGTGAAAGGTATCCGCCAATGAGCCGGTCCATTCTTACTGTCGCATTGAGGTATGAGGACGATATCGTGGCCGCGCGACAACGGGCCAGGCAGATTGCACACTTATTGGGATTCGATATTCAGGGCCAGACGCGTATTGCAACGGCCGTATCAGAAATTGCACGCAACGCCTTCCGATACGCCAAGAACGGCTTAGTGGAGTTTCTGCTTGAGGGGCAAACCGCCCCTCAAGTCATGTTAATCCGTGTGACCGACAAAGGAGCCGGAATCCGTGATCTCAACCTGATTCTCGAAGGTCGATATGAGTCCAGTACGGGGATGGGGTTGGGCCTCATTGGAGCGAAACGCCTGATGGATCAATGTGATATCCAAAGCCAGGCTGGTGAGGGGACAACGGTCCTGATGAAGAAGGTTGTGCCGGCGCGCACTCCGCTGCTCGGGAGTATAGAGCTGGCCCTGCTGGTCGACGCATTGATCAAGACCCCGTCGCAGAATGCGCAAGATGAGTTGCGCCAACAAAACCAAGAGCTAATGCAAACGTTGGAAGAATTGCGCCTCCGGCAAAATGAACTCATCCGCCTCAATGACGAATTGGAAGATACGAATCGGGGAGTCGTAGCGCTGTATGCTGAGCTGGATGAGAAAGCCGAGCATCTTGGACGTGCAGACCAAATGAAAACTAGTTTCTTGTCCAATATGACTCATGAATTTCGAACTCCCGTGAGTTCAATCCTGGCGCTTTCATCTTTGTTGTTGGAACGATCGGACGGCGATTTGACACCTGAACAAGATAAACAGGTACAATTTATCCGAGAAGGCGCTGAGAGCCTCCTAGACCTTGTCAACGACTTGTTGGATCTCGCCAAGATTGAAGCAGGCAAGGTGGACGTGCGCCCGGTGGAGTTCGAGATAAAGACGATGTTCAGCGCACTGCGCGGCATGCTCAGGCCGTTGTTGAATACCTCATCGGTCAATCTGGTGTTTGAGGAGTTGGATGGTCTGCCGATCTTGTATACAGACGAGGGAAAAGTGTCGCAAATCTTAAGAAATTTCATTTCCAATGCCCTGAAGTTCACGGAACGGGGTGAGATCCGGATCATGGCAGCGGTCGACGAGGAACGAAAAGACATCATTGTGTCCGTGGCGGACAGCGGGATTGGTATCAAGCCAGAAGACCAGACGCGAATTTTTGAAGAATATGTCCAGGTGGACAGTTACGTCCAGCAAGGGGTAAAGGGTACGGGTTTGGGGTTACCCCTATGTAGGAAATTAGCCCGCCTTCTCGGTGGTGACGTTTCAGTCGAAAGCCAGATAGGTTTGGGGTCAGTATTCCGGCTCACGATCCCTGTGTGTCTTCAGGACGACGACCGCCTCGGGCCGGTCGCGGCCAAAGATCTCCCCCTGGACACCTCCCGAATTCCCGTGCTCATCGTCGAGGATCATCCGGAGACTCGATTGATCTATCAAACATTTCTTAGAAATACCCCCTACCAAGCGATTCCCACAGCCGGTCTTCGGGAGGCCAAGCGTTTCTTGCGGCAGGCTAGGCCCGCTGCGATCATCTTGGATATTATGCTGAGCGGGGAAGATTCCTGGCAATGGCTTGCGAATATGAAAGGCGACGCGGCCACTCGGGATATTCCCATTCTCATCGTCGCAACTGTCGAGGACCGGATGAAAGGATCCGTGTTGGGAGCCGATGCCTATCAGGTCAAACCAGTGGACCGTGAAGCTTTAATTGCGACACTTGACCACCTGATTGGCCCGTCGGTGCCGGTGGATCTCTTATCCGGTACAAAAAAACCGCCATTGATCCTGATCGTTGACGATGAGGAATCGTTTCGGTACATCCTCAAAAAATGCCTGGTGAATATCCCCTGTACCATCATGGAAGCCGAAGACGGCATGGTAGGCATTCGGGTCTGTCGGGAAGTTCAGCCAGATCTGATTTTTCTCGACCTCAATATGCCCGGCCGATCTGGATGGCAATTCATAGGAGACATGGCCGAATCAGAGAAACTCGTCGGAACCCCCATCATCGTAGTCACGTCTCAGACTCTCTCCGTCGAAGCGCGATCCCTGCTCGAACAACCCTCGCGCGCAATTATTCTGAAAAACGACCTGTCCGAATCCACTCTTCGACGCGTGATGGAGAAAGTAATCCCTGACTCATTCACGGGTTCTCACGTAACCTTAGAATCGCCTTCGAAGCAATCATGACCAGCTCTTTTCAGCATATCATCCTCAATGTCGATGACCACGAAGGCCTGCGGTACGCCAAAACAAAGATTTTTGAGCGCGCTGGTTATCGAGTGCTGGAAGCCGGGACCGGAATTGATGCATTGAAATTGGTGAATCAGGAACGACCTCATCTGGTTCTATTGGACGTGGGGCTTCCGGATATCAATGGTCTGGAGGTTTGCAGGCAAATCAAGACCAACGCCTCTACCGCGCAAATTATGGTTCTCCAGGTCTCAGCTACCTGTGTCAGGCCTGAGGAACGGGTAATGGGTCTGGCGGGCGGGGCGGATGTCTATTTGACCGAACCAGTCGAATCCGCTGAACTGCTCGGCGCGGCAAAGGCATTATTGCGCCTCTATGAGCGGGATGAAGAAACACGAGTTTTGGTGAAGGAGCTCACGGAACGGGAACGATTTGTCAAAAGTCTGGTGGATGCGATGCCGTCCACGGTTTTTATCTATGATCTGCTTACCCACCGGAACCTTTTTGCGAATGCCAAGTCTGACGCCCTGCTTGGCTACACATTGGAGGAGCTCCTGCTAGTCGACCAAGAGGCTCTCAAAGCAATGGTCCATCAGAAAGATCTACCCCATGTGTTGGATTCTCTCACAGGCCTGCCGCACCTACGCGACGGCGAAGTCCTGGAATTCGAATGCCGGGTGCAGCATCATTCACTCGAGTGGCATTGGGTCACCTTGCGCAATGTGGTATTTGCTCGCGATGTGGAGGGACGTCCCATCCAAATTCTCGGCACCGTGCAGGACATCACCGAGCGAAAGCAGAACGAACTAGCCCGTATTGAAGGGGAGCAAGCAGTATACCGCGCCGAGCAACGGTGGACAGTTACACTGGAACACAAAGTGACGGAACGGACGCATGAATTGCTCTATTCCCAGACGAGATTGAGAGCCTTGGCGTCCGAATTGACTTTGACAGAACAGCGGGAACGCCAGCGTATAGCGAAGGAGCTGCATGATTACCTCGCCCAGTTATTAGTGGTGGGACAGATGAAGCTGAACCAAGCCAAACGGGAAAAAATGACTCCGCGGCTGCTCGGCTTGACACAGGAGTTGGAGGGTGTGCTGTCCAAGGCGCTCACGTATGCCAGATCACTGGTGGCGGAACTGCATCCTCCTATCCTCCGTGAATTGGGATTCGCCGTGGCGATTAAATGGTTGGCAGACCAACTTAGTCAGCAAGAACTGATTGTCGCAGTAGATTGTGACGCAGCGCTCGCGGTAAGGGAAGATCAGGCAGTACTCCTGTTTCATTCGGTCCGGGAGTTGTTGATCAATGTGTCCAAGCATTCGGGAACGGCTCATGCTCGGGTATCGGTCTGGCTCGAGGACGGGATGTTGCACCTCTGCGTCAGCGACGATGGTGCAGGAATCAACTCCGCTTATGGCTCTGCGACTGACAAGGCCACGAAGTTTGGGCTCTTTAGTATCCGTGAGCGAATGGAAGACTTAGGTGGTCGTATGAGCGTCGTGTCTGCACCGGGGCAAGGGACCAAGGTCACGTTGGTGGTTCCGCATGAGGAGATGTCATTGGAGCAGGCCAACTTTCAGCGTGCCCCAGAGAGTAAGTTGCGGCAAGTTTCACCCGCGCCATCGGAGTTCCACACAGCGGAGAACGGGGACGCACTGCGGGGTCTCTCGTCGCAAAATGCTTCTAAGACTTCACCGACGCGAGTCCTCTTGGTAGACGACCACACCATGGTGCGCCAAGGCCTTCGCAAAGTGCTGGAAGAATATACGGATATGGAAGTGGTGGGCGAAGCGACGGACGGAGAACAAGGCGTGACTCTCGCAAAATCTCTCACACCAGACGTCGTGATCATGGACGTTAACATGCCTGGCGTTTCCGGCATAGCAGCGACCCATCAGCTGATGAGAGAACTACCACATACCATTGTGATCGGACTATCCGTGGATAATAATAAGGAGGTGGAAAAAGCAATGCGGGACGCAGGTGCGATCTCCTTCCTGACGAAAGATGCCGCCATCGAACAACTTTACGAGACCATTCTGCAGGCTCTTCGATTACCCACATAGGCGCGGTTAGGGGCCATGGCCACCGAACTCCCCCTCGCCGAAGCGTATTGAAGGATCTCTCAGGAGGTCTTTCCCTCTACGAACTTATTGACGCCCTCACTCACCCGCAATCATTTGTTTTTGAATAAGCGGAAGGATAGGTCAAAGCCGTAGAAAAATCGACCTTATCAGCTTTGGGTTTGAGGGAGGTTTTTTTAGCATTGTACGGGGAGCTACTCCGCAAATGGGGAAAGCCTGAAGGTCATCATCTGGCCTCGAAGCATCAGGCAATGTAGACTGACCCCCTAGATTGAGACACGG
>JBDSDL010000001.1:0-3914 GCA_039920585.1 Nitrospiraceae bacterium | reverse complement strand
GATCGACCGTGAGCGACGGGCCCGATCCCAACACAACTGTGCCGAGGTTGGCCACAATCAGCCCTTCGTTCGAGACACCCGGCGCCGCTAGAAACACAAAACCGTGGTCGGACACGTGGATGGTTCCGCGATTGATGACTGTACGGAGTCCTTTGAGCGGATCTTGGGCAAAGAGGTACCGGCCTGCCATGAAGTCATCGTCACGAATTTGCAGCGTGGTGGCGAGCAATCCGCCGACATCGATCTGGGCGCCGGCGCCGAAGAGGATACCGTTCGGGTTTAAGAGGAAGATGCGGCCGTTCGATTGCAGGTGTCCCAGAATCACGGAGGGGTCGGTTCCGACCACACGATTCAATGCGATCGAATGCACAGACGGTTGCATAAAATGAACGGTTTCATCCCCTGCGATCGAAAAGCTTTCCCAGTTGAGAATGGCCTTATCGGTGGTCTGTTGGATATCCAACTGGTGCGGATTAACATGTTGAATGGTCGCGTGGCCGCCGACCACGTTGCCATCGCTTGGAAGGGCCACGACCAGGCTCGGCAGGAAAAGCTGCTGCAAAGCCAGGACGGCACAGAGGGCTCGGTACGGATTTGAAAATCCACGCCACCGGCTACCGACTGTGATCTGCTGAGAGGTCCGGTTGGTCATTGTTCCAGAGGGCTCCTTCTATGTAGATGATCGCTGATACATGAAGAAAAGTCGTTAAACCAACGATATGCCTCGAAGGGGCTATCCCGAGTTAACCAAATTAAAAGCTGCTGTTCCAACGAGTTATTACGAATCACAGTGGACATCATTGTGTTCCTATGGCCAGGAAGAGTCACTCGCATAGGGCTTAGAACCGTGCAATGGCTTGTAAATAGAAGATCGGAGAGCGGTCTCCGGCAATGGTTCCCCCGGCCGGCGTGGGACCGATGGGAAACCCGACATCGAATCGCAACCTGGTTGAAAAGTAGGGCAACTCTGTCTGCAAGCCAACACCAGTTCCGGTCAAACTGCTGGAGTGCTGTTCGCCGGGCTGGGGATTGCGCAACAGCCCAGCGCCATGGTCGATGAAGACTCCTGCTTGCGTAGCGCCAAGCACCGACGGGAGGAACGGGACGCGCGTTTCAGCCGAGACGGTATAGCCCTCATCGACGAACCGTTCGCCGAGCTGATAGCCGCGTACCGAATCCGGTCCGCCCAACAACATTTGTTCGATGACCACGACCGGCCCTGTCGTGGCTTGCCCATTCGCTCGTACGACCAGCAGCACACCGTGGCCGAGACTCTGAATGCGTCCGGTATATAGTGTCGCTTTGGTGAAGCGATCGTCGGCCCCCTGTCTGCTGGCCAGTGGCGCATCATTAGCCATGCCGCCCAACATCTCGCCGAGCCCCTGGAAACCATAGAGCGATACATAGGTTCGGCCCGACATGTCGAGCCGATCGTAATTCACGCCGAACTTGACCAAGCGGATTGCGTCGTCACCCGTAAGACTGTCTAACGTAAAGAACCGGCTGTCTTTCGACGCGAACCCCGTTTCGGCCATCAACGTCTGAAATCGAGTCTTGATGAAGGGATGGTTCACAGAGATGTCATACGTTTTGATGGTGCCGTGGATCTGTAACGCGGCCAACTCGGCCCCGACGTCGAACCGTCCGTCGGAACCTGAGAGGACCAGTTTGGTTCCGTGAACTCCAATGGGGACGGCATAGGCTCCGATGAGGAACAACAAACGGTCCGGATCTTGGCCCATGATTCCGTTGAGGTTCAGTGTTGCGCCGTCGAACAACACGTTGCCGACTTCGATGCCCGCCCCAAAACGGTTTCGCGAGATCCTGTTAAAACCGTAGTTGTTGTAATCCAACGTGGCGTGAATCGGCAGCTTGTCCTCAGCCTTTACGCGGACATTCGTCGATCCGGTCGAAGCGCCAGGCTCCAGTAAAGCGGAGACTTTTAAGTTTGGATACTCGTTGAGCAGAAGCAGCGCACGCTCGAGCGCGACGTTCCGGACAACTTTGTCCTCCATGGCTTGGGCGAACCTGCCGCGAATGAATTCCGTCGAATAATGTTGATTGCCGGTGACGAAGATTTCTCCGACGCGGCCTTCCAAAATCGCGATGGTGACCACGCCGAATCGGATTTGTTGTTGCGGCACGTAGGTCGTCGCGAGTGTGTAACCTTTCTGTTTGTAGAGCGCTGCGACGCTGGCCGCGACCTCCTCGAGTCCGGACAGCGTGAGCGAGCGACCGACGCTAGGCTGAGTGAGCGCTTCCAGCTCGGCTTGCGATATCACCGTGTTTCCGGTGAAAGAAAATCCTTTGACGAGCAGGCTATCGGTAGGGGCGGTCGGTTCGGCAAGGGTTGGTGACGAGAGGCCAAACAGACAGGCACTGAGTAAGAGGATCAACCTCCAGCCGATTCGTCGATGTGCAGAGTAAGGGATGTGGCCCATCGGTTGTCGCTTCACTTTGCCATCACGCTATGCCAAGATATTGAACATTTAACGCGCATCCACATTTCGCAATGAGGTCGCAGTTTGTTGACGTGGATCTTGATTATGAGTCTTGCGTCGGTCTGGTCCGGATGTGCTATTCACCCGAATCCTTCGTCGGAACCCCGTACGAAGGATTCGGTCGAGGGTCAGCCTCCTCCGGACGTTGAAAAGACAGAACCGCCTAGACGACCAGCAACCACGTGCCCACCAGGGATGCATGGGTCTTGCTGACGGTGCGATTTCAAGCAAGCTGGGTGCTGGTAGGGTCATTTGACCCTAACGTGGAATGGAGCACAAGGCAATGAAATATCTGTTTTTCTACGTAGTCCCCCCGCAGCGAGTGATGCAGCATTTCGCCGCCCTCGTGGACAATCGATCATGACGGCACGAGACGACCTCGCGCGCGCATTTCATGACACTCAGTCGTTCAAGTGGGATCCGATCAAAGGATTCACACTGGCGTCCGGCCAGACCAGTCCCTTCTATGTCGATTGTCGATCGCTCATTGCCTATCCTGGATCTCGCCGGCTCGTGGGGCATCTCGCGCATGACGCATTAGCTGGAGCCACGATCGACTGTCTTGGAGGGCTCGAAATCGGTGCGATCGCTATTGCGACAACCATCTCGGACTATGGTTACGGAACGACTCCTCGCCGGGAGTGGCGTACTTTCGTGGTACGGAAGCAAGCCAAGGACCATGGACTGGGGAAACTGATTGAAGGAGCCGTGCGTCCTGGAGATCGCGCCTTGATCGTAGATGATGTGTTGACGAGCGGGGGCTCTCTTCTCAAGGCTGTTGCGGCTGCCAGGGGTGCAGGCCTGACTGTGACGCATGCATTGGTGATCGTAGATCGGAAGGAACAGGATGGGCGGCGCAAGGTTGAAGCTGAAGGGCTGGTACTCGTCAGCCTGTTGACCATCGATGACCTGACCCGAGCGCAACCGACTCGGTCCTAGCAGGAAGCGGAAAAGTCCCGCCAGCCCAGAGACGGTGGCGCGAGAAAGGCGCGACCAGAGGATCGAAGTTCAAGGTCCGAACCCTCGTGCCTTCGCATCTCACCCGTCCCACTCGACTGAGTTCGTCGCAGACACACAGTCGGCCTATCGAAGCTCTAGAATGCCAACACACTGTCCCACGGCCTGCTAGGCTTCCTGGGCGCGGGCACTTCACTTACACTGAAATTGAATGCCCCATCGTCGTTCTTGCACGATCTCCTCCGCGCCTGCCATCGGGCTGACTATGCGAGATCGCCCTTTCGTTTCCCCCTCACGCACAATGGTGTAGAGGCCACCACACTTTTCCCTCATAAGTGCGAGGGCGTCTATGCGAAACGAGGAGAGCATCGATCCCTGCTCTCCCGTGAAGGGATAGGCGACAATCCCTCCGTCTTCCCCTTCCTGAAGCAGTTTCGCCCCCTCTCCACAGCCGGC